>JAFGDW010000290.1 GCA_016931935.1 Candidatus Zhuqueibacterota bacterium | reverse complement strand
TATCGCATTCGAGAATGTGGATTATGCCCAACCAATCAGAGTGGATTCGTCGTCGTACAGACTTGCTGTCAATGCCGGAACATATAATTATATCGTGTTATTTTGGGTCGGCAATAGTATCAGTAAACTATCAGATTTGGTTGAACTCGGTGTTTACAAAAATCCACAGTCATCTGATCAACCGGGAACGATTCGGGTTGCCGACGGTGAATCACGGGATGATGTTGACATTTTTGTCGATTTTAATACGATCAATTTTAAATAAAAAGAATTATTTCGATATCGGAAATTAGTATGCTAAATAGAAAGCTTATCAATTGCCTCAGCTACACTTGCGTTTTTGTTATGTTGCTATGTTCTACCAGCTCATTTGCCGGTACTATCATTGGTACAGTTATCGACGCAAAGTCGGGAACGACCTTGCCCGGTGTTAATATTATGATTGAAGGCACTGTGCTTGGCGCGAGCAGCAACCTGTATGGTGAATTCCGGATTGTAAACGTACCGCCTGGACGATATTCGCTGCGCGCAAGCATGATCGGACATCATCCACAGACAAAAGGCGATGTTCTGGTACAGCAACAAGCACCGGCAACAGTGAATTTCGAGCTGCAACAGGCTGTTATTGATTTTGATCCTTTGGTCGTGTCTGCCAATAAAACGCGTCAATCGCTTGATAATACGCCAAACAGCCTGTCCGTGCTTCAAGCGCCAGACATCCAGAAACGTATGTCCCTGCGCATCGATGATGCATTGGAGGCAATCCCAGGCGTTAATTTCGTTCACGATCAAATTAACATCCGTGGCTCCACCGGATTTACTATTGGCGCAGCGAATCGAACGCTGTTGCTGGTAGATGGTGTGCCTGTAATGACGAGCGACACCGGACAGTTCAATTGGGATTTATTGCCGGTGCTGGATGTTGAACAAATTGAAGTTATCAAAGGCGCGGGATCATCGCTGTATGGGACGGCTGCGCTGGGGGGCGTTATCAATGTCATTACCAAACCACCGTCTGAAGAAGGCAAGACAATTATTCGCGTGATCGCCGGTGAATATGGCCAACCGCGTTACCCGGAATGGGTATGGACGAATACACCGTTACTATTTGGCCGCGTTGATGTTAGCCACAGCCGTCAGATTGGACAGTTGGGATATCGTTTTTCGGTGGCTCGCCATACATCCACAGGTTATACGGAAGTCGGTGATTTTAAACGCTGGAACGCCACCGGCAAACTCACCTGGCATTTCAAAAATGGTTCTGAATGGATGTTCTTTTCCGCTTATAATTTTAATGAAGGCGGCATTTATGTCGGCTGGGACGATTCAAAAAAACCATTCCAGGTGCTCCCGGCCAATCGTAACAGTCGCGGTAAAATCGAAATGGCCAATATTTATTCACGCATAAAATGGATTTTATCACCCAAAGCCTCACTGCAATTCCGTGTATCGTATATCATGTCGCTCATGGGAAATCAGTTTATCAATTCCGCTGATTTTAATCCCGCGCGGGGATTAGGTTCGGAAATTATCGGAAGCTGGATTCCAACATCACATTTCGACATTACCTACGGCAGTGAATTTAAGTGGGATACCGGTAACACTAAATATTTTGGTGATCACAAGGGATACACCATCGGTGTTTTCGGACAGATCGAATACAGAGCGTTCGATGAAAAACTGCGGATTACTCCCGGTGTTCGGTACGATCGATACCAACTTATCAATGGCTTATCACAAAGCCTGACCAGTCCACGGTTTGGCATTAACTACCGTCCGTTTCAATCCACTGTATTGCGCGCATCTGCGGGTACTGGTTTTCGCGCGGCCACTATTGCCGAACGCTATCTGAATTTCGAAAGCAGCAGCGTCATTATAAAAGCAAATCCGGATTTACAAGCCGAGACTGCCTGGTCCATGGATGCCGGTTGGCGCCAATACATCAAACCAACCTGGTTTGTAGAAGTCGGTGCCTTCCGTAACGATTTTAAAAATCTGGTAGAAGTCGATCTAAAACAAAGTCAAATTGAATTTGGCAGAGATATTCGTGTGAGCGTCCAATTCAAAAATCTTCAGGACGCTCGAATTGAAGGTCTGGAATTTACGACCGGTGGGAGTTGGCTGAAAAATCACTTACAAGTGCAGGCTACAACAACAATCATGGATCACAATGACCTGACAACAGGTGAACCACTCACCTATCGACCGAAAGTAATTGCTTACATCAATCCGTCCGTCGTTATTGGTGCATGGGAATTTCAAGCAGAATACCAGTATGCCAGCCGGATGGAAAAGGTTAAATTATATCAATACGATGAACGTGTACCTAAAAAAGTTTGGAATCTACGAGTGCTGTATCACCTGGGGCCGGTAACATTTCAGGTCAGCGCCAATAATGCGTTGGACTACTATTACACCGAATTCGAACGCAACATGGCAGAAATCCGACATTTTGTTGTCGGCATGACAGGAACGTTTTAAGCCTGAATTATTCACAAATTTATTTAAAATTAATTGTAACTATTTAGCATGCCGTTGCCTGGGCCTGTCGAAGGCAACATTTCCACACAATATTGTTTGTTTGTCGGCTTCGACAAGCTCAGCCGACGCTTAAATCCATGCCATACCTGAATAGTTACAATTAATCTTAACGCTATAAATTCCTATTGACTAAATTAATCGCTATTCTGAAACTCAGTTCTGTACCAATAAAAACAAACTGGTTCACTAATCAGACTATCTGAAATCTCTAGTGAATTACTATGAATTATCCAGGTAAGAGCAATTTTGAAAATTGATTTTTGAGTGTTGAATTAAATCCAAACCAGCTTTTTAATTCAAAATTCAACATTTCTGCAGGTTCATTGAAAAAGATTGTTCCACAATAGACCCCAAACGACAACGCCTATATTTTCAAAAGGAGGAAAATATGGAAACCAATAGCTTAATTCTGTTTCTCGTTATCGGTCTTGTTGTCGGCTGGCTGGCGGGCCGAATTATGAAAGGCAAAGGATTTGGTCTTATTGGAAACCTGATTGTCGGCTGTGTTGGCGCGATACTTGGCGGCTGGGTATTTGGACTACTGAATCTGGCAATTAACGGTCTGATTGGTTCATTGGTAGCTGCCTTAATTGGCGCCCTGATTTTGCTCTGGTTAATTAGTCTGATCAAGAAAAAATAATTTACGATCACAATCATGTTGTTTGGGGTCTCACTTATTATTACCTACCTCCTACAATTTTGAATCGCTCCATTCTATTATATATTTTCGCTTATTTTAATGCACAATACTGAGAGCATAGTGCACAACACAATTGTATTGACTCGCACCACATGCTCTGAAAAATTCATGTCTTCCTGATTCGGAAACTGACAAAAAATGAGGATTCATCATGGAAAACTTCACATTCAGTACACGTATTGACGTGCGCATAAGTGACATTAATTATGGCGGGCACCTGGGGAACGATCGGTATCTGGCATTTTTTCACGAAGCCCGGATACGTTATCTCAAACAGCTTGACCTGTCAGAAATTGATATTGGTGACGGCGCCGGCCTGATTATGACTGAATCACATGTAAATTACAAAGCCGAAGCATTTTTAGGAGACGTCCTGGATGTCGGTGTCCGCATCAGCGAAATAAAGGGCAGCCGCTTCCTGATGGAATATCAACTGCTCCGTGTATCTGACCAGCGAATCGTTGGAACCGGATATACCCAATTGGTAGCATTCAATTACGCTAAACGGAAAATTGTGCCGCTGCCATCGAGCTTCTCTTCCCGGATAACCGGCTATGAAAGGAACTTAGGTTGAAAAAAGAAGTTGACAATAGGGAAAAAAATCCGTATTTTTTCGATTTACTATTTTATGAAATAATAGGAAGTTCGCCAGGGCATCATGAGCTTTTCAAAACCGCTTGCCCCCGATGCCACCACCAATTATGACAAATGCCAAAGGTAAAATACTCTGGGTCGATGATGAAATCGAACTTTTACGTCCCCACATTATCTTTCTTGAAGAGCGGGGATACGATATCACACCGGTCACGACTGCCGAAGATGCCATTTCTCTCATTAAAGAACAACCTTATGATGTGATTTTGCTCGATGAAATGTTGTTAGGCATGGATGGCCTAACCGCGTTGAATCACATTAAGGAAATTAATCCATCGTTGCCGGTTGTGATGATAACCAAAAGCGAAGAAGAGATGATCATGGAAGAAGCCATTGGTGGAAAAATTCAGGATTATCTCATCAAGCCGGTCAATCCATCCCAAATATTAATGACCTGCAAACGCATACTTGAAAGCAAAAAAATCGAACGCGAACGACTCTCCCGGGATTATCCGTCCGAATTCAATAAAGTTGCGCAAATGCTTCTCTCACCGCTTTCATGGGAAGATTGGGCACAGCTCTACGCCAAACTCTCCGAATGGGAAGTGGAATTGGACGAGCACCCGGGATTGGGATTGCGGCAGGCGCTACTCGATCAGAAACGAAGCTGTAATTCCGAATTCGCCCGGTTTATTGAGACGAATTATCGTCACTGGCTCGCTGGTGAAGAGAATCGCCCAATGCTTTCTCCCGATCTGGTGGATGGATATATCCGGCCACTGCTGGACAATGGCGAACGCGTGGTGTTTATTGTGATCGATAATTTGCGACTGGATCAATGGCTGACGATGGAACCGTACGTGTACAATGCGTTCCATGTTACGCGCGATCACTATTACGCAATTCTGCCGACAGCGACGCCGTATGCCCGCAATGCAATTTTTTCCGGCTTGTACCCCAGCGATCTGGAGGCGTCTTATCCCGAACTATGGTCTGAAGGTAGTGATGATGAACACAGCCTTAACAAGTATGAAGACATTTTGCTAGCAGAGCAACTGAAACGACTCAAAATCGACTTAAAAAGCGACTTTAAATATCTGAAACTGCTCGATCTGAAACATACACGAATGGCCTACAAAAATATTACCTCGTATGCAGAAATGCCATTTGTCGCTATCGTGGTCAATTTTGTCGATTTTCTGGCACACAGCCGCAGCGATTCCGAAGTTCTGAAAGAGATCGCTCCCGATGAGGCCGCTTATCGTTCGTTGACCGAATCGTGGTTTGAACATTCAATTTTGCTGAAAATCCTGCAGAAAATCGCACAACTCGGTAACACGATTGTAATTACCTCCGACCATGGCAGCATTCGCAGCATGCGCGGCGCCAAGGTATTGGGTGACAGGGAAACGTCAACAAATTTGCGATATAAGTTTGGCAAGAACATTAAATGTAATGCCAAACAGGCGGTCAGTATCAACGACCCATCGGAATATCGATTGCCAGCGCGGAAGATAAATACAAATTATCTAATCGCCAAAGAAGATTATTATTTCGTCTATCCCACCGATTATCATCACTACCTTAATTATTATCGGGACAGTTTTCAGCATGGTGGGATTTCCATGGAAGAAATGATTTTACCGCTCATTAAACTGAATTCCAAATGACAGTTGAATTGACTACATACAGCGCAGACGAGACTCTGGCGTTTGGCCGACAGTTAGGGAAATGGCTGGAATGCGGTGATATTGTAGCGCTTTACGGCGATTTGGGCAGTGGAAAAACGCAGTTAACCCGCGGAATTTGTGAAGGTCTGAATTGTCATGATGACGTAACCAGCCCGACATTCACGCTAATAAACGAGTACGAAGGCCGTTGTCCGATTTATCATTTCGACGTTTACAGAATTGACTCGGACGAAGATTTATTCAGCCTGGGCTATGAAGAATATTTTGATGGCAACGGTATTTGTATCATCGAATGGGCGGAACGGATTATAACGTTTCTGCCCTCTACCCGACTTGACATTTTTCTTGAACATCAGTTTGAAGCTGGCAGAGAAACGATTCGCTCGATACGCGTAATCGGGCGCGGTAATTTTATGAATGGCCGGAATTGGCGCGTTCTGCAACATGGAGAAATTGCGTGAACCTACTGGCAATTGATACAGCGACGGATATATGTGGCGTTGCTATGACGGATGATAGCAACCTTATCAGCGAATACCGTGCCGTACTCAAACGCGCCCACGCCGAACGCTTGCTTGGAATTATTGAGCTGGTATTAAAGGACGCCAGGCTTTCTGTCCATGAACTGGATGGAATTGCCGTATCCATTGGGCCAGGATCATTTACGGGCTTGCGGATCGGACTTTCGGTAGTAAAAGGACTGGCGTTTGATCCGTCGATACCGGTGGTTGCAGTCAACACACTCGACGCATTCGCCTGGCAGGGACGATATTACGCCGGCCCCATCTGTAGCTGGATTAAAGCTCAGTCCGATGAAGCGTACTCAGCACTTTATCACATGCAACATGGAAATCTCCAGCGGACGAGTGAATATCAGCTTATTAAGTTGGATGAAGCTGCCGATTTTATACCTGATGAGGCTTTGGTATTCCAGTACGGCATGCCCGCCCTTCACGAGCATTTACCGGAAGCGAAACGAATTACAATGGCGCCGTCCGATGGCAGCATAATCAGCGCCCTGACTGTTGCCCGGTTGTCGGTTCCCAAATTTCAGTCCGGTGAGGTTGATGATATCGATACACTGGCACCGTTTTATTTAAAAGATTTTCATGCGAAAAAGCGGCACAGTTTAATTTAAAACCGATGTGTAGTGCGGTAGTTATTTCACTCACATTAAATTTCAAGTCATGAACCATTCGAACATGGCCGCATTCCAATTCATTTCCGGCATGATCGATTTTTAACGTACAGTTAGATAAGATTTTTAATGGAACGTCCGTTTCAATCCACTGATTTTGATGTTCAGAATTGGCGCGAACAAATAAAATCCGGTGTGACATTTACGCTATTGAATGGTCAACAACTGATCGTTCGCTCAATTCAGCAGCATGATATTGGCCCTGCATACCTAATTGAAAAAGCAAGTTTCAAGGATGCCTGGCCGAAAATTGCCTTTCAACTGGAAGTCGATGATCCGCAATATCGAATTTCTCTGGTCGGATACATCGGTGACCGCCTTGTTACGTACATCTTGTGCTATCATATAATTGATGAAATGCACATCAACAACATAGCCGTTGCCAACGAGTTTCGGCAACAGGGAATTGCTTCAACAATTTTTTGGCTCTTAACAGAAATTGGGAATTACTGCGGCGTGCATGTGTCGCATCTTGAAGTCCGCCGGTCTAACCTGGCTGCAATTGCGCTGTACGAAAAATGCGGATACCGTGTCGTCGGCAGCCGAAAAAAATATTACGAATCGGACAACGAAGATGCGCTCACAATGAGCCGTTATCACACATAAACCTGGAGACTTAACATGGCCTGGTTCAAACGTCAAATACCCAGCCTGAAAACACAGGAAAAAAAGGAACTTCCGGATGGGTTATGGATCAAGTGCGAAAAATGTGGCGAGATTATCTATAAAAAAGAGCTGGACAAAAATTTGTACGTTTGCATGAAATGTGATTTTCATTTCCGCATTCGTGCTCAACAATATATCAATATCCTGATTGATGAAGACACATTTGAAGAGTTCAATCAAAACATTCAATCCGAAGATTCACTCAAATTCAAAAGTACTCGTCGCTATTCCGATCAAATCAAAGACGCCATGAAGAAAACCGGCACGAATTCAGCGATCCGCACCGGTTTTGGGAATCTAAATGGCCAACGGTTGGTGATGTGTGTGATGGATTTTGCATTTATCGGCGGCAGTATGGGCTCGGTAGTTGGTGAAAAAATCGCCCGTGCCACGCGACACGCGATTGAGCAAAAATTACCGCTTATCATTATTTCCGCATCGGGTGGCGCACGTATGCAAGAAGGCGCACTTTCGTTGATGCAAATGGCGAAAACATCGGCGTATCTGGCAAAATTATCAGAAGCCGGGTTACCGTTTATTTCAATCTGTACGTTCCCTACAACCGGCGGTGTTTCCGCGAGTTATGCGATGCTCGGGGATATAATTATTGCTGAACCGGGGGCGTTGATTGGTTTTGCTGGCGAACGGGTGATCAAACAGACAATCGGCCAGGATTTACCGGAAGGCTTCCAGCGCTCTGAATTTTTGCTGGAACATGGCTTTCTCGATGCAATCGTTTCACGTTTGGAAATGAAAGAAAAGCTTTCGAAAATGCTGGAGTTTTTTTAAAAATTAGGGAACCATTCCACTATAACTTTAAAATGAAAAAAGATCACTACGTTGCCTGAGCCTGTCCCAGCGAAGCGGGGCAACAAGCAAACAAGTTTATTCATGTAATGCCTAACCTGAATAGTTACGAAATTAGATTGATAAATTTATATGAAAATACTACTCACAAATGATGATGGCATTCACGCGCCGGGAATTGCGGCTTTATTTACCGAAATGAGTAAACTCGGCGAGGTTTTTGTCGTCGCCCCAGATCGGGAACGCAGCGCATCTGCCCATGCAATTACCTTAATGACTCCGTTACGCGTGAAGCACATCGAACAGAACGAACATTTCGCCGGTTACGCCATCAATGGCATGCCAGCCGATTGTGTTAAAGTTGCCTATTGGGCGTTGGGAATACGCCCGGACATTATTATTTCCGGTATTAACCTGGGCTCAAATTCCGGCATAAATTTGTTATATTCCGGCACTGTTTCTGCCGCAGCTGAAGGGATTTTCGTCAATGTTCCGTCATTTGCCATTTCGCTGGCTACGTTCACCAATCCGGATTTTGGACCAGCGGCACGGTTCGCCCGCAAACTAACATCACTAATTTTACAGAATGGATTGCCACGCGGCACTATTCTGAACGTAAATGTCCCTGCTGTCCCGGAGAATGAATTGACTGGCGTACAGGTCACGCAAATGGGTCAGGCGTATTACCAGGAAAATTACGACAAACGCGATGATCCGCACAACCATACATATTATTGGCTTACTGGCAATAAAGTTGATGTGGAAATGGACGATACCGTAGATGACAGGGCTTTAATGAATAACAAAATTTCCATCACCCCCATTCAATTTGATCTTACCAATTATTCATTTATGGATCAACTAAATAAATGGAAATTCCAAAATGACAAGTAATGACCAACCTGTATGGCGCTTTTGGACGGTAGCAAATGGTTTATCAATAATCCGGATTTTGTTGATCCCTGCTATTGTTTATTGCATCCTGCATGAAAGCAAATCATATTTCTGGTTTGGCGTTGGACTTGTTTTTGTCGCAATAGCTACAGATTACCTTGATGGAAAAATGGCGCGCCGCCTGAATCAGGTGTCTGAATACGGAAAAATTTTTGATCCGTTAGCTGATAAAATTGCCATCGGAACGCTGGCCGTTTTACTGGTGATTTACCGGGATCTGCCGGTTTGGGTGGCGATCCTGATTATCGGCCGTGATTTTTTAATTTTATTGTTTGGTCTATTTTTAACAACCCGCCTTAAATATGTCACGAGCTCCACGCGTTTTGGCAAATGGACAGCATTTATGATTGCCCTGATGATTGTTGCCTACATTCTGCGTTGGGGGATTGTCGCTACAATTCTTACCTGGAATGCGGTTTTATTTAGCGTTTTATCAGGTATTTTTTACCTGATCCGTTTTGTAAAAGTCTTTAAAAAACCACGTTCATAACGAGTCCAAATTGCTCCCATCATTCAATTTTTGTGATCAGCAAATTCCCCCTAATAATTTATTTGGCAACAAATTTTTTCCTTCAACGTATTTTGCAATTTACAAGCAACACGACTGAAACGTTGTCAAAGCGCTAATCCATTTCTATCGAAAATCCGAAAATTCATTTGGTCACACACGTTTCTGAGAACAGATTATTTAATAAAGTCAAACGGACAAACATTGAAAAATATTTTCTATTACCTTACTCCGGCCCTGATTTGGGGTTCAACCTGGCTGGTCATTAAATTTCAACTTGGTGTTGTCGACCCAATGGTGTCAGTCGTTTATCGATTCGCCGCCGCAGGCATTATTCTTGGCCTTTTTTGTTTGCTGCGTCGACTGCCGCTTAAATTTACGCTCAAGGACCATTTGTTTATGGCAGCACAAGGCCTGCTACTATTTGGCGTAAATTACTGGATGGTTTATTTTTCCGAACAATATCTGACAAGCGGTCTGGTCGCCCTGATGTTTTCGACTATCGCCTTCTTGAATATTTTCTATGAACGCTTATTTTTAAAAGTCCCGATGCAGACAAGCATGCTCACGGGAGCATTCATCGGATTTACCGGTGTGGCGCTTGTTTTCAGGCCTGAAATTGCAGCACTGACGTTAAGTAATAAAATAATTGTAGGTATTTTGATTGCCTTCATCGCAGCCAATTTGGCATCGCTGGGGAACATCACCTCAGCACATAATCAAAAAAATAGACTGCCGGTCATTCAAACAAACGCCTTTGCTATGAGCTATGGCGCTGCCAGTATGCTATTAGTTGCCCTGATCACTCGTACGCCATTCGCATTGGATACTTCCACTGCTTACATGATATCGTTAAGTTATCTCGCTGTTTTTGGGTCAATTATCGCTTTCGGCGCGTACTTAACGCTTATTGGCAGAATTGGCGCAGGCAAAGCTGCATACGTTGCGTTGGTGATTCCCGTCATTGCACTTATTTTTTCAACGATATTTGAAGGATTTCGTTGGTCGGTCTATTCATTTGCAGGTTTGGGATTGATTCTGATTGGAAATCTGTTAGTGATTTTAACGCGGCAAAAAAAAATTAAATCCTAAAATCTAAGCGTAAATACCGTCCCTTTATGCAGTTCCGAATGTACACTGATTGTACCTCGGTGCATGCGCATAATCTGCCGGGACAAACTTAAACCAATGCCGGAACCTTCCCGTTTGGTTGTAAAAAATGGAATAAATATTTTTTCCTGAACTTCTTTAACAATGCCAACTCCATTATCAGCGACTTGCAGCGCCGTCCGGCCACGATCATCCATCCGTCCGATTAATTCTATCCGCGCATCCGGCTTTTCTTTAACTGCATAAATTGCATTATTAAGTAAATTGATCAATACCTGCTCGATTAGTTCCGGATCAGCCGTCAGTTCCAGCGATTGCGGTTCCACGCTGATTGTAAATTCAATCGTTTTATCCTCATGTTGGGCGCCAATAAGTTGCAGCATTTCATTAAAGAGTTGTCTTACCGGATAAATCTTGAAATCCGGGCGGGGAATGCGAGTGAGTTGTCGATAGGACTCCACGAAATTTATCAATCCCTGGCTACGCTTTTCAATGGTTTTGACGGCGCTACGAATATCATCAATCGATTCGTGGTGTTCTTCATTGCAGGCATTATCAGGGAACGAAACTTCGGTTAGCATTTCATTCACTGTCCCGGCCAACGAAGCGATTGGAGTTACTGAATTCATAATTTCATGGGTTAACACACGGATCAACTTTTGCCAGGCTTCCATTTCCTGTTCTTCCAATTCGCTCTGAATATTTTGAATGGAAACCAGGCGAATTTTTTGCTGTCGAAGCACAAATTCAATGGCGTACACCGCAAGCTGCAGCAGTTCATCGCCATCCTGAATTTTTAACAACGCTTTTTCACCCGGCCGTATTGCTAACATCGTTTGCACCAGCTCCGGGCTGAATTCAGTAAGCGATTTAATATTTCGAATTTGTGAGACTTTTAGTAACCGCTTTGCCGCTGCATTTATTAGCTCAACATGGCCATTGGTTTGAAATGAAATCAACCCAATCCCGACATGCTGCACCACCGTCTGTAAATAGCGATAGTGTTCCTCTTTTTCCGCGCGTGTCTGTTTGAATTTGTTCAGGACATCTGTAAACGACGCCTTCAACTCATCGAACGAACTGCCCAGTCCGGTTCCGGAAAACGATTGAGAGAAATCTTCATATTTGATCGCATCTAAAAAGCGATTCACCTGCCGGTTGGTTTTCTCCACATAGCGAATTAAGGCATAAACCTGAAAAATCACCATGCTGCTGCCAATGACGACCACATTGTACATTTTAAACTGAAACCAAATGTAAAACAAGAGACCGACTGTGATGGTCAATAGTAGCACCCTGAACGTGCATTGTATGCGGAAGTGTTTAATCATATAACGTGAGAAGTAAGACGTGAGATGTGAGACGTATTTTTTATTGGACTAATTTGTTTTAGATATTAAATTTGATAACATTGCAAATGTGTGATTTATTTTTTCGCCAACATCTTTTAAAATATCTTCGGTACAGTACCCAAGATTCTTGGCAATTTCCAGTTGGGTATCTGCTTCAACCAGTGATGCGCGTGCGATTGAATAAAACCGTTTTCGTTCCGCTGGAGTTGTTCGGGAAGCGCCCTCAGCAATATTTGAAGGGATAGAAATTGCCGCACGTCTAATTTGGCTGATTAAACCATAAATTTCAATTTTTGGGAAATCAGTTGTAAGTTTATAAATAAGAGTAACAAGCTCAGCACTTATCTTCCAAACATCCAATTGCTTGTGTTTGGTCTTTAATAACATTTATCTCTCCTGTTAAAGAATTCCGCTTCCTAATTTGAAAGTATAATATTCTATGTTGGCTTTAAAACTCGAGACTACTCTAACATCAAACGCTTTTCGTACGTCCATATTTATAAAATTGCATTACACTTCTATGGTTTTTCCGTCTCACGTCTCACGTCTGTCGTCTCACATTTCAATACAATCATCGTCATATCATCATGCTGTGGCTGATCATCGGCAAATATCTTGATATCGTTGCGAAGTTTTTCCATGATTTGGTCGGCGGGCTGCAAGCGATAATCCTGCAGACAGCGTTTTAATTGTTCATCGCCAAATTGCTCACCGCTTTCGTTCATAGCTTCGGTGAAACCGTCAGTATAAAAGACGAGTGTATCGCCGGGTGCAAGTGAAATTGTTTTTTCTTCGAGTAAATTATTGAATCGATCGCCATCTACAAGGGCAAGCGCCATGCCCTCCGGTTGAATTGATGAAGCGGAACCATCTGCATGAATGATCAACAGCGGATCGTGACCGGCGCGCGAGACAATCAATTGGCTTTTTGCCGGGTCAAGAATTGCATAACACATACTCACAAACGATCCGCGCTCCATGTATTTGTACAACCAGCGATTCACCTGTGTCAGCGTTGTCTTTACGGATGCCTGGGTTTCAGCGTTCGCATTCAGAATGCCCTTTGCCAGCGTCATATAAATCGCCGCTGGAACGCCTTTGCCCGACACATCACCGATGGCAATCCCCCAGCGTCCATCATTCAACGGAATAAAATCGAAATAATCGCCACCAATTTCTTCAGCCGGCCAGCACATTCCTGCCAAATCAAATCCGCGTATATCTGGCGACAGCTTTGGTAGCAATTGCATCTGTACCTGATGGGCAATTTCCAGTTCGCGGGTCATTCGCTCCCGTTCCAGTTCATGCTGAATATCCTGAATCGATACCAGGGTGAACCGCTGTCCGCGCATAACAAATGTGGTTGCACTAATAGCCAATTGTAGTGTCGTACCGTCCTTTGCTATTTTAACCAATTTACGATCACCAGCATCTAACGCTAATAAAGCAATAACCAGCGCTTCGCTGCGTGATGTCAGCATGTGAATATTCTTCAACTGCGTCAATCCGAGAATCTGTTTCGCCGCTTTATTAATCAGCTCGATGTCGCCATTGGCTTGGTAGCAAATAACACCGCTACCGATATGCTCCACAACCGTTTGCATGTACTGAAATTGTTCTTCTTTTTCCATCCGTGCTTTTCGTAAAACATTGAATACATCGGTAAGCGTGACATTGAGATCAGCGAATGATTTTCCCCGGCCCGCCGGCGAAAAATTCGGTGAGAAATCTTCATATTTCACTGCTTCGAGAAACCGGGCAAGATCACGGTTGGTTTTTTCGACATAACGAATAAGACCGTATAGCTGAATAACGACTACACTTACGCTTGCAATCACGGTCAGCCAGTTGAATGATTGCATAATAAAATAAACGGCGGCAAGCAGGGTCATCGCCAACAGGAGTACACGGAGTGTCGTTTGTATTCTAAAGTGTTTTAGGATCATTTTACGTGAGACGTTAGAAGTGAGACGTGAGACAGACTTTCGACCAATTGAATTTATTCGCATCCAGCCCAAACTCAGAAACAAAATGTTTTATTCAAAACTCAAAATCCAACATTCAAAATTGCATTACAACCCATACTTTTCCATTCGACGGTAGAGTGATGTTCGTGTCAAGCCCAATTCACTCGCCGCATGGCTAATATTTCCCCCATGTTTTTGCAGCGCCTTGCGGATCACCGTCTTTTCCACGTCATCGAGATTGTAATTGTCGAACACAATTCCTTCTTCTTTCATATCTTTGGCTGGAAACATAATATCAGTTGGTTTCAATATTGATGCATCGGTCATAATTACCGCCCGCTCCATCGCATGCTGGAGCTCCCGGACATTTCCTGGCCAGTGGTATTTCAGCATTTTCTTTAGCGCGACTTCATGGATTTGCTTTATCGATGTGTTGTATTTTTTACAATAGATTTCCAGAAAATGATCTACCAGCAATGGAATATCATCCTGACGTTCTCGTAAAGGCGGCAGGTGAATTTCCACGGTATTAATGCGGAATAATAAATCCTGCCGGAATGTTTTCTGGGCGACTAGATCGTAAATCGGCTGATTGGTCGCGCAGATCACCCGTACGTCAATTGGTGTTTCCTTGTGCGATCCGACTCGTGTGACGGTACGATTCTGAAGTACTGTTAATAATTTGGCCTGCAACTGCAACGGCAGGTTTCCGATTTCGTCTAGAAAAATTGTGCCACCGGACGCAACTTCAAATCGTCCCGCCCGATTCTCCTTCGCATCAGTGAACGCCCCTTTTACATATCCGAACAGCTCACTTTCAAACAAAGTCTCGGTTAGCGCACCCATATCAACACTAATAAAAACGTTACTGCTACGTTGCGATTGCCGGTGCAGCTCCCGCGCCACTAGTTCCTTGCCCGTGCCATTCTCGCCAAGAATAAGCACATTGGCGTCGGTAGCGCCGACTTTACGGATTGTCTGAAATACCTGCTGCATCGCAGGACATGCGCCAATAAAATTTTGAAATGGCTGATCGAGTTCCGCACTCAGTTGTTCCTGCTGTTGCCGAAGCTGCAGTGCGTCACTACGAGATTGGCGAAGGTTCATAGCTGAATTAATTGTGGCTAACAATTTTTCATTCTGCCATGGTTTGAGAACAAAATCGGTTGCCCCTTCTTTGATCGCCTGCACTGCCAATTCCACATCACCGTAGGCTGTTATCAAAATAATGACGGTCGATGGATCAATTTCCAAAATCCGTTTGAGCCAGTACATTCCCTCTTTACCACTGGTCATGTCTCGTGTGAAATTCATGTCCAGCAAAATAACATCGTAATCTTCATTTTTCATTAAATTGGGGATGGACACCGGATTTTTTTCAGTATGAACAACCGCCATATGCTTTTTAAGCAATAAACGAGCTGCCTGAAGAATGTCCTCATCATCATCGATGATTAAGACTTTGCCGAATTTGGTTGTCATGGTTATGATCTTTTAAAATTTGTATGTTGTAGCGAATGTGCCTCATAGTTCGCTTTGCGAAGCACCATTGATTATCGTTTCCTATAGACTGCAAAATTCGTGCAATGCTCACACGCATTTACAATTTTTAGCCTGAATTATTCACAAACATGGAAAACATGGAAAAATTAAGTAAAAATGATACAACTTTCAAAAAGCAAACGTTCAAAGCAAC
>JAFGDW010000289.1 GCA_016931935.1 Candidatus Zhuqueibacterota bacterium | reverse complement strand
TAATAATATAAGCACTATAAAAGAAGTTATCGTATTACCTGCTGATGTTGATGGATTATTGATTCCATCAGCTAAGGTAGCGATGATTTTTGAATTAAATGCAGCAGGTAGTCCCGTTGAAGGAACAAAATGGATTACTAATTCACACACCGATAGTGTAGGTTTTTTCGAAACGGGAGCTTTAGCAAATCCTGAGAAAAAAAAATTTGGTTGGACTTAGAGTAAGTAAAAATGGCTATAAAACGGTATATTTGAATTATTGGGATTATAAAGGTACTATTCAATATTTTATAGTTACACTTGTAAAAGAATGATCATAAAAAGTCCTTTTTAGCTTTAACTCATTATTTCGTTCCCTTATCGTTCGCGGCCCGCTACGGAAGCCACAATACAACACCGCTGCCCCGGTTTTATTCACTCCCAAGTAAGCAGACAGAGAAGCGTCGTTTTGAAGTGGGAATAAAATTAGCTTGCAATTTTGGAATGTTTTCATTAATATTTTTGAGACAAAATGTAGTAAATATTTGTGGAATCAAATTATGAAAAATTTATCACATATCGAAAATAAGATACAGCAGTTGCCGCCCTTTATGATTGAAGAAGTTGAAGATTTCTTGGATTTTTTGTTAACCAAGGCCAAAGGGCAAAGAAAAGGCAAATTGAAGCAAGACTGGGCAGGTGAATTAAAAGAATTTTCCGAGAAATATACTTCTTTGGAGTTACAAAAGAAAGCGTTGGAATGGATGAGCAATTAAAATATTTATTGGATACAAATATTTGGTTTGAAAGATTGCTTGAGCAAGAACGATCGGAAGAAGTTAAAATCCTTCTTGATCGTCTCCAATCTGATTTAATATATATCTCCGACTTCTCGCTCCATTCAATCGGAGTTATTATGTCAAAATTAGAAAAACAAAAGGGATTTATTACCTTTATTACTGATCTGTTTGTAAATGGCAATATTAAACAATTAGCTCTTGAACCTATTGAACTTGAGAATGTTATAGAAAAATTATCAGAATTCAATTTGGATTTTGATGATGCGTATCAATATTCTGTATCATTGTAATATGATTTAGATATTATTACACTTGATGCTGATTTCAGAAAAAAGGGTATAAAAACGTTTGAACCCAGGGAAATCATAAAAATACTCGAAACTTAAAACAAGATATAAATTTTTCGTTCCCTTATCGTCAGCGGCCCGCTAAGGTGACCTTATAATAACATCTCCCATGCCTTTAAGATTTACTGACTCCCTACATCTCACACACTCAAAATTACATCCGCATTCCTGAATATTCCCAACAAAACCCATTTCATCTCATCGGAACCATTTCCCAACCCCATCGTTAAAATTTCTTCAATGCAGACAGAACAGACATGGGATAATTACGCCCGATTTGCCGAAGCCCGAGGACAACTTGTTTATCACATCATTAACAGCCAGACCAATGTCATTGGTAAACAAGTGCTCGATTTTGGCTGCGGAACCGGTGGCACAGCATATGTGTTCGCCCGGCATGGCGCTCATGTAACGGCAGTGGATGTAAAAGACACATTTCGGTTTCCGCGCGAACCCATAAAGTTCCGATTCAATCGCGAACCGCTGTTGAAATCGGCCAAAGACACTTTCGATATTATTATCATGCAGGACGTCATCGAACATGTGCCAACCATTGGAATGATGCTGCCAACTATCGTCGACTGTCTCAAACCGGATGGATTACTTTATCTATCCACGCCAAATCGCTGGTCGCCATTCAACACGATTGCCGATCCGCATTGGGGCATACCATTCGTTTCCATGCTGTCGAGGCGCCATGTGATACGGATTGTACATAATATATTTCACATCGATCGGCGCGATCGACAGGACTGGCCGGCATTGTTTGGTTATCGTCGCCTGATTTCCTTACTAGAAGAATCGGGACTCCAGGTAACATTCGTGAATCGGCAGGTGGTTCGTTATTTACATGATTATCCGGAATCAGTATTTTGTGCACCGTGGCATTTGTGGTTATTTGAAAAACTAAAACAGACAGGCTTGCTTCATCTGCTCCACTGGCTGGTAAATGACAGGCGCGGATTATTTAACAGATTGCTAAATCCGACGTGGTATATGATCGCCAGCAAGTAACTATACTGCTCACGGTAATCAACTGAACTTTTTTCTAACAAGCTCTATCGTTGCCAGAGCTTATCAAAGGCAACACGTCTACAGTGCATTGTTGGCTTCGACAAGCTCGGCCAACGAAGAGAATCACGCAATAAAATATTCCTTTTATACCCACGCATAGCATAACAAAATCCCGGGGGAATCACGAATGCGCCAATTCATTGGTATAGATGTACTAAAAACACTTACACCAACACGCATACGAAATGTGGTGCATGCCAAGGGATCAGCAGTAGTGTCGCGGCTGTTCAAACGTCACATTGTACATGGATTGCCATATGTGCTCACAATCGAACCGACCAATCGCTGCAATCTGCGCTGTCCGCAATGCGTTGCCGGCCTGGGGCAGCTCCGGCGCGGCCGGGGAATAATGGAGTGGTCGACGTACAAAACTATCATCGATCAGATGGCATCTACTAGTTTTTATCTATTGCTGTACAATCAGGGCGAGCCGTTCCTTCATCCTGATTTTGTGAAAATGATTCGTTATGCAAAAATGCATCGCTTCTATGTGACGACCAGTACCAACGGGCATTTTCTGATTGATGATGGAGTTGTTGATGTTCTTGTTGCATCGGAACTGGATTCCATTATTATTTCTCTTGATGGCGTGGATAGCACCCATTATGAACAGTATCGCAAGGGCGGTGACTTCAATCGTGTGATTGATGGTATTCGCCTGCTGCAACGCGCCCGGAAAAATCATCCGGCAATTTTTCTCCAATATCTGGTGATGCGTCACAATGAAAATCGGATTCCGGAAATAAAAAGACTTGCAAAAGACCTGAAAGTTGATAAATTATTACTTAAAACTTTGCAGATCGAACATCCGGATGACGCCGAGGTGCTGTTACCGCAAAATTCCCGCTGGCGGCGCTATAGAACCAACACATCCGATTTGCAATTAAAACATTCCACCACAGTCCCCTGCTCACGACTCTGGACAGGTATGACTGTTTTATGGGACGGCACGGTTGTTCCCTGCTGTTTCGACAAGCACGGCCAGTACCCATTTGGCAACGTAACTCAACAACCGATACATGAAATTTGGCGGTCATTGCCTTATGAAAAATTCAGAATCCACAACCTTCGAGCCCGATGTGACATCGACATCTGCACCAACTGTACCCAGGGCCAGGCGGTTTATCTCTAAACGCCGGATTGTATTCATCATAAAATTCCTAATCACTTTCTCCGTGATGCTGATGCTCGTGAAGCGAATTCAAGTGCATAACATAAAATCGTCGCTGCAAACCGCAAATCATATTTTCATTGCACTGGGATTTCTGTTGATGTTTCCCAATGTGTATGTCCAATACAGAAAATGGCATTACGTGCTATCATTAGTGAAACCCAATGTATCCCGCAAAGAATCGCTATACTCGTTGCTGGTGGGCTTTACGTTTGGTTTCATCACGCCCGGCCGGTTGGGAGAATTCGGCCGTGCATTTTTTATTAAGGATTGCCACTGGCTGCGCGTAATTGGCATTTCATTCATCGACAAATTTTTTTCCCAGGCGATTGTATTTTTCTGTGGTGCAGTTGGCTTTTTAATCATCCTCGGTAAACAGCTACAATTTTATTCGTTGCTGCCTATCATAATTTTCGCGATTATTACGATGCTATTGCTGCGCTACATACTCGTCCATCCGGAAGTGTTTCGCGGCTTTCTCTACAACCTGAACGTGATTCTTCCGTTCCGGGAAAAAATTAAAATTCTTATCAGCAGCTTCGATGATTTCCATCGGCAGCAGGCGTTAAAATTGCTGGGATTTTCAGCATTATTTTATCTGATTATTCTCAGCCAATACTATGTGTTACTATTAGCTTTTGAAGCAATCCATCCGTTTGAAACTTTCCAGGCGATTTCATCCACACTGCTGGTGAAATCGATGCTTCCGATTTCTTTGGGCGATTTGGGAATTCGTGAAAGTGCAGCGATCTTTTTTCTCGGTAAAGTCGGCGGCAGCAAAGCCGCAGCATTCAATGCATCCATCCTGGTGTTTGCTATAAATATATTAATTCCCAGTATGGTCGGATTGGTGCTCGTGCTTAAAAACCGGCTGATTAACTGGTACGAACCCGCACGATAAGGTTATGGCGGTTGCTTTTTTTTTGTTGGTCTTCACACTCTGTGCGACAAATTACCTGTTGCACCATCTCAAATTTTATCGGGGATTGAAACAATTACGACATGGCACAGCGACTGATCACCCATCAGTAAGTATTATCATTCCGGCGCGAAATGAGGCGACGTCCATTGGCCATTGCCTGGATTCACTGTTAAATCAAAACTATCCGCAGGAAAAAGTCGAAATTATTGTGGTGGATGATCACTCAACCGATAGCACAGCCGCAATCGTTCATCACTACCAAAATACATATCAACACATTCACTGCATCCGGCTTAACGATCCTGCCATTCACCCTTCGCCTAAGAAATATGCAATCACCACAGCTATTAGTCTGAGCCAACACGACATCATCATCACGACAGATGCCGATTGCACGATGCCACCCAATTGGTTAAAGACTTTGACATCCCATTTCAAAAATGACACCGGCGTTGTAGCTGGCTGGGTGGCCATGAATCCGGATTCAGAGAAAACGTTATTTCACAAAATTCAGGCGCTTGAATTTCTCTCATTAGTAATCACCGGCGCCGGAGCGATTGGAGCCGGTTTTCCGATTATCGCCAATGGCGCCAATCTCGCCTACCGTAAATCAGTTTATAATGAAGTCAACGGTTTCGAGGGCATCGATCACCTTGTCAGCGGCGACGATGATTTATTCATTCAAAAAGTCGCCCGACAAACGGCTTGGCGCATCCGTTCGGCGTGGGAACATGATGCAACAGTGCGAACAACGGCTGTCAATTCTTTTGGCGCGTTCATCCGACAACGAACGCGTTGGGCATCCAAAGGTGTACATTATGAGTCATCGCGGATTGTCTGGTATCTGGTTTCTGTTTATATTTTTTACGTCGGATTATTCATCGGAATCCCTGTATCCATTTTTAACTTTCCCAAGCTTACTCTGCCGTTCTATTTGTTTAGTTTAAAACTATCAATCGATGGGCTGGTGATGTGGCGCGGATTAACGCTTGCTGGTCGGCGTGATTTAATTCGATTTTTCCTGCCGGCGATGCTTTTCCAGATTCCCTACATCATTTTAGTCGGCTTTATCGGGTTGTTCGGCAACATATCGTGGAAGGAACACAAATGATTTACCAACTCGCATCGGTTTTGTTTCCTTCAATTGTCTGGTCGCATCCGGCACAACCGCCAGTGGTCTATCTCACTTTTGATGATGGGCCACATCCTGAATTTACTATACAAGTAGTACGAATTCTTGAGCAGTTTAAAGTGAAAGCGACTTTTTTTATGGTGGGCCAGAAGGTCGAGCAATATCCTGACGTTGTCCGGGCAGTTGCGCTATCTGGTCTTGGAATTGGCATGCACGGATATACGCATCAATACATGACATTGCTCTCAAATTCCAAACATCGCCAACACTTACTGAAAACACAATCTGCAATCCAATTCGTGACCGGCCATCCCCCCACGCTGTTTCGTCCACCGTACGGAGGCTTTGCCCCCGGACTGATCCGGCTATGTCGCCATTTATCGATTACACCCGTCATGTGGACCAACATGCCGTTCGATTTTGAATCCCGATGGTCAGACGAGCAGGTGATTAGCAATGCCGTTAAGCGAACCCGCAACGGTACTATCATCGTTCTACATGATGGCCATCCGTTAAGTAACCGCACTGTTCGGATCCTACCTGAAATAATCGAACGACTACGGAAACGAGGTTTTGATTTAACCCAACCCTTGTAGAATTACTAGTGAAATGTCAAGTTTTTAATGTTGTTCAAATATTCCCTTCGACAGGCTCAGGGAACGTATACTGAGCCTGCTGTTTCTCAGCATCGAGCCGCCGCTGTTTGCGGCACGAATGGCGGCGAAGCATACATTTTATGATTGACATAACATTAGTCACATTTCGCTATTTTCCCGTTTTCTTTTCCGAAAGTTTACGCAACAGCGCCATGTTGTTGATATTATTAGCATCGTGCAGGTCGGTGGAATTCACACGGCTGCACGATAATCTATGACATATGATCTCCGGTCAAAATCTTTTCATTCTTCATTGTTTTCTTAACATTCTTCGCTCCGACTTCAAAAAAGTGCTTTGAAATCGACCAAGTTTTTATTATATTTCAAACTGTTCACATTTTCAGGAATTTCGTTGTGCGACACCTATTTTTAACCATCGGACTGCTAGCATGTTGCGTTCATTGTCCGCTTAATGCCTCGGATGTGAATGTGCCCATATCCCATTGGGTCTATCCGTATCTTGAACGGATGGAAAGCGCACGTATCATCAGCGATCCGGAACTGCGCGCCTATCCATTAACGCGCACAGCGGTTGCACGTTCGCTTGTGATAATTAATGCGAATAGAAACAAACTTAGCGCGGTCGACCAGCAACGGCTCGATCAACTGCGATTGGAGTTTGATCAGGAGCTGGTAGCGCTGGGGGAGAAAGCGCCTGCTCGATATGCTGAACGACATTTCATCCGTTGGCGCGAGGATGAGCATTATGCGTTCTTTGACATCGATTTTCGTCAGACATTCGAAAAGGTAACCAGCAATCGCGATACACTTGATGAACGTACTTCGCGTACCAGGCTTGGTGGGATTGTGCGAGGTCAATTGGGAGGAAAATTAGGATTTTTCATGCACGCCCACAACACACTACTACGCGGCACACAAGATTATGCGGTTCAGTTCGACCCCGGTATAGGAACACCGATCGGCATGGCTGGTGATAACGCTTACAGTGATGACGCCACCGCATACATCACCTTTTCCAACCGCTGGATGTTTCTCGAATTTGGTCGCGATCAAATCAAATGGGGACCAGGATATCGCGGCAGCTTAATGTTGTCCCGTGAAAATCCGCAATTTGAACTGCTGAAAATTCAGTTTTCATTTAAACGCTGGAACTATAGCGCGTTTCACGGTTGGCTTCACTACAGCGGGGATGCGAAATATCTGGCCGGTCACCGTTTATCCTGGCGACTATTGCCCTGGTTGTACGTTAGCGGCAGCGAAACAGTCATCTACAGCAATCGCAATATTGAGCCGTTGTATGTCAATCCGTTTATGCCGTTTCATGTGGCGGAACATCATCTCGGCGACAAAGACAATAACGCCATGAGTTTTGACTTAACTGCTTTTCCGATAGTCGGCCACAAATTCTATCTCGGGTTATTTCTTGACGATTTCAACAGTTCCAAACCATTGTTAAAACACTACGGCAATAAATTCGCATTTCTAATCGGACATCAATGGGTCGATCCTTTCGGGCTGACCGATTCGGAATTGCGTTGGGAATACACCCGCGTCGAACCGTATGTATACACACACAAAGATTCCACGCTGATTTACGACAATTACAACCAATCCATCGGTCACTGGCTCGGTCCAAATGCTGATGATCTGTTCATCCAATTCGAGCATTCATTTCACAAAGATGTTAGCGCTGCACTCTTTACAGAACGCATCCGGCACGGGCGTGGTGATATGTATCACCCGCATACCTGGGCAGATGGCTGGTATAAGAAATTTCTGGAAGGCACAGTCGAAACCGACTGGAAGACAGGCTTTGAAATCACGGATCAGATCATGCGCGATACATTTATAACACTGCGCTACAATTATGCCCGTATCTCAAATCTCGATCGTCAGGATGGTGTTTCTGCTACGAATCACGAAGCACATATTCGGTTGGTTCTGAATTGGTAATTCTGATAATATCAGTATTCGTTCACGACTGACCGGAATTTTCAAATAGTTCAATCATAAAATCATGGTCATCTAACAGACCTGATTTGCTTTCATGACTGACATTAAACAACAATTATTCATCGAAATGGGTATATTGATCAATTAATATTGCAGCCATGATACCAGTACTCATCATATTAACCATATTCTATCTAAGCGTTCTTTATTTTCTGCATACTGGCGTCAACCGCTTGCGTGATGGCCGGAATGCCACCGAATATTCAGCATCCGTTATCATCGCTGCCCGCAATGAGGCTGCCGGCATTAAGGCCTGTCTCGATGCACTGCTTAATCAAAAGTACCCATCCGATCGTTACGAAATTATTGTGGTGGATGATCGCTCAACTGACAATACGGCAGCAATTGTATCGCAGGTGGCGACAACAAATATGCAGGTCCGGTTAATACAGATTACCGAGTTATCCATTTTAATGGCGCCGAAGAAGCATGCCTTGACCACTGGAATTGAAGCTTCGTCAGGTGAAATAATATTGATTACCGATGCCGACACAATCCCATCGCCGGGTTGGATTCGTGGCATGATAAAACAGTTTGAACAGGAAGTCGGCCTGGTTGCCGGGTTTGCGCCGTTAGACCGTTCAAAAAAACAGAATTTGTTCTTCAAGCTAATACGATTGGATTCATTGGCATTAGCCGCAGTCGCTGCCGGCAGCATCGGCAGAGGATTCCCGCTGACCTGTACCGCGCGTAGCCTGGGGTATCGACGCGAGGTGTTTAATCTGGTCGATGGCTTCCATCGTATCGCCAAATTCATCTCCGGCGACGACGATCTGTTCATGCACCTCGTACGTGACCATACGGACTGGCAAATTCGTTACGCCATTGACCCGGATGCAACTGTTTCGTCCGCTGCTGTGAGTGATATTCACCAGTTCGTAAATCAACGAATCCGACATGCATCAAAAGGGCTGGCGTATTCATTTTTAAGTAAACTAATGCTGTCAGCAATTTATCTGTTTAACTTGATGGTGATGGTCATGCTGATCGCGGGCATCTGGAGGCAGTCATTTCTAATTACAGGTGCTGTTGTATTTTTTGTAAAAGCAGTGGCTGAATATCTTCTATTAAGTCAATTTAGTAGCCGAATGAAAGTTCAGCACTATTTACGGTATTTTCCGGCGGCAATGTTTTTACACATTCCTTATGTTGTGATATTTGGTTTGATGGGCCAGCTTGGTTCATTTCATTGGAAGGGCAAACGGTTTTCAACCAAATTGTAGTTTTTAATTTTCAAAATGATTATGTAGATAACTCAGATACTATGTTCAAAACCGAGGCATGAGCTTGTCGAAGGCCGGACGTTACAGCAGACATAATTTCGTTGAATACCAAGAGACTGTTGCCTTCGACAGGCTCAGGCAACGGGAAATATGTTAGAGCCAAGTGTAATTTATGACCGTGCACATATAGTATCCATTCAATAAATGATGGTGAGTGTACCCTTCGACACCGTTCGTGCCGCGAACTGCGGCGGCACGCCGCTGCTAGACGGCAAGCTCTCAGGGTACAGAACATATCGTTGTCTGAGTCCGCGGCGGCGGATCGACATAACCAACTAATATTGAAAGGATACCACATATATTATTTAAAATTATTTAATTCAACCCAATAGCATTCAACTTTACCGGTTATCCCGTATCAACTCGAACACCAAATAATTGCGGGGTAAAAGCAGCTTATGATTAATGTACTATCTGATATATTTGTTGTCGCCACAATTGGCTATGTAATTACGTTGTTTTTTTTCTGGCTTGGATTGTTCTTTCCAAATCGTCGCCGACATAACAAACAACCGTTTATTTCGGTTGTTATCGCTGCCAGGAATGAAGAGCATAATATCGCAAATATTTTAACCGATTTGACCGGACAAACCTATCCGAGCCAACGATTTGAGATTATTGTCGTAAATGATCACTCAGCGGACAATACAGCCGACATCATCGATCAGTTTTGTCAGCGGCATAAAAACATTCATCTCATGCATGCGGTTCAGGATCGATCGGGCAAGCTTACCGCCAAGAAAAATGCAATCCAGCAAGGCATCGCATTCAGCAAAGGCGAGATCATCCTGACGACAGACGCTGACTGCCGCGTCAAATCCGGGTGGGTCGAAACGATGGTATCGTATTTTACCCCGGAAGTCGGCATGGTGGTTGGCTTTTCCCAGTTCGGCGCTCCCGGTGAAAAGCGGTCACTGTTTGAACAATTACAAGCAATAGATTTCCTGGCGTTGATGACCGGCGCAGAAGGCGCGCTTAATTTAGGCGTACCATTATCTGCAACCGGCCAAAATTTAGGCTACCGTCGCGATGCATTCCGTGAGGTTGGTGGTTTCAAACGGATCGGCCACCGCATTTCCGGCGATGATGTGCTGCTATTGCAGTTGATTCATAAACGGACGAATTGGAAAGTCCGCTTCGCCCCGGAACCGGAATCGTTTAATGTTACGCATCCTGAAAAAACGGTGCGCGGCTTTTTTAACCAACGTAAACGCTGGGCATCAAATGGTTCGTATCAGTTTGTATTGAATAAATTGTTCTTTATGATTTGCCTGAATACACTGGTTATGAATTTGTTGTCCCTGACCATGGTTCCGGTGGCGATGTTGGCAGGCTATCCGTTGACTCGTATCCTCGGCTGCCTGGCGGTGAAAGGGCTGGCTGAATTCGCTGTCGTTTTCGCCGGCGCCCGTACTCACAATCGCTCCGATTTGGTGAAATATTTCCCGGTTTGGGTTGTGTTACAAATTCCGTATGTAGTTTATGCCGGACTCTTGGGAAATATGGGACAATTTGTATGGAAGGGACGCACTCACAAAAATCTTGCACAGAAACGGATTGTCGATGCTGAAGACACTGCAACAACTGGCCGTTAAAGGAGCACTGCGGGCAATCCAGCGACAGCCGCTAAACTCCAGCACCGAAATCCGGCTGACTCGGCTGTGTACGCAGCGTTGCCGGCAGTGCAGTGTGTACGAACGAACATCGGAACAGGCAATGCTGACATTACCGCAGTTCCGTGAGATCATGGCCAAACTGCACGATTACGGCGCGTACATCGGCTTTATTTCCGGTGGTGAGGCAACGCTGGTTCCGGATGTGGAGCAAATGTTAATTGAAGCAAAGCAGACGTTTACGTCGGCCACGACATTGGTGACCGGCTTGATTAATCGTAGTGATGTCATTGAACGCGTCGGGCAGGTCGCTTTGGCGCACGATATTAACGTCCAAACATCACTGGATGCGCTGGGGCCATTAGGTGATAATTTACGCGGCGCGAAAGATTTTGCCGAGACTGTGCTAAAACATATGCAGTGGTTCAGCGACCACCGGGCTGGTTCGAAATCGTTGTTGTACGCTAATATTGTAATCAACAATCTGAATCTCGACCAGATACCGGAGTTGATTAAACGCATCCGCGACCTGGGCTGGCGCGCGACCATTGGCATGTATCATTCACTTACTGCCACAACACGCGCCGATGATGAGCTCAGAATTGTACCCGGCAAAAAACTTGACGATCTGATTAAATTTCTTGACGGAAATACCGATATACTGAATCTTAATTCATTTATTACCGGGATTCCAAAATTTGTCGCCAATCCTGAAACCGACTTTTGCCCGTTTGTGGCATCGCCATTCTGGATGACCCGCACCACAATCATGGAAAACGGTGATGTCCATCTCTGTTACGGCGACCCGATCGGCAACATTCTCGGCCAGGATATGGACGACATATTCAGCAGCGTCGATTATAAACAGCGATTAACGGAATACAACAACTGCCAGGGCTGTTGGACAACATGTTACACGCAGCGCTATTTATTGGTGCACCCACGTTCGGTGGGAGAATTATTTCATAATGCAAAAAAAATTATAAAACTGAAGGCGCGATAATTTTTTTATCTGTTGTTCAACAAGTTACATAGATGGTTGAACATAAATATGGAACGATAATATTGTTGAAAATTTTATCTGTAAGTTTCATACGACATTTTCAAATTACTGAAAAGTTATTACCACGAATTGCACCATTTACACGAATTAAAACATATATACCTGTTCTTTGTTATCTCTCATTTAAAATTGAAAATAATTGAATCTGAATATTAATTAACTGAGAAGTCAGAAAAAAATTAGTGAAAATTTGTGTCATTCGTGGTCAAATTTTTTATTATATATGAGTGATTTATATTTCAAAGAAGAAGTCTATCAAATTATTGGCGCAGCAATGGTAGTACACAATGTTTAGGGGCCTGAATTTCTTGAAGCTGTGGATCAGGATGCTCTGGCAATTGAATTAAAATTGAGACAGATACCCTTCATCGAACAACCCAGATTGCTGATAGATTTCAAAGGGCATCAATTGAAGGCTACATATATTCCTGATTATTTATGATTCAAAAATATAGTTGTCGAAATTAAGGCAATTAGTAAATGTGGTTCAAGTGAAGAAAGCAAATCTTTAACGCAATGAACGTATCGAAGAAAAAAGGTGCGGCGCTTATCAACTTTGGGCAGTCTTCACTTTACTGGAAACGATATGTAAATTGATACAAAAAAATGATTAAGAATTTTACTACCACTCACTATTGCGTTAAATTGAAAATTCAAAATTCATACGCTCGTGGCAATAAATTAAACTGAATAATAAAACCGGGGGAATACAGCAGGATGAAAGGGGAAATGCATGGAGAAACGCTACAATAAACACGAACGACGAAAATATCCTCGCTACTACCCGGATAGCGCCAATTTACCAATTGTGACATTCCTGATCGATGGCAGCCCGAAAATAAACATTACGGTGGTCGATATTGGTAAAGGTGGACTCATGGGGTATACCTCCAGTATCGAGCATTTTATTGGAATGATCGATCATCATATTCAGCAGATTGAAATTGCGTTTCCGGAACAGGAGCCATTTCGTTGCAGTGGAAAGATTTTACGGGTCTTACCCGCTATTTTTGAAAACCGCTGTTACTGTGCCGTAGAATTTGATATTCCGGAAACATTGATGGCCAGCGACCCTTCTGTGGTTGATAGTGAAGTGGAAATCAAACACGAACAGCTCGATATTCCCGAACATCATATCATGACACGTATTGAGCAACTTGAAAATTATGCAACAATTGAAGATATTGATGTGGAAACCAAAATTCGCCTGAATGCCTATGATTCCTTCGATGATGTCACCAGCAATTTAACAGTCGAAGAAAAATGGCTATTCTATGAAATGCTGGATGAAATGATGCATGTTGCACCCAACTACCCGGCGAATTTGAAGAATGCGTTTCTGAATCTCTGCCGAACCGGACTACGGCAAAATATGGTATTGCGAAAAAAAATGCTGATTGCCAGTCAACCGGTGCAAAACTAAACGTGAAAAGGCCTGAGTTTCGTTTATTCCAAAGCTAACAGGAGCCTTGCACCATGAAACGCGTTGCATTGATTCAACCACCCATTCAAGATTTTTTCCAGACCACGATACGCCAGGAACCATTGGGACTGGCGTATCTCGCAGCCATGCTCGAGCAACACAACTATCAGGTCTTAATAATCGATGCCTTTAATTCTCCTACAAGTAAAACCATCCCGATCCCCGACGAGTTATCGTATACGCGAGCGTATTATCATCCCGGAGATATTAGTCCGTTCAAATTATTCCAGCAATTCCGACATTTTGGCGCGTCCATCGACTCGATTCTAAATCGTATTCGTGATTTTCAACCAGACGCCATTGGCATTAGCATGAATTTTTCACCATATGCCGATACGGCCATGGAAATCGCCCGCCAATGCAAGCAAGAATTGCCAAATATTCCCATTATCGCTGGTGGACATCATGCAGCCGCAGCACCCGAATTGGTACTGAAAAACAGTCATGTCGATTTTGTTATTCTGGGAGAGGGCGAACAAACACTGCTCGCCTTGTTGCAGGCGCTCGGTCAGCAATCGTCGGGCGCCTGGCAAAAAATTGCCGGTATCGCATTTCGGCAGGAAGGCGGTATCTGTGTGAATCCACCGGCAACATTTATTGAGAACCTGGATTCACTACCAGCTCCGAGCTCTGATTCTCATCGCTCCCACAAAATGCTGATGACGTCCCGCGGCTGCCCAAAACGATGCGAATTCTGCTCCATCCATCGTGTAATGGGACGAAAGGTGCGCTTTCATTCAATCGGACGAGTATTATCAGAAATCCGACAAGCGATTGTTAATGGCGCTACGCACATCGATTTTGAAGATGATACGTTTACAATCAATCGCGACCGAACAATTGCTTTATTACAGGCAATTATCAATGAATTTGCAAATGACAATATTACGTTTTCTGCGTTAAATGGCATCGATCCGTGTTCGCTTGACGAGGAGATTATTTGCCTGCTAAAAAAAACCGGATTTGAATGGTTGAATCTGCCACTGGTGAGCAGCCACACCGGTACGCAAACACGAATCCAACGTAACACGAATGCAAGGCAATTTCATGAAATTATCTCACTCGCTGTGAACCATGAGTTAAAGGTCGTAGCTTACATTATTTTAGGATTGCCGGATGACACAATTGACGATATGATCGAGGACATATTATTTCTCTCCGAGCAACAAGTTTTAATCGGTCCCAGTATTTTTTATCCGCCACCAGGTACACCGATTTATGAAACATGCATTCAACGTGGATACATCAAGCGAGGTGATATGATTCGACTGCGGTCATCAGCAATTCCAGTAGAAACCGAGCAATTCACACGGACCGATATTGTCACACTTTTCCGGCTGGTGCGAATGTTAAATTATATTAAATCGCTGGCGGATGATAATCTTACCGAAAATTGTAATCTGCTGGATTTCATAACAACTCACTTTGAAAATCCCGACCGTGCTATTTTCCCGCAAAAACTGAGTCGCATGGAAATTGGTATCCGCTTGCTTCACAAGGTGGTTGTCGATAAGCAATTGACCGGACTTTCAATGCAAAAAATCACCGATAACAGTTTTCACTACACAAAAATCCCATATAATATTAATGATACTATTGTAAAAAAAATGGTCGATCAGTTACAAAATCGTCGGATTGTTGGTGTGCAGAATTCTATTGGCATTATCGTTTCACGTAAATCATCTTGAACTACTTGATTTTTATTGAAATTCGTGCTACATTGCATATAATTCTGACAAGTAGAATTCATCTTTCACACTATCAATCCAATCTGATGTTTAAAACAAACGTTCTGTTACCCTGTCATAATATCGGGGAAATGATATGAAGCCACTCAAACTGCCCAAATGGCCCAAATCGAATGTAACGATCTTTTTTATACTTTTGTTGTTCATCCCCCTGATCGCCTATTTTCTGGTCTATGTTCCGCACCAACAAACTCGTTTCCATAAACGAAATTTACGTGTTCTAAAAGACTTGAGTAGTCAAATTCAATCCAAGGTTCACAATCTTTCGAATCTGATGCACAACGCTGCGGCAAACTCGTTGCAACAGATGCAAGCCGACAGCAGCAATGCCGCATCATTTCAGAATTATATCCGGCGTAACACCAGCCTGATTCCCGACATCCAGATCATGGAATCAGTAATCGATCCATTTACGGTCACCCATCGAAATATCAATTTTATTTCACAGAACAACAGCGAATTTCGAATGACTGCTTACACGCGCCGGGAAACCGATGCGTTCCAGCTTCACTTCATTTATGAAGGGCATTTTTTTAACGATTCGCCCGTGAGTATTAAAATTCACGCTAAAGTAAATCTCGCAGATATGCTGCAATCCATGCTGAACCGCGAAATTTATGATAATGTTCTGATTATGGATCAATCCGGTCAGGTGATTTATCAACGTGGTGGCTCCGAATTTCTTGCCACACGACTGGATTCACTTATGGATCAGAAAAATGCAGCCGTTAATGCATCATCACTTCAGTATTCCAGCCGGATGCTGAAACTTAAATTCGCTGATGTCACTTATCGCAGTTACTTCCAACCGCTTCCGTTCTTTTTCACGCAACCATCCGACAATGGCCGCCCAATCGAATGGACATTATGTGCACTGGTTGATTCAGCGCGTTTCCGCAAAGAATCGATGGCGATTTCTTACAATTTCATCATTATCTTCATTTTTCTGGTATTGTTTTCGTCAATTAGCTGGCCGTTGCTCAAATTGTGGAAAATGGGCATGCACGATCGTTATCGATTTGCGGATGTTATTTTCCTGTTTCTCTTTCTCATCGTCGGGACATCGCTGATTTCAATTTCGTTGATGGATGCCCAATATTATCTCACGCTGCGATTTCAGTTTGACAGGCAGCTAAAAGAATTTTCACAATCAGTCAGCGATCATTTTCGTGACGAAACCAGCCGCGCAATAAATCTGCTGCAATTTCTTGATCATTCTCAAATACAACAGGGACGCAAGGCACCAGTGTTACAATATAGCATTTTAAGCACCAATCAAATACCTGATTCGCTTTACACCAATTTTGAAATGGTGTTCTGGTGCGATGCGACCGGCATGCAGCAATCCAAATGGTCAGTACGCGATGTGGCGACCCCGTTAATTAATGTGAGCAAGCGTGAGTATTTCCAAAAAATTGCAATGGATCAGGGCTGGTATTGGCCGGACAAATCGCTTATCAGCAATCGCCAGCAATACTGGATCGAACCTATTTATTCATGGACGACCGGTGAAAACGAGGCGATCATTTCCATTCCATCCACATTCAGACCGATGCCCGGAGATAATATTGTGATGGCAGCATTGGTATTTCGACCGCTATCCGTGATTAATACTGTCATTCCTGAAGGATTTGGATATTGTGTGATTGATGAAAATGGCAATACGCTGTTCCATTCGGATGCGCGGCGGAACCTGCGGGAAAATTTCCTGCGGGAATGCAATTACAAACGACTCCTTCAGGGCGCAATTTTTGGCAGAGAATCAACCCTGATCGATCTGAACTACTCAGGCACCGAATTGCGGGTATTTGTGCAGCCGATAGCTGATACAAAATGGAGCCTGGTGACTTTCCGGCACAAGGACTTCATGCGATCTACCAATCTGGAAACACTTACGGTTTCGCTGTCACTGTTTATTCTGTTTGTGCTTTCGCTGTTGCTGATGTTGGGAATATTCCGGATTTTATTCCCGCAATACAATATCGATTGGTTCTGGCCGCATGTGGAACTGGTAGGCAGTTATTATCAATTGACAATGCTATATGGTATTCTGTCATTGCTGTATCTGGTTGCAATATTCCAAACATCGCCCACGCAGATGCTTGTTATCACCATGATCATTCCAAATTTTGTCATACTACTAACATACATCAAACTGAAGTTGGATCAACAAATATCCGAAAATCCTGCGGTCGATTCCATTCGATTCCGCTTTCATGCGGTTCGCTGGCGTGGAACAAAGGCGTATGTTTTATTGGGTGCGTTAATTTTGTTACCAATAATATTCCATGCTCTCATCAAACACACGAGCTGGCCATTGGCTGCTGGCCAATCGCTGGGCTTGCTGGTCGTCACCTGGGCGGTGCTATCGCTGCCGACATACCATCGGTTGCATCGGTTTATTGCATTTTCCTATCGCGCATGGTACATGACGGCGCTTGTGTTTTTGCTAGTACTGGTATCGGTGTTGCCATCCATTGCGTTGTTTCATATTGTCAGTAATCAGGAATCGCGCTTGATGCTGAAAAACGTTCAGTACGATTTGGGAAAACAATTGGAATCCCGACAGGAACGCATCCGGAAGAATTTGCAAGCAATTGCCTTTTCAACCGCTAAAGAAACCACGGTTATGAAGGACCGAACCCGGATTCGCGGCGCACTTGATATGTACTATCAGTTCTTTTTCAATACTCATCTCGACTCGATGAAGGCTGCTGATTACGACGCGTTTATCATGAAACAGCCTGAAGATGATCTGTTGCGCACATTCCGAAATTTGGAATCGTTAGTGCGATTTTCATATGACTCAGTCTCGATTCAAACCCGCGCTTTAATGGATCATAAAGCGGATGATAATCGCTGGGAATCGGCGATCAGTTCGCCATCGGGATTACACTTTCTCTATCGGGCAAAAACCGGCGCCATCCTGCACGTATCATCACGCATTCCGTCGACAATCTTTACGCGTAAACCTTACTGGATCATTGGATTCATCGTGTTGATTATTATCGTGCTGGTTGTCATTCGAGGCATTGCCAATCGAATCATCTTTCTTGATTTTTATCAGCCTGACTTTTATCAGCCACATTACATGGTCGTGAAAGATTTACAAACGTACCTGTTTGATCGAAATTTATTACTGATTACGCCGCCGATTGCCGGCAAGAGTGACTTGCTGCTTAGCCGGGATGACATAAAAGTTATCAGCCTCACCAGAGAGTCACCAAAAAAAGATTGGGCCGATCACTACAATTTCAATAAATTGCCGGATGATCCCAAACAGGCAATTGTGCTCGATCATTTCGATTTTGAATTGGACAATTCCGAGTTGAATCATCAACGGGTACAATTTTTGGAGAAACTAATCTACGAACACCGGCGGACTGTGGTGCTGATTTCAACCGTTGATTTAAACTACTATTTCTCCAGCGATCCCGACAACTACGAACGGCTTCATCCTGACGCCAATCAGCCGGATGACTGGATTCGCTGGTCGCGGATACTCAGCCGGTTTGAAAAAATTTATGTAGAAGACATCGGCAATCAGGTGGAGCATCAGAAAACGGTGGAGGCGTTCATTGCCAAAGCAACGGAAAATAGTTCATCCTTGCCTGCGGCAGAACAGCAATCGCGCAAACAATTGTACGAACTTTTTGAGCGCGAATGCAAACCCAATTCCAATATGCAACAGGTTGGGCGAGAAATTGTTAACCAACTGGATATTGCCCGGCTCGATCCGGAGCAGCTCATCCATGAAATTATGCAACGGGCGAAATCATATTTTCAGGTGCTGTGGGGCACCTGCTCGCGTGATGAACGGTTGGCGCTAATTCACCTCGCCGAGGATGGACTGGTGACATCGACCAATGCGCCGGTTGTACGGCGGCTTTTGCAGCGCAATCTGGTATTTTTGGACACAACCGTCAAATTGATGAATGAAAGCTTCCGGCGCTTTATCTTATCGACATATCGTCTGAAGGATGTGGAACCTGAAGGTCAGGAAAGCAGTTGGAACACCTTAAAGCGGCCACTTGTGTTCATTCTGATCGTCATGCTGACGTTTTTATTTTTCACGCAGCAGGAATTTCTGAACGATTCAATTGCGCTTGTTTCGGCGATCACAGCGTTGTTGCCGGCAATTGTGAGAATTATTGGTCTGTTCCCGGAACAAATAACGAAGAGCCGGGGGGAGAGTTAATATAATGATTGATCGGCACGTAATATGAAAATAATGAATCATTCCAATATTGTAAAATATACAGCGCTCATCTGCTTGTTCACTCTCAACTGTGCCGGTCTTCCTTTTATCGGCCATGATTCGTCTGAACGGACAATTATGCTGGAACCAGTCGGTGACACGCAGGTGCGGCAACTCTACATCGATGGTTTCGAGCAGTTAAGCGTGCGCGAGAAACTGTTTGTCTATCATGTTACACTGGCGGGCATTGCCGGTCGCGACATTTTTTGCGATCAAAATCATAAGTACGCGTTGGCCATTCGCAATCTGTGTGAAACAGTATGGCTTCACACCGGCAAACTCGACCGACAGTTTGTGGAGAAGCTTGATGTTTATCTGCAGCAGTTCTGGATTAATAGCTGTCAGTACGGGCATTATTCGCAACAGAAATTTGTGCCGACGTTTACCTGTTCAGAATTCGAAGCTGCCCTGTCAAAATTACAAAGCGAAGCTATCGAAATTCCGATCCCCGGTTCGCTTTCGATCACTGCCTATCTCGATCAACTGGAACCGTACATGTTCGATGCCACGTTCCAGCCGATGCTGACCGTCAAGAATCCACCACCGGGCGCAGATATTATTACGGCGAGCGCGAATAATCTTTTTGAGAATATCAATCTGCAGGAATTGGAAGCGTGGGAAAAAGCCGGCAGGTCACACTATCCGAGCAATTCCCGTGTTGTGAAGCAGGATACAACCATCATCGAACAAGTGTTTCGTGCCGGATTGCCCGATTCCAACGTCGCTCCCGGACGCTATGCAACCGAACTGAAGGAAGTCATCCGCCACCTCCGCGATGCCCAGGTCTATGCCGATTCTGTTCAAAGCCAGGTGATCGATCTGCTCGTGCTCTATTATCAAACCGGGCATGATTGCCATATGAATGAACTGGCAAAACTTTGGATTCGGCATCAACCCCAGGTGGATTTTTTGCAGGGATTTATGGAGGCGTACATTGATCCGCGCGGCCAGAAAGCCTCATTCGAAAATCTCGTTTATTTTGAAGATATTCCCAAGACTGAAATCATGCACAAGCTGGTTGAACTGGTGCCTTACCTCGAAGTGAAAGCGCCATTTGCCGATAAATATAAGCGTACCGACTTTTCAGCTCCACCCACGGCAATTGCCGCACTCGTCGTTTCCGGTACCGGTGATTGCGGGCCGATTGTTCCGGCTGGCTTAAATTTGCCAAACAGTCAGCACTTTCGTGAGACCTACGGGTCGAAGAATCTTATTTTCACGAATATTCTCGGCATCAGCGGCGGCAATAATTATTCATGGGAGCGCGACTATGCCCGTCGGTACGTGTACGAATTTTTCCATCCCGATGATATTGAAGAATTGCTGAAAGTTAATGAAGACGCTGCTTTTGCCATGGTGTGCCTGCACGAGTTAATCGGGCATGGATCAGGACGAATTCCAGCCGGCGTTGAAGGCGATCCGGCGGATTCGTTGCACGAATTTTATTCGACCATCGAAGAGACGCGCGCTGAATTGTCCGCACTCTGGAATATTCATGAACCGCGCCTGTTTTCCATCGGACTTGTGCCTAGCAAACGCGCTGCAGACGAAGTGTATCGCCAGTGGGCACGCTACGGATTGCTACAATTGACCACTAAAGAAAATCGGACAACTATTGAAGAAGACCACGAACGCGCACGTAATTTGATTATCAACTATGTACGCGCACATGGCGGGATTGATATGGTTAAAACCCGCGGGAAATTATTCACACGAGTGACATCAATTGACGCGTTTCACGCGGCCGTTGGGGAATTACTGGCGAAAATTATGCGGATTAAAGCAGAAGGTGACTATTCGGCAGCCAAAGCGCTGGTGGAAACGTATGGTATCCACTTCAATCTTGAATGGCGTGATCAGATGGTCGCACGCTATAAAAAGCTCCAGCAGGAAGGCCCGGTGATCATTCACCGCGGCTATACCATGCCCTATTTGGAACCGATTTACAATAGCGATGGTTCAATCCGGGATATTCGCGTAAAATATCTGTGCGATTTTCCAAAAGAGCAGTTATTTTACTCGGGGAAAATTGAAATGAAAAAATAAAAAATTGACAATTGTGATAATTGTTAACTGAAAAGGAGTTTTGGATGTCGGCATCAGGCGCCTCAGCAATAGAAATTGAACCACGTCCCTATCGCATGAAAAATCCGATCCAGAATTATGCCTGGGGCACACGTAATCAGGATGCCTATATTCCACAACTGCTGGGAATAACACCGGAACCGGATAAACCATATGGCGAGTTGTGGATTGGCGCCCATCCATCGGCCCCGTCGGCGTTGAATATCAATGGTGTATGGATTCCACTCCCGAAGGTGCTCCAGCATTCTCCGAAAGCAATATTGGGCGATCGGGTTGCCGCTAAATTTGATAACAGATTGCCGTACTTACTCAAGGTGTTATCGATTGGTGAGGCGTTGTCCATTCAAGCACACCCAACAAAAGCACAAGCAAAACTTTTGCACCTGCGCGATCCGAAAAATTATCCGGACGACAATTACAAACCGGAAATCGCCATTGCAATAACATCGTTGACAGCATTAGTGGGTTTCCGACCGGTAAATGAAATTGCAACGCTCATGCAGGAATATCAGGCTTTTGTTGATATAATTGGCACACAAGTTACTGACACCTTTTTAGGAAACACTGCACTATCAGATTCAGATAAGATAAAAATTCTATATTCAGCACTTCTGAAAAATGCACTTAGTGATGAAATAAAACTGGAAGCGGCGCTGGCCGAAATCGAACAACAATGCCTTACCAAAAACAATCGCTCCGAACAGGACGACTTATTTTTAGCCCTGCGCAAACAATATCGCACTGATGTGGGATTATTCTCACTCTATTTACTTAACCTGGTTCATCTACAACCCGGCGAGGCAGTTTACCTTTCTACCGGCATTCCTCACGCCTATTTAAAGGGCAATATTGTGGAATGCATGGCCAATTCGGACAATGTGGTGCGTGCCGGCCTGACGCCTAAATTCAAAGACGTTCCAACGCTGCTGGATATTCTCACATTTGAGGCGACGCCGATTTCCATTATCCGCGGAGATAGCGAACAGACCGAAACATGCTATACGGTACCGACAGATGAATTTTGCCTAAGTCGCTATCAACTTCAGTCCGATGATAGAAAAATAGAACAAACGGCAGGCAAACCACATATCCTGCTCATAATCGACGGGGAAATAACAGTTCAATGGGGAACAGATCAGGCGGAAACGTATCGTCGAGGTCAATCAGTACTAATTCCTTCGTTAATAAATTCGTATTCCATTACCGCCACGAAGACAGCGTTGGTTTTTAAATCAGAAATCCCTGAATAATAAAATGGTCGTGGGTAGTCGATACCATCCACGACCAGTAAAATTTTAATATCATCCAAAGTATATTAACGCTGAATCGGTTTTCGGATTTTTATTTTTAACCTCACCTAAATCATCTCCTTAAAAAATCAAGGTTAAATCCGCAAATCAATTCGTGATTAGAATATCAGAGCATTATAATACAACCACCGAATTTTCACAATTGCCGACCGGGGAAGAGACATACTTATCAGCATACCAGTCATTTACCCAGTTTTTGCCGTCAATTAAGTAGCGAAATTGGTACTCTTTACCAACTTCCAGATCCAGCGTTACTTTGTACACTTTGTCCTTTAATTTTCGTAATGGTGTTGCTTTTGTATCCCAATTATTAAATTCACCGACGACAGTTACTTTTTTTGCATTTTCAGTTAATTCCTTCGGGATATCAAATGTTACTTTGCAGGTCTTGCTGCTTTTCATGTAGCGCTTCTTTAAAGCCATTGTCCTTATCCTCCATGAATTTTATATTTTTGTTCAAATAGAAACCTCTAACGTTATTCTATCGACTCAGGTCTCACAAAATATAATAGTATCACGCAAATATCTCAATAAAAAATGGTGTTATTACCAAATATTCATATTGATTACATTCGCTTCGCTTTTAAAATTTCAGTTATTTGAACAATCTATGATTTATCCGCTGATTGGTAGTACCAATTTTATATCCTAAGGTTTTTCTTTTTTATTTGCTGAACACTGATAGCTGAAGCCTGTCTCGTTACCATATTGTGATATTAATGTTAACAGGCGATGGGCTGATCGCTTCTTTTAGATAACTCTCAATTTTTCGGAATCAGCTACTCAGCGATCCGATCATTTTCATATAAATTCATTTAGATTTGTTTTTGGAATTGTTGATTTTTTTTCTATATTAGATGAGTAATCGGCTACTCAATCTTTCAAATTCATCACGTGATTATTTTCTGTCTTTACGTAACTTCGTTATTTTTAAAAATCCATACAAATTTAACCAGAGCAAAATGACTTTGGTCGAATTTTAGATAAATAATCAATTTTGAAATGTCGATATTATGTTCAGGAATCTGAATTATCACCGGGCAGATCCATCCAACAAAGGTCAGAAACGAATTGAAGGGAATCTATATGTTGTCACAACGACGGCTCATATATAATGTATTGATGACAGTGATATGTTTCACACTTGCATTTCCGCTTTTTCTATCGGCGCAATCAGCAATGAACACAAATCGTAAGGTTATTGGTTTACTTGAAAACGATCTGATTACCGAGGCATCGGGGCTGGCAGCCAGCCGGCAAAATGTAAATGTACTGTGGGTTCATAATGACAGTGGTGATGAAGCTCGTATTTTTGCAATGACCACGGAAGGGAAAAATTTAGGCATCTATACAATAGAAGGTGCAACGGCAATTGATTGGGAGGATATTGCAGTCGGCCCTGGTCCGCTGGAGGAATGTGATTACATTTATATTGCTGACATCGGTGATAATAAAGCCGAGCGATCGATTAAACATATTTATCGAGTGGTAGAGCCGGAAGTTTATGCTAGCCGTGCGCCAAAGGATACCGTTCTTACCCAGGTAGAACAAATTTCCTTCCGCTATCCTGATGGCAAATACGATGCGGAAGCGCTGATGGTAGATCCTATCACCCGTGATATTTACGTGATCACCAAACGGGAACAACATGTTCGCTTGTATCGATTGGTATTTCCGCAAGAGGTGAAAAAGACAAACGAGGCGGAATTTATCACCGAACTCAATTTGACTGATGTTACTGCTGCTGACATCTCTGCAACAGGCGGGGAAATTCTTGTGAAAACGTACAATATGGTCTACTATTGGAATCGTATTCCGGGACGCAAGTTAACCGACGTGCTGAAAAAAGATACCCCACAAAACCTGCCGTACGTACCTGAACCACAAGGGGAAGCGATTGCCTGGCATCCCAATAGTCTCGGCTTTTACACCACCAGTGAAGAAAAGGGTGGAATGGAAGCACAATTGATATTCTATAAATTTTAAATGCTGCTTGAATTCACGTAAACGTTCATTAGGCACGTCACTACGAATAATCCAGTCCTTTACCGCTGACGTAAAGATAGTGCAGTTATCAGACATTGGCCCCGCTACTGAGTTCGTTATGAAACGCAATGGATTAAGTCACAATTTTGAGGTTGGTAATTACCGCGCTGCAACACAGAATTTGCTCGCATAATGTCATGTGAGCGATTAAGAATCAATTGAGCGTGTTAAGAATAGAGATATCCATTAATCTTCAATATAAGCTGCATTTCTCTCTGGCCAAAAATCCATGTAATAAAATCGGAGGCTTACTTTGATGGCAAAAGAAAAGGAAATATTAATCATTGGCGACCGTCTGCTGGTTCTGCCAGATACAGAAGATGAGCGCACCAGCAGCGGTTTGTATCTGCCTCAGGGTGTCACCGAAAAGGAAAAGGTGCAGACAGGTTATGTCGTTAAAACCGGGCCTGGTTATGTTGTACCGCATAATGAAATTCCCGACGATGATTGGCATGGCCGTCGTAATGAACCGACATATATTCCACTTCAGGTAAAAAAGGGGGATTACGCAATTTTTTTGCGCCGGGAGGCAATTGAAATTGAATATGAAAAAAAGAAGTACCTCATCGTTCCACAATCCGGCGTGTTAGCGATAGTACGAGAACGACTGCTTCCTCCGAAGATATAACGTCAGGGCATCAGCAATTCGGTTGCATTTAGCCATTATTAGTTCCACATAACAATACTCTGAATTCTATGACATAAAACAACTGTACGTTTAGCATAAAATTCGTTAAATCATTTCCGAGTTTCGTTGTAATCATCCCTTCAAAATTGAAAATATCTGCTTCCGTTATATTTTTATCTAATTTCCGCTTTTTTCTATCATGAATTTACCTATTGACATTGATGTTAAAATTTACTATAATCCTAAAATCAACTAGCATCGAGTAAGTTTCGATGCATTAACAGGTTATATTCTCTTTAAATTGATCTGCTATTTGGCATTTATTTCATAACAATTTAATGGAGGCATATCATGAAAAAAATAGCTCAGTTTTGTGTATTGGTTATTGTAGTTGGTCTAATTTCAACAACTCTCTTCGCCCAAACAAAACCAACGTCGGAAGACGCGCTGGCATTTATTAATTTTTATTTCAGCGGGCAGGGACAGGGCGTTGTGCTGGCAGACATGAAAGTATGCACAACTATTGAAGAAAACGAATGTACCGATAATGTGCCATTGACCTCTCTTAAAATGGATGAACAATATATGTTGTGGATGATGTATGTTGTACCGAAAGACGATAAAGTTGACAATATCCTCGTGCAATTTAACCAGGGTGGAATTACTCGTATCACCAAAGAAGTTTCGGTTGTTGGTTCAATTCGCTATCGAACCTGGAAATCGTTCAGCCTGAATCGTGCTGGTGAATGGGAAATAAAAGTTTTGCATGATAAACCGGAAGGTGTTGAGGTGTTAAAGAGTATAACGGTTACTGTCTCCGAGTAAAAAAGATAGCTAATGATGAACGAGAGTGATTCTGCTCTCGTTCATCAGTCGGGCTTTTACAATGACTGACGTTCTAAATTTTATTTCTATCCTGCTTTGAATATAAAATCAACACATCATTATTATTTCAGTACTTCCATAATCTGCATCGTATCCATTCAATAACTGATGGTAAGTGCACCCTTCGATACCGTTCTTGTTCCGATGCATCGGAACGGCACGCCGCTGCGAGACGGCAAGCTCAGGGTACGGAACATACCGTTGACTGAGTCCGCTGCGGCGGATCAACATAATCAACTAATATTGAAAGGATACTGTGCATCTTTGACCGCATTAAATAGCTTAATGGATATGCAACGTCGCATATTGCATTGACAAAATTATTCATTTATTCAAGTAACGAATTGGTTTTCGGCTTACTTTTTTATAGAACTTCCCATACCTTCGGCCTTCCTTGATAAGGAAGGGAATGTAAGATTAAATCCGAAAGCCAATTCGGCTTTAGTATATTTCACCACCGTTATCGTTCTTTAATTTCCCGGCAAAAGTAGTTGGCTGGGGAATTTTCATAACAACAATTTTCCGTAGTAAACTTATGAGACGACTCAATTTTTTCGTTGGCCTTCTTTTCTTTTGTTTATTTCTTCAATGCTGGAAACGGCAAGATCATGAAATTACCAAACCTGCCACTCCAATGTATGTACTTACCGGTCAAACTCTGGATATTGATTCACACATAAAACTAAAAAATTGCGCTGTTAAGCTTGATGCACAAAGTCTGGTGTATGATGCATCGTTCCCGGTTTCGTTCGACACCTCTGACACAAATGGCCAGTACCAATTCGAACATGTTATCCCGGGGCAATATATATTGACCGTGGCCAGAGAAGCCTATGACGTGCTTACTGTAAATGTCCAAATTGAACATGCCGATCAGCAACTCGATATTCAGGTGCCGAAAGTTATTCTTTCCAGCCATCGCTATGACTACAATCATAACAAATCATTTGGCACATTAGCCGCGCCCAGACTCTATGGGATCCATTGGCTTAACAGCAATACGCTTGCAGGTAACTGGGTCTGGCAAGAATTTGCTGATGATATCCCTCGCTGGCGGGTGATAAGTGGTAATTTTAATTCCGGATTCAATATCGTGGGAGAACACAGCTTCAGTCCCGAAAATCCCACGCTAAATGGATTGACATATATTTACAATTATTATTCATCTCGAGGAAATCGACTTCTAAAAATTAACCCGGGAACAGGAAAAGTATTCGATGAAATCAAGACAGACTATACTATAGCAGATTTAACGACTGACCAAAAATCAATATGGGTGACAGTATCGGATGGTAAAATCGTTCAATTTAATAACGCTGGAACAAACGTGCTTAACGTGTATGATGTTCCCTATGAAAATCCGGGTGGCCTTGCCTGGAATGGCGACGTTTTCTGGTCCTATAGCTTAAGTGAAAATCTACTTTACAAACACACGGCGTCTATGGAAATTGAAAAAACATTCCGTCCGATTTATGTAGACAATTCAGGCGCAAATTATCAACTATCTGACATCAAATACATGACTTTCAATGACGGGTATTTATGGTTGAATGATACAAATGCAATATACACTGTTCTAACTACCGACAAGTAGAATTTTTAAATTCCGTCAGATTCCGACACATAATAACTTAGAACGATTAATCAGTATCTATTCATTAAAAAGTGGTGATTATGATATACATCTGTTTTGACACCTCGACGCTCAGTGTGAAGAGATTACGTCGCTTCATGCTGAGCGAAGTCGAAGCATGAATAATGAGACAATCAAACCTTTAACACCATAAAATATACGGTAGCTATTTACCCCTGTTGTCATTCCGGTTGGATTCCACGTTTTCTGCGGAAGGAATGCGACGCGTTTCCCAGGGAAGTCCTGTTGGCCGGAATCTCCGTATTAACTATGTCAGGATGAAGGAGATTCCGGTTTTTCTCACACAAAAACAGTATGATTGTATATATTATATTAAAAAGGGACCATATTTCACTTGAAAAGTATACCACTTATTATTAAATCCTGTAATTTAATTACAGGAG
>JAFGDW010000288.1 GCA_016931935.1 Candidatus Zhuqueibacterota bacterium | reverse complement strand
GATGCAAGTGCGACATCAAAAACGTCGAAATGCGACCCTAAGCAAACAAAAACAAAAACTTAAAAAGTTGACAAAGTAGAATTAATAAAGTTAACAAATTTGATATGTATCCATTCAACAAATGATGGAGAGAGTACTCTTCGACAAGCTCAGGATACGGAACATACCGTTGACTGAGTGCTCCATAGGCGTATCTGCCTTTGGCATGATCCGCCGCGGCGGATCAACATAACCAACCAATATTGAAAGGATACTTTTAAATCATTAAAAACACGTATAATTATTTGATACTATTTCATCAAAATAAATTTTTTGGTCGCCGAATAGTTATGCGCCAACAGTCTGTAATAATACACGCCACTTGCAAGTTGTTTCGCATTAAACCGTACATTATAAGTCCCGGCAGTTCTTTCGCTGTTTTCTATCATAGCGACTTCCGTTCCTATAACATCATAAACCTTGATGATTACTTTTGAATCGTTCGGAATAGTATAAGCGATATTTGTAGATGGATTAAAAGGATTTGGATAATTCTGGAGTAGTTCGAATCCATCGGGTAAATTTGAATTGTGTTTACCGACGGAGGTAACAAGTGGTCGTACTTTATAAACAGATGTTCCGGCCGTTATAAACAATGTTTTATTGTCGGCTTCCCCCCAGGCGCAATTGGAAGCTGAAACATTCGCTGGCAAATTAATTTTACCAAGCAATTCTCCCGAAGGAGAAACGACCCATACTGCCGACGAGCATGTACAGTAAATGTTTCCATCGTCGTCAATTTTCATTCCGTCCGCGTATCCAAAGGTCGGAATTGTATAAAGAAGTTTTTTATTTGCGATTGTCGAATCATCAACAACATCCCACACATAAATTTTGTGTGCCTGTGAGTCATTTACATAAAGTTTCAATTCGTCGGGCGAAAAACATATGCCATTGGGCAGTGCCAATGTGGTAAGCAGTTGAAGTTTTCCGGAAGGGCTTATCCTGTAGATTCCATTGAAAGAAAGCTCCTTGTGCTGTCCGGGCGGAATGTTAAAATCAGGATCTGTGAAAAAAATTGAACCATCGGATTTAACAACCAAATCGTTTGGGCTACTGAACCTCTTCCCGTCGTATCTATTTGCAAGTGATGTTTGCGAACCGTCTTCTTCAAACCGTACAATTCTTCGCAGCCCCATCTGCCCGGCAACCAGCCGTCCCTGCAAATCATACGTTAAGCCATTGGTACTATCAGAGGGATTTAAATAGACTTCCTTGCCATTTTCGTCTGTCCATTTATAAATTTTATTGCCTTTGATATCGGAAAACAATAAGCCGAGACCATCTTTCCACACCGGACCCTCCGGTTGTTGAATGCCCGTAGCGATAACTTCAACTTCGGCATTTGGATCAAGCGGCGATTGTGACATAAGTTGTGAATGGATTAACATAAGACAAATAATACAGCTAATAATAATACGTGAAAAAGATATTCTAAAATTCATTGTTCTACCTTTCCTGGCTGCAAATTATACTGGTGTTCATAGATTTTTCGAATGCTCCGTGGTTTCATAGAAGCGATCAGCCTTGAGCGCCCAGCTTCCATCACAAAAAGCTAAGTGTTTACTGGCATTGATCTGTCGTTTTCTTTGCTGGCTATTTGCTCAACTTGAGCACAATTGTTTTCAACATCACTCTGGTATTAAAACATATTTCCCCCCAGACTTCGTTGCAATATCATATACAAATGTATCCTTTAAATTGACGGGCAATATCGTTGCCTTCTGAGAAATAATGGGCGCTTTCACATGCGGGGCAACGTAAAATGGATTGCTATTCTCCCCTTTCGCAAGAACAAACGTAGCCCTAACTTCAACCTTTAACGGCGAATAAGAACGGATACGGCAATTTCCGCCCAGGTTTGATTTAATCACTAACTTTGAGACTTCGCCGTTCTTCCACTCCAACGCTTCAATTTCGAAACCACCGCGTGCGCGCAGCCCCTTAATGATTCCGTTTTTCCAGGCATCAGGCAATGCGGGTAGAACAAAGACTGCGCCGTCATTGCTTTGCAACAGCATTTCAGCGACACCCGCGGTAAAACCGAAATTGCCATCAATTTGAAACGGAGGGTGCGCATCAAACATGTTGGGGTACGTCCCGCCTTTTTGTTTTCCATTGGGTTGGATCGATGGCGTTAGTTGATCGGTAATTAGTTTTAACGCGTGATTGCCGTCCAGCAGGTGCGCCCACAGATTTACTTTCCATCCCATCGACCAACCGGTAGATTCATCGCCGCGAGCAATCAGCGATGTTTTGGCGGCAGCAAATAACTCCGGCGTTCGATACGGCGATATTTGATTGGAAGGAAACAGTCCGTATAAATGCGAGACATGGCGATGATGATCGTCGGGATTATCCCAATCGAGCATCCACTCCTGTAATTGCCCCCATTGCCCGACTTGCATTGGCGGTAGACGATTTAAAGTGTTCCTTATTTGGATCACGAACTCCGTATCCGTTTTTAAGATTTCTGCTGCTTTTATCGTCTTTGTGAACAGATCAAACAGCAGTTGATTATCCATGGTTGTTCCTGCGGAGATCGAAACCCCGGGATGCACTGACGGCGCGTTTTCCGGAGAAACTGACGGACATACAACCAGCCATTTGTTCGCCGGTTCTTCAACCAAAAAGTCAAGATAAAATTCGACAGCGATTTTCATAGCTGGATAGACTGATTTAAGATATTCTACATCGCCGTTGTATTCGTACTTTTCAAACAAGTGCTGACACAACCAGGCGCCGCCCATCGGCCACATTCCCCAAAATGCACCGTCAATCGGTCCGTTAATTCGCCAAATGTCGGTATTATGATGCAGCGCCCAGCCATCTGCACCGTACATATCGTTGGCGGTCTGTCTGCCAGTTTCGGAAAGTTCATGCACCATCTGAATCAGCGGCTCATTCATATCACTAAGATTGGTTGGTTCAGACGGCCAATAGTTCATTTCGGTATTTATATTGACGGTATACTTGCTATCCCAGGGCGGATAAAGCTGATCGTTCCAAATACCCTGAAGATTCGCAGGCTGCCCGCCGGGTCGTGATGATGAAATTAGCAAATAACGGCCAAACTGAAAACATAGCGCAACTAACTGTGGATCATCCCCCCTGGCAAATTGATCGATGCGGACATCTGTGGGATTGTTTACCGCATCGGTTTCCCCCAAATCGATGCTGACTCGATTGAAATAGTTTTGATAATCTGCAATATGATCACATAAAACCTGAGTGTACTCTTTCTTTATCACATTTTGCAGATACGCATTTGCTCTCTCACTGGCGTTGGCGCTGATATCATGATAATTATTAAAATTGGAGGCGATTGAAATATAAAGCGTCGCCTCATTTGCATTTATCACCGTTAATGCGCTATCGCTTGCTGAAATAGCGCCGCCTTTGGTTTTAATCTTCACCTGTGCATCAAATTGGACAGCTCCTTTTACACCATCACAATCGCCCGTAACTCCTGACATAATGAGGTTGTCATTGCCTTCAGTAGAAATATCCACCGGTGCATGGCGATGCATCGAAGTCGTAAAAGTAATCTTGCCGGGTTTACTGGCTGTCATTCGTAACACGATGACCTGATCGGGAAACGTGGCAAACACCTCGCGCTTATAGGTAACGCCGTCAACATCATAGCGTGAAGATGCCACAGCCGTTTCAATATTAAGTTCTCGATAATAATTGGTAAAATGATCATGTCCCGGAAACGAAAGCTTAAGATTTCCCACAGTCTGATATGGCATCCCATGTGAAGTCTTGGTGATAAATTTCTGGTTCACCACATCTTGCGCTTGTTCGTACTTGCCAGCAAAAATCAATTTTCTGACATCCGGCAGCGTTGCTTTCGCTTCCAGATTATCGTTCCGGTTCGGTTGCCCGGCCCAGACCGTATTTTCATTGAGTTGGATTATTTCATTGGACGGATCGCCGAATACCATTGCTCCTAAACGGCCATTGCCAACCGGCAACGCCTCCACCCATTTGGTGGCAGGTTTATTGTACCAAAGTTTTAGATAGGTATTTTTCCGGCAGGAAAATACTAAGATAGAAGCCAAGCCAAGAATACAAAGTAATTTTTTTTTCATGATGATTAATTCTCAAATATAAACCAGAGTAAACTTTGTTCAGCCCATGATAAAAATGGTATTATCATTCCGGTTTTCCGCTTAAGAGCAGCGGAAAACCGGAATCTCCTTACACCATTGTGTTAAAAAAAGAGATTCCGGTAGTGCTCCACAAAATCAGTGGGCCTAACCGGATTAATATATCCGGCTGACAGGGACAAACCAAGTTCCTTCAATGCTTTTGATATTACGCGCTTCTACTGGAAGAGCGAAAAGTTTTTGATTTCATTGGTTGGGTAATTCTTAAGCCGCCTATTTCCCATTTTTAACCAACGCATTTACCGCGTTGGCAAGATAGATATATTCAGCGCAGCCACTTATTGTCACTTCATTTTCGCCCCATAGAAACGGCCAATCATCTTTATTTTCAAGGAAATCCGGTTTCAGCAACATCACGCCTGGAACAATACCTCCGGCGATAGTCGTGAAATCGGCCCGGTTATTTCCATAGGCGACTTTTTTGGAACGCGTTCCGACGGCATTGACAAACGATATATTCGAATAAGGATGACAACCAAAAATGTAATTGAGACCTTTAAAAACATATTCTTTGCTAATAATTTCCGGAAATGCATTATGAGCATAATAGTTTGTGATCGCCCAATTAGCAACACTACCAGTTCCGCCCCAACCGCCGGATGATATCGGTACACCATATGGATTTTTATTACCGATATCGTCGATTGTTTGTTTATACTTGATAACATAGTTTTTCAGTTTATCTTTATATGCAGCATCCATATATTGTATCGCCTTCAAGGCGGGACCAAGACGTCTGCCCGCCAGAAACATTTGACCAAATTCAGGGCCGGCTGTAGATTGATTAAGTGACTCCCAAATTTTTTCCTGGAATCGGTCTGCATATCTTGTATCTTTTGTTGTTATATATAATTGCAGAACAGCATCAATATCGGCGCCCCGGAACCATCTCATCCAGGGATTATTTTCATTGCTTGATTTTTTCATTAACTCATCAGCTTCGACCAATAATCGTTGAGCATTGGCAAGGCTTCTGTCAGCAAGATCGTCGTTAAATCCTTTAAGGGCACGGCTTGCAGCAGCTAATGATGCAGCGGTTTGATAATCCATAAACGGCATGCGGGTTGTGAATGCCCAACGATCATCCGGTGTGCCACTGGATTTTCCATCGCTCTCATAGGGTTTTAAATTTGGATTGTAAGGCAGATTGTCGGTTTCAGTGGATGCATCACCAAGATGATGGTATTGGTGTAGATTGGGGACAATAATTCCCCGCACCGGGTGACCGATATTTTCGCATTGGGCAACCAGGTTTAATGTGCCATGCTCTATTTGCTGCAAAATATCGACTTTTCCATCCGGCCGATGAATATCAACATAACGGGTTTTCTGGTCAATGTACGTTTCATCCCTGTCAACCTTGAAATCTTCCCATGCATCAACAAAACTTGAAATAACCATATTATGGGAACCGGTTTGAATATCGAAATCACCGGCGTCAAACCAGCCACCGACCGCCATATTCGGGATACGTTCTAGCGGTTTGTATTTTGTATCCGTCGTTTCCCCCATCTGATACCCATCAAAATGCTGATGATTGAGCGGCGCCTGAAGGCAGTCATCCAGGTAAGGAACACCATGCCAAACGCGGTATGCTTCGTTGACTTCCATGTGATCCATTTGCACAGGGAACCAAACATCTAACGTTGGGTGCCACACATTATCATATACATTCGTATTTATTGTGAACGTATTTGTCCTTTCGTTACCATATTGGATGTAGTAAACACCCGGTTCTTCTATCGAACTGAAATCAAATGTAACGTAATTATAACGTAGGTAGTTTCCCCACACTTTTACATCACCATGAAATTTCTCAACCAATTTACCTTCAAGAGTTATCTGGAAAATTGCTGCGGTTTTCAATGGCGTATCGTTTTTATCCAGCTCGATAATGGCGATTTTTTCCTGGTGTGGCGTATAACCGACCTGGGAGAATCCAATATTGGGTGTCCTGATCCAGTCAGGAATCGCTTTTGGTTCGAGATACCATGTCAACACTTTTCCAGTCTTGTCTGCCGGAAGCAAACTGCGCACAATGAACCAGCCATTTTGCGCCAGATTGCGGCCGTCAAACAGCATTAATTCCCGATCTTCTGATTGAATTTTCACAAAACGTTCCGGATCTTCCGGCGCCAGGACCAGTGTCTTGCCGGTTGATAAAGGTTCAGGAACAATAAACTCGCCTCGTCCCCGATCATCAAAAGTGGTATGGCCGGCAAACTGAGGTATTTTTTCACTGATGCGCTCGATCTTTGTATCGCCTGCAGGATATCTTGGAAAATTAGTAGCGTTCCCATCCATCATGTACGTTTTTTCAAAGTAAGCAGAAGGTAAAAATTCAAGATTGAATCCGGCATTGCCTGCCAGCTTTTCGGGAAGCGGTTTGTTCAGATAAACACTGATTTCGACACCGTTATCTTTCGCTTTCACATTCACCCGCGAATCAAAATCAATGTTTTCGTATCGTAACACAACCTCGATATTATTACTCTTTTTATCAACCTTTCGCTCCGTGACTGTTGGTACCAAATCCCACTGTTCCGGGGTGTTTTGCAATCTAACAGCGCCGCCAGTAGCCGTTCTTACGCCATGATGAATAATTTCGATGCCGGCTGTTTTTTCATCAAAGAAAAAGCCGTTGTATTGATTATTAAAGACAAGCACATTAACGCCCGGGGTTTCGAAATATTCCAAATCATTTACTTGTAATTTCTGACCAAACGCATGAATGGTTGATAAAAAAGTAGAACTAGCCAAAATTAAACCTATCAATAAAATTTTGAAAATAAATTTTGAACGTAAAAACAAGTATTGTCTTACTTCAAAGGAACTATTTTTGCTCTGCATTATCTGCTCTCCTTTTTTGAATTCATCAAGTTATAATTCTCACGGTTATAAACTTAGCGTTTTTAAATTTTCACTTCACGTATTCCCAAAATAATCACAAAATCTATTCAAAATTTGTATATATTCTCAGTACAGTTCGCTAGTTCGAAATGGACTTGCCGGCAAACCTTCTTTGTTGTACAAATTGGCGCCTTCGGGATTATTGGCCCAGGCGTAGCGCACGGCGACCGGCGCTGACACGTTATCACTCCACACGATAATCCGATCTTTTTCTAGTTTAGCGTTCGCCGGAACATAGTTATTATCAATTCCACAAATTTCGAACCAGGTTAGCTGGCTGCTATTTTGGGCAACCAAACCACTTCCCACCTGGGTGAATGATAGAATGATTTTGTTGCTATCTGTCTTCATGGACTTGTATATCGGTCCTGAATATACAATATTTTTTTCACCATAGGCAACGTGCTGAGCAGCAAGCGCCAGACGCTCACCGACGGGCTTCTTATTCACCGGATGAATATCATTCCATTCGCCGACATCAATCGTCACTGCCATCCCCGTATTGGGGATGGCTAACGCTTTCAGTTGGCTCTCACGGAAGATCGCCCAGTCATATTGAGTCGTTTCGGTATTCACTTCCACAAAGTTCGGCAGTTGTACAAATAAAAACGGGAAATCGCCTTGATGCCAGTTCGTCCGCCAATCGTTTATCAGTAATTTGAAAAGATCATAATGCTCAAACGCCCGGCTGGTATTGGATTCTCCCTGATACCAGACAACACCTTTTATGTTGTAATTGAGGATGGGGGCGAGCATGCTGTTGAATAATCCAGTGGGGATTTTTCCAGTGAATAAAGGTTCTTCAAACGGTTCAGCAGTTGCACCGATTCGGTATTTCCAGTCGCTTTCCAGATTTAATGTATTCTCGCCGGCTGATAGTTCATACTGTTTTCCGGGTACAAATCCACCGCGACGCCTTGTGTTTATAATTCGAACGACAATTGTATTTTCGCCCACTTTCAATAAATTCTCTGGAATGTTATACCTTCGTGGTGCGTATTGGGAACCTGTCGTCCCGATAAATTGGCCATTTATGAATACCGAATCAATATCAACAATTCTGCCCAATTTTATGATGGCAGGTTTACCGGCCATATGTAATGGAATATCGATGTTCCGCCTGAACCAGACAACGCCATTGATGGCGCCGGTTTTCGCTTCCTGCCAATAGCCGGGGACATGCATTGTTTCCCAGTCGGATGTGTCAAGGAACGGGTCGTACCAGTTTTTTTGATGATTCTTATACCCGGCATCCTTTTGTTTTAACTGTTTATTCCAGATACTGACACGTTCATTATCCAGGTTTTTAATTCTATCAAGCAATCCCGGATATTTAAATCGCAGCGCATCCTCATAATATTGGGGGAAGGATTTTATCGATTCTTCACTAATCCAAGCTTCTGTTGACGAACCGCCCAGGGACGCGTTGATTAGACCAATTGGCACCTTGTAAGTATCGTACAATTCCCTGGCAAAAAAGTAACCCACGGCGGTGAAACGACCAACATTTTCAGGATTCGCTTGCTGCCATGCACCAGTTTTGTAATCATCTTCCCGTCCATCAAAACTGAATCCGATCGGCACTAAAAACTGCCGGATAAATTGATTTTCCGAATGAGCAATATCACCCTGATAAACGTGACGAAGCCACCCTAATGGCAGTCCCATATTTGATTGCCCGGAGCATACCCACACATCGCCGACAACAATATCGTGAATGGTGATGGAATTGCTGGCGTCAATCTGCATATCGTACGGTCCGCCAGCTTTCAAGTCCGAGAGCATCAGCTCCCATTTGCCGTTCGTGGTGGCGGTCGTTTGGTAGGCTGCATCAACGAAATGGATTGTTATCTGCTCACCAGGAGCAGCCCAGCCCCAAATTCGCACATTAGCGCTTCGTTGTAACACCATGCCGTCGCTGATTAATTTGGGTAGTTTTATCTGGCTAATTGCTGGTGTGGCTAATTGAAATAGAAGGAATAAAATTAATGATTTTGATTTCAGACGGAGTTTCATCATTTTCTCGTGTTTAATTTGCAATACTGTTTGAGCACATCTTAGTCGTTACTATTGGGTCGGATAATCCGATAATTACCACTCAAGTGCATCAAGCTGAACAGATACAGCAGTCCATCATAATACGGATCAAAATAGCCATCTTCATACGGTTCCAGTTTGGCATTCCATACGGCGTCGACAAATTTCCAGCTTTTCGCCTGAGTTCCCATAAGCGAGGCTGCGGCGGAAGTCGAAACCAGGCCAAGCGAGTGCCGCAGTTTCTTGAATCCACCCGCCGGGAGAATCCATTCAGGCGTTGTGCCATCCACATTGAACTGATCCACAAACGTATCGATTCCCTGGCAAAACAGGAAATTCTGAATTCGTCTGCCATAGTCCTGTTGCCATTCCTTATCCTTTGCATACCACGCGTAATCCATGGCGATATTCATGGGCACTCGCCAGGAGTCATAACGGAACGCGACAAACCGTTTTGACCATTCAGGAGAATTTCCTTCGTAATCCGTAATATCAGGATTAAGGCCTGTTTCAGGATGACAGACTTTGTGTAAATAAACGCGGGCTGTATCGGCGCATTCACGATAAAACTGCTCATGCCCGTCGTTGGCATACTCAGCCCAAATTTCAAAAAATGCAGGCAAATGATACGATGGATCGGTTAGATGATATCGTTCAGATTCGGGGACAAAACTGATTTTTTTGTGTTGGACATTCAGTATGTTATTGATCCCCTCCGATCCATCCTTGCTCCACATCGCATCTAATATTCTTCTGGCCTCGGCGTAATAGTTAATGCTTGTGTCATTCCCCCACCGATTGGACGCGAATAATAAAGTTGTCACAAAATACAGTTCACCGTCAGATGCAGTTCCATCTGAATTGCGCTCTAATGTCTCGGGCTTAATCGACCACGCAAAATAACCATCGCGAGGGCCGCCCTGGTGCTGCAAATATTTTTTGGTCCATCGCCAAATGCGATCGAAGACATCCTTTTTATTCAATTGCACCGCTACCATCATGCCATAGGAGAGACCTTCAGTCCGGGCGTCGTGATTCTTCAAATCGGAAACATACCCCATGGAGTCGCCCACCTCAAAATATACCTTGTTTGGCCCTTCGAAGACGTCATAATAAGCCTTCGTCAGTTTTGCATCGATGTCTTCCTGTTTATAACCAGCGTCCAGAAACACATTTCGATACTCGCCGGTTTCCCAGGCGCCCTTCTCCCACGGCGTCATTTTACCGCGATGATCCGTCACATCCTTTTCGCAGTCGTCTGCTAACGTTGCCTTTACTGGAAAAAGCAACACAATAATCACACTTGTTAAAACAGCTAATCTCATTTTCACTGTCCTTTTATTAATGGTTTGTTCGTTTTTTTTTCGAGAATGTGTGCGCTACGATCACCCAGTCAGCTCTGAAAATTTATCATTCCGAATCCCGGTGTCTCATGCAAAATCACTTGCAATACTTATGTTTTGTGGGATAAAATCGATGAGAACAACTAACCATCAATCCAATTCCAATACAACAACAGAAGCAGGCGGCATTTCCACTGCTAATTTTCCCCCTGAAAGTCGCGCTTTATTAAAGGCTTTCGGAGTCACTTTTTCGGGATTATCAAAAGTATTATGATCCTGAACTTTGGATGACGCCAAAATCCGGCCTGCAACGCGTTTTGCTTTAAAATCCTGTATGTTAACTTCTATTTTTTGACTATTTTTATTATCAATATTGGCAAGGGAAATATGCAGTTTGCCCTGCTGATTTATTGAGGCCGAAACAGAAACAGCCGGAATCCGTTCGCCGCCATTAACAAAATCATTTGAGCTAATGTGAACAGGAGCTAAAAGCGCGTCCTGATGAACTTTGTACATTTCCATAACATGATATGTGGGCGTGAGAATCATTTTCTCTTCTTTCGTCAGGATCACCGCCTGCAAGACATTGACCATCTGCGCCAAATTGGCCATACGAACACGGTCGGCGTGATTGTTAAAGATATTGAGCGTCAGCCCGGCGATCATGGCGTCCCGCATGGTATTTTGCTGATACAGCGCTCCGTTTCCTTCCGGATCTGTGTCATACCAGCCACCCCACTCATCAACGACGAGGGCGACTCTTTTCTCCGGATCATACTTATCCATAATTTCACAGTTCTTTTGAATGAACTCTTCCATAAACCATGCGCGTTGCATGGTGATAAAATACTCATCATCTGTGAACTGGGATGACGAGCCTTTATTGCTCCAGTTAATAACCGAATAGTGATGCAATGACACGCCTTCAAACCGTCTGGCAGGTATGCCTTGCATGAGTTTCTCGGTCCAGTCATAATTTGGACTTCCCGGACCTACTGCAATTCTGAAAAGCTGCTCCGAATTGAAATAGGTCGTCATTGCGGTGGCGTACTGCTTATAAAGATTGACATAGTGCTCCACCGACATGTGCCCGCCGCAATCCCACGACTCGTTTCCGATTCCCCAATATTTTACATGCCACGGATTATCCCGGCCATATTCTTGTCGCAAATCGGTCAGGTAGCTTGTGCCATTTGCATGGTTTGCGTATTGCACCCACTCCACCGCTTCCTGCACGGAGCCCGAATTCATATTCACCGCCAGGTAAGGCTCCGCGCCAAGCGCTTCACACAAATTCAAAAACTCGTTCGTGCCAAAGGCGTTGTCTTCCCGAATATTGCCCCACGACATATTTTCGATAGGCTTTCGTTCATTTTTGGGGCCAATGGCGTCTTTCCAATGGTAGGTGTCCGCAAAACATCCGCCTGGCCAGCGCAGGTTGGGTATGTTTAATTCTTTGAGGGCCTTTATCACATCGTTCCGAACGCCTGCGCTGTTGGGAATTTGGGAGTTGTCTTCTCCGACATAGATTCCATCATAAATGAGTCTGCCCAAATGTTCCGCGAAATGGCCATAAATGTGTTTGCTTATCTGAATATTCGCTGAATCAGCGTTTAACGTAACTTCATTCTGGGCATGCAATGTAAGCGCCCAGCTTCCCAAAATAAGCATAAAAAATAGCTTTTTCATATGAGAACTTCCTCCCGTTTAAATAATAGTTTTGTAAAGCTAAACATACAGAATGCAGATTCATTGCTCTGTGCGGCAATGTCCCCAGTATGCTGCTGAAATTATTGTTGCAACTTGATTCCCGACTTTGCCGCGAATAGTGAGTCCGGCGCCGCCGCCAGCTTGAAAAAATTGTATCTCGACGGGATGCCAACCTTTTTCCAGGGCAATATTCAATGTTTTTGTTTCCATAGCATGCAGTCCGTCGTTCATCAGCGTGTGGCCTGAGATGCGGAGCATTGATCCGTCATCGCTGGTCAACTCGAATTTGTAGACGCTGGTTTTGGGGATTTGCACATACCCCGTATAAACCAGACCATAGTTGAATTCTTGTGTCTTGACGCCGAGATCGGGTTGTTTGCCCAGTCCGGTTCGCACTGGCTTCAGGTTACTGAAATCAGGAAGCGTGCTCCATTGTCCTTCATAATATTTATAAATTAATCCCGGTATGATCTTTTTATCTTTGATCGAGGGAATGGGCGTTTCTTTTGAAAAATATTGTTCAGACACGCCGCTCACGATATTGTTATCAATAAAACAGGCGGTTTTCAGTGTAAATGAAGCGGGAAGGCTGACTTCATTAACATTTTCCGCGATTGGCGATGCATTCGAAGGCACAGAACCATCGGTTGTGTAATGGATAACAGCGTCAGCAATGTCCGTAATAATTTTAAATTGTACTGTATTTAAAAAAATATCATAATCAGCCTCAATATCAGGGGGATTAAAAACTCTGAATTTCCTGTCAACTTCAGCGACAATAACCGTTGCAAAACTATCTCTGGCTACCGAGGTCAAATCGATTTGAGGATTATTTCCATTGACGTTTACGCGCAGCTTCTTTTCTTTATCGGCAAGCGGGTAAACTTTATAAATTTCCCCTGCCAATCCAGGTAAAGTGAGTTTCCCGCTCTCTGGAAAATCAAAAACGTGCAAGTAAAGCAACTCGCTTCTTCTTTTTGATTTGTGTGTGCAGCGTCCCCATGCCAGATTTTTAAACGGACTGGCCGATGTTCCATAAATTGACTCCCCGTTGATTTTCATCCAGGCGCCGATTTCTCGCAACCGCTCTACCGATGGTTCGGGTATCTGGCCCAAAGAAGTCGGCCCTACATTGAGCAGGTAGTTGCCCCCTTTTGAAGCGATGTCGATCAGGTTTCTCACCAGCGTTTGTGAGCTTTTCCAGTTATGATCATTGGTCTTAAAGCCCCACGTGTCGTTCATGGTCATGCACGTTTCCCAATTTTTTCCGGGGATTCCGGTCGCCGGTATATGTTGCTCAGGCGTTTCCAGATCGCCTTCAATGCCGCCGCCCAGCCGATTATTGTAAATCAGATCAGGATGTTTTTCGATAATGGGCATAAACTTCTGAGCCCGTTCCGGTGTCATACCCTCGGGGGTATCCCACCACAACACTTTTATTTTTCCGTAGTTGCTCAAGATTTCCTTTACCTGTGGAACTGCAATTTCATCGAGATATTTATCCATATCGCCGTCCTGAGCGTTATCCCAATGGCCGCCGATGGCTGCTCCACCGGGCGCGTGCCAATCCTGCGCTTGCGAATAATACAGGCCAAATGCTATCTTATATTTTTTACAAGCAGCGGCCATTTCACCGATCACATCGCGCTTAAATGGCGTGGCGTCTACAATGTTGTATGGACTAACTTTGCTGTGAAACATTGCGAAGCCATCGTGATGCTTTGATGTAATCACGATGTATTTCATTCCGGCTTCTTTGGCCAGCTTTACCCAGGCGTCCGCATCAAATTCGAGCGGATTAAATTGAGCGGCGTATTTTTCATATTCAGCCACCGGGATTTTGGCATTGTTCATGATCCATTCGCCAATGCCGGGCACCTCTTTTTCCTGATATACTCCGGCAGGCACAGAATAAATCCCCCAATGAATAAACATTCCGAAACGCGCTTCACGCCACCATTCCATTTTGTCTTTTGTTTTTGCAAATCCTATTGTCTGAAACAGGAGCGCTATAGCAATACCAAGCAAGGTCAATTTTTTCATCACTATTATTTTCCTTTCTTTGAAATCTAACGTGTCTCGGGAATCGGCTCCTGAGCGGGCAAAGACTCCGCTGGTTTGCCAAATATTGTAAACTCGATAATCCCCAGCGGCGTTGTTCGTGGCCATTCCGTTATAGTCAGTCGAACAAAATGGCATTTCACCGGGGATATTTCTTCAAAAATCGTATTACGCAAGATTGCGTTCTTTGTCTGATCGAGCGCAGTAATGTACGTGTCCCCATCCATGGACACGTCAATTTTGTACTGATACAAATCAGGTTTAGGTAATTCTGTTTCAGAAGCCCGTCGAAACCATCTTCGATTGCCTTTGAACATTAAACGAACAGCGTCAATGGTAAATAATTGCACCACATCGAAGCGTGTCGCCGGGGAGAGTTCGATCGTCAACGTTGGCGTCGAGTCGGCTGGCGACGGTTCCCACCAGGTTCCGCTGTAATTGTCCACAGCATAAGCCGCTTCCCGGCCCGGTTGTTCGGATGAGAATTTTGAAAGCGCGTTCATCGCGCGAACCTTATTGATGGTCACCGGAATCGAACCGCTATTGCCTTTCGTTGGATCGCTGATCGTACCGGGTGCCCATTGCGGCGTCTCAGTGACCTGCACAGACATATTTCCGTTTTTATCGAACGTAATCCGATCCATGCCAATGCGCCGTCCACCGGGGGGATTTGAGAGAACGATTGTATAAAACTGCCAGAGATTCCCGTCCGGCCCTTCAACGATGCTGCCATGAGCTGGACCGGTGACAATGCCCTCGGTTTTGCGCAGCAATGGATTGTTCGGAGCATACGTAAACGGCCCCATCGGCGACTTTCCGGTGTAGTATCCTTCGGCGTACGTTTTCCATTGCGTCCCGCAAGCCGAATATTGCAGATAATAAACGCCATTGTGTTTTTGAAGCCACGAGCCTTCAATCCAGGAAACATCTGTATATTCGTTCATCTCCCCGTATCGTTCCCAGACATGGTCGCTGTTGAATCCGATGAGATGTTTAACCGGGCCGGCAAATCTCGTTAAGTCATTCGGATTAAGCTCAACCACAAAGATGCCGCTCACGCCGCGGCCAGCGTAAAAGAGATATGGCTTATTGTCGTCGTCGATATAAATGTCCATATCGAAAGCGCCGTTCCAGCCGCCGGCAACATCGGGCGTGTTCTTCCAATCCCCAAGTTTAATGAAGGGGCCCAGCGGATTATCAGCTTTGAACAGTGGGCCGTCATTGCCACACATGTAAAATTCATCGTTGTACTTCACAACATCCGGCGCGATCGGGACGTTTTCCACATGTTGAAACGTCCAGTTGAGCATATCTTCAGAGACCCAGGCGCCGCCGCCCGTGCAATACATGTAATACTTGCCTTGCTCTTTAATGACCGTAACATCGCCGGCAGCGTTTCCGCCGGGGGCTGTTGGCATGGGCAACGGATTACAGTAGCGCGCAGATTTGCCAATTTCCGGAGCGCTTGCATGACTGGTTGAGGCTGTCAGAATTGTGAAGATAAGCGTTATTGACAGCAATATGCGATTCATGTTGACTCCTGTTTTATTTTAATAATGGCAAATATGGACTTTTTAGTTGTTACTGCGAAGGGCACGAAGCTCACGAAGTTATTCAACCTACAAAGTGACTGATAAGATAAGTTCTCACACCCCGATGAAAACCTTTTGGGGATGCTCCTCCTATAAATTTCTTTGCGCCCTTCGTGGTCTTCGTGGTTTTATAAATCTTCTCCCGCATTTAATATACATAACAATTTAATTGAACATATTATAATCTTCGATTTTCATTTACTTCCTGCACTGACTCATTTAAAACCGATTTGAAAATTGCCCAATTTAGTTTATATCTATAATTTCATCGCTAACATGATAGAAATCAAAATCCACATAACCGCCTGCTACTTTGGTAGCATAATTAAACAGGCCAAAACGGTACCCCATAAAATGCGGCAGTGTGTAGGTCATTTGCAGAACGGAGCCAACTCGCGTCCAATTATCGCCATCCAGGCTGTAATAAAAATAGGCCTTGTCGGCGCGATCCCTGAAATCGCATTCGATTTTTAAATAAACGACGGCTTGCGACAACGGGATACGCTCGACTTCTTCAGGCGGACCTGGTTGTGGCCGGCGATTCGATTCGGTTTGTTTATCAGGTGGAACGCTAATCATAACGATGGATTTATTGTCACCTTCCATTTTTATACCGACAAGACCGTAGCGTCGTTGCAGGGCAATAAATCCGGCGCAGTCGCCGTCTTTCATATTAGCGACATCGATTTTAACGCTGGCTGAACTTACCGGGCCAAATGTTCGTTGCGTCAGCATGTTGCGGGAGGTCAATACATCGTTATCCACCCGTCCTGTGGTTAAACGCAGGCAACCGCTGCGTTCGCCGATCGACCAGAAGCTGTTGTCAGGATTGTGGTTCCACTGCCAGGCCAATGGCAACGGTTCGCCGGGTTTGCGATTGAATTCATCGGATGCGACAAGATTGGCCATGTTTTGGTCATTATGCTCAATTTCGACAGTCGCTGGAGCTTTGCCATCACGTCCCAGAACCGGCCAACCATCTTCCCATTTCACCGGAATCAACCACGGACTGCGTCCGACCGCGCCATTATCCTGGAACAACAAGGCATACCAATCCCCTTCCGGCGTGTCGATCAAACATCCTTGCGCCACGCCCTGCTCCTGCAAAATGACTTTGCCTTCGTACGGGCCGGTAATTTTATCAGCGCGATGAATGAGCTGCGTGCGCATGCCGCCCCGGGGCCAGGTGATGTTCATCACGTAATACTTGCCGTTAATCTTGCGCATTTGCGACCCTTCGGCCGGCAACATGATATCGTCGCCAGCCACAGCGCTTGCGTTTGGGATCACCACATCGTGAAATCCACCCGCTTTAATTCCTGACAGGTCCGACTCCAGTTCCACGAGACGCAGATCGCCCGCGCTGTATATCATATATACGCGACTGTCATCGTCGAAAAAGAGCGAGTGATCGTGCAGGGACGGCTCAAATGAATTTGCTTCCCAATTTCCTTTTTCGATATCAGTGGTTCGATATATGTGAGTTCGTCCACTGGTGGCGGAAAACGTTGTCACATAATAGACGCCATTATGATAACGCAAGCAACTGGCCCACGAGCCTCGCCCGTAGGTAAACTTGCCGTTTTCCAGGTTCATCGCATCATTCTCGACCAATCGGTTATAAGCGTAGTTGAGCATTTCCCAATTGACAAGATTTTTGGATTTCATAATGGGCAGTCCCGGACTCATGTGCATGGTCGTGCTGCTCATGTAGTAAACGTTCCCCACGCGGATGACCGCCACATCCGGCACATCAGCCCAAATGATGGGATTGCGGGCTGGTTCGTTTTGCGCCAACACCACCGTTGCTATATTCAACAGAATGACAAAATAGATGAATGGTTTCGTCTTCATAATGATGTCTCCATTAAACTACCGATCGATGCGATAAACTGTTAATGAATTGGCGGACGCTATATATTTGAATGCCGGACTAACCGACTCGCTTGACGCTTGCAGCTTGACAACCGGCGCCTTTCCATCTTCATTATAAGCGTCAGCTGCTGGACCGGTCAAAACAGTTTTAACGGCCCCATCCTAAAGTGCAGTGAATCGCAATTTTTCCATAACTAAATTTCCCGATGATAATATCTATTTAAAAAGTTTCTGCGCGATAATCGACAAATAAAGCTTACAGTTCATCCAGGTATGACCGCCATCCGAAATAAAAGTCTCATGTTTGATTTGTTTCTGATCCAATACTTTAAGATATTCTCCGATAAACCGGTACAAGCCATCGTCTTTGCCGACGCCGATCCAAAAGAGTTTTAAGCGTTCATTCGTTAGCGCCGGATTTTCAAATGCAACCGCATTGTTTCGGTCGAATTCTTCGAAGCGCATGCCCGGCGCAAAGCCGATCACCCAGCGGAAGTAATCAGGATTATTCAATCCAAAGTACAGACTTGTGCCGCCGCCTCCCGAAAATCCTGCTATGGCGCGATGGTCATTATCTGGAATTACATTGTAATTTGCTTCCACGAATGGCAAAAGATTGTTAAAAAAGTCCTGTTTGAATTCCTGTAAATTTTCCCAATTGCGGAGACTGCCCGAATGCTTGCTGATAACCGGATAAGCGCGGCCATAGGGCATGACGATGATCATCGGCGCGGCTTTTCCCTGAGCGATCAAATTATCGAGAATAATATTGGCGCGGCCGACTTTACTCCAGGTTTCTTCGGTGTCGGTTGTGCCATGCAGCAAGTAAAGAACAGGATATTTTTTACCGGGATTGTGATCGTAGCCCGGCGGGGTGTAAATCACCACGCGGCGGGTTCCCAGTTCAGCAGATTGGTAATACCGATAGGCCAGGGTTCCATGCGGTACATTTTGAACGGTGTGGACGAGCGGCGTATTACCGGTGACTTCGACGATACTGTTTTGAAAGCCCTCGTTCGGAAAAATAGCCGGATTGCGCGGATCAGCCACACGGATGCCATCGACGACAAAGCAATACGGATACATGTCGGGCTTGACCGGTCCAACCGTCACACTCCAAATGCCAGACGTATCTTTAACCATCGCGACGCGTTCTGTTTGAAATTGACCGTCGAGCAAAACGTTGTTCGCTTTAGGCGCCAAATAGCTGAAAGTCACTGTATTATCGTCATGAACAACCGGGGAATCAATCGCTGGACCCCATTGGCCGAACGCGGCGACGGACAGGCACATCATGATCAACACATTAATAAGTATTCTTTGTTTCATTATACTTTACTCCTTATGGGGTCGCTTCAGTAAAACTCCAATTTTATTTAAACAGTTTCTGAGCAAAATCATGAAGTGATTTCCTCCATACTTGCCATTCATGCCCGCCGGGGAACGATGCAAAGATGACGTCCAATCCCTTGCTTTTAAACGTCTCAATTAATTTTTTAGTGTGCTCGATACGTTGATCCTGTTCACCCACCGAGATGTAAAACACATCCAGTTTTTTGTTAAAGGATTCCGGTGACGTGAGAATACCGGGAACAATCTTTTCCGGATCAAACGGATCGGAGGACCCTCGGCCAATACCGCCGAAGAGGCCGGTGCTGAACACGCCGACATTGGCGAACACATCCGTATTGCGCAGCCCGGTGAAAAACGATTGGCCTCCGCCCATGGATAAACCGGCGAGCGCTGTATTTTTTGCCCCGGTTTTGACGCGAAAATTACGCTCGATAAACGGCATCACATTTTCAATTAATTCTTCTTTGAACACAGCCATGGCTTCGTCATTGTAGCCTCGGGCGGTCATCCCCGGTTTTTGCGCATTGCCATTGGCGATAACCACGAGCATCGGCACGGCTTTCCCGTCTGCAATAAGATTATCGAGAATAATGTTGGTTTTGCCCTGCTGCGCCCAACCGCGCTCGTCTTCGCCCCCGCCATGCTGAATATAAAGGACAGGATATTTTTTCTTGTGATTTGTTTCATAACCCGGCGGCGTGTAGATATTCACATGTCGCCAGGTACCCGTGGTTTTCGAGAAATACTGTTTTGAGCGGATATCGCCGTGGGGCACATCTTTGATCGTGTAAAATTCAACGCCAGCTTCGGGGATATCAATGGCGCTGGCCATACGGCCCATGCCGTAGAACGATTCGCTGGCCGGATCAGCAACTTTATATCCATCGATGACCAGTGAGTAGTAGTGAAAGCCGGGGACTTGCGGCTCGGTTGTTACAGTCCAGATTTCAGTTTCGTCCTTCTGCATGTCGTACAGCTTGCCCAGATCGATCTGAACTTTTCCGGCATCCGGCGCGTCCGTTCGAAATATGACTCTCAAATCCGGAAGTATGCAGGGACATTCATTTTTTCGAATATTTGTCGGCGCTGGCATTCCGCCTTTCGGGAGTTGTCCGCTGGCAATCGAAGATAAAAATACGCATGGAAGAATGATCAGCGCTAAAATTATGTTATGTTTCATTGCTCGACTCTTTGATTGCTTGAATTATGAAATCATTTTCAATTTTTATAACATGAAATGTACAACATCAAATACGCTGCAACAAGCCTCGTCTATTTTCCTGCTCACAACATATGCATGACATCTCAGTTACTGTTCTATCTGAACAACAACGGCGAAAACTGATACAGCGATCTTCTCCAGGTTAACCATTCGTGCGCAGTTCCGGGAGATTCGTAATAGACATGCTTCATTCCCGCTTCGTCCAACATTTCACGGAAAGCGGCAATAGAACCGGGGAACGGATTCGGCTCTTTCGTGCCCATGCCAAGCCAGAAAAGTTTGATCTTTTTACCGAGCGCTTTGCCATCTTTGAATTTGCCATCCATAAATGCCGCGCGGTCAATTTTATCCGGGCTTGGATAGTTCGATGTGCCGCTGAACCCGCCGATATGAGAAAACATATCAAGATTGTTCATCGTAATGCGGATGGTCTGATTCGCGCCCATGGAGAGACCGGCCATAGCTCTGTGTTCCCGGTCAGCAATCGTGCGATACGACGCGTCAATCATCGGGATTACTTCTTTGATCAGGACGTCTTCAAAGGCTGAAAACATGCCGGGGCCTCGCCTCGGCGCATCTGCTCCCCGGGATGGCTTCATTGCATATCCATTATCCATGACGATAATCATGGGAACAGCCTTTTTATCCGCGATTAAGTTATCGAGAATCAGATTGGCTTTGCCCTGATTAGCCCAACCCGTCTCATCCTCAAAACTCCCGTGTTGAAGATACAATACGGGATAACGCGCACTGACATTTTGCTCGTAATCCGGCGGCGTATAAACAAAACAGCGGCGCCATTTTTCAGTAATCTGTGAGTAGTAGAGCTGCTCGCGCACCTGTCCGTGCGGAACGTTCTTCAGCGCAAAGAAATCCTGATCATCACAGGGAACTTCAACGCCGCTGCCCCAACGGCCGGCGCCATAAAAATATAGACTATTCGGATCAGGAACTGCTGCGCCATCCACCCACATCTGATAATAGTGGAAGCCCGGATCCTGGGGATCAGAATCGCCAGTCCAGACGCCATTTTCATCTTTGGTCATATCAAACTTTACGCCGCCAATATCCAGCAGGACTTTGTGCGCCTCGGGCGCCGAAATACTGGTTCGCACCCGGCCTTCGGAATTGACCTGAGGATACTCTTTGCCGGGCTGACTTGTAGACGACGGGTTAAAGTCTTCTTTAACTGTTGGTTGATCTGTCTGTGCTAAACACGACCAACTTGAAAAAGTAAGCATTAAAATGACTAAACCGATTATATGTCGTTTCATTATTTTTTTTCTCCTAACCGGGATACACCAGAATAAATTATAGACAGGATTTCACCGATTTAAAGGAATCCCGACCACGGAATGCACGGAAAAACATGGAACGAGTACACTTAAATTCGGTAATCGTTCCGCCCCGATCGATCGGGGCGGAGCGAGACTCTATTTTCAACTGAACTATGTGCATTTTTTTATCGATTAATCTCTAAAAACAAGTGGCGCAAATTCATGCAAGCTGCGCCGCCAACTCTGCCACTCATGTGCTGTGTTGGGGGAAACATAGAAATGGCTGTTAACGCCTGCTTCTTTGAGCGCAGCGGCATTTTCTTTGGGATCGCCACCCCAGCCGCCCCGGCGATTTTCCAGTTCCCGGCTGCCAAAGCTGACAAACACAAGCTTGACTTTTTCTTTAAATCCAGGCGTGTTGTTGACATCATCGGCACTAATGCTGCCGCCGCTGAACAAGCCGATATGAGAGAACGTATCGAGATTTTTTAAGGTGATCAATTTGGTTTCAAAACCGCCCATGGAGAGGCCGGCCATGGCGCGATTGGGCTGATCGGTGAGAGTGCGGAAAGTAGCGTCGATGTAGGGAATTAATTCATCGACAAGAACCGTTTGAAATGGCGTAATATCAAAATTTCGGAGACCGCCAAATTTTATTTCATTCGTCATGCCATAAGTCATGACAATAATAAACGGTTTGGCTTTACCCTCAGCAATCAAATTATCCATAATGAACATCGTCTTGCCCTGCTCGGGCCAGCCGTATTCATTTTCACCCCAACCATGCTGCAAGTACAGGACAGGGTACCGTTTGGTCAGATCTTTATCATAATCGGGTGGCGTATACACAAAAGCTCTGCGTGATGTATTTGTGCTCTCTGAAGGAAAGAAAATCTGCCGCATTTGGCCGTGAGGCACATTTTTGAGCGCGTAAAAATCCTGATCGGTCGCGGGAATTTCAATACCGCTGCCCCAGCGCATGGCGCCAAAGAAATACAGGCTGCCCGGATCCGGGACAGCAGCGCCATCAATCCAAAGCTGATAGTAATGAAATCCTTCGTCCTGAGGGCCGGACTCACCGGTCCAGACGCCATTCTCGTCTTTGACCAGGTCATACTTTACAGCGCTGATATCCAGTTGGACTTTTGTTGCCTCGGGCGCGGAAATGCTGGCGCGCACCCGGCCTTCAGAATTGACCTGAGGAAATTCCCGGCCTGGCTGATTCGTTGAGTTGGGTTTGAAGTCTTCTTTAATTGGTGGTTGATCTGTCTGTGCCAAACACAGCGAACTTACAATCGTAAGTAGTAGAACGGTTAAACCAGCTATATGTCGTTTCATCATTTTTCTCCATTCTTATTGAAATAGTAGTGGTGCAAATTCATGCAGGCCGCGCCGCCAACTCTGCCATTCATGCGCTGTTTGCGGAGAGACATAAAAATGCGTGTTCATGCCTGCTGCTTTAAGCGCCTCTGTATTTTCTTTGGGATCACCCCCGAAGCGTCTGGCGTTTTCAAGTTCGCGGCTGCCATAACTAATGAACACAAGCTTGATTTTTTCTTTGAAGCCCGGCGCATTGTTAACATCGTCCATACTGATGCTGCCGCCGCTAAACATGCCGACATATGAGAATAGCTCAGGATGCGCCAGCGTGATAACACGCGTCTGCATACCGCCCATCGATAAACCGGCCATGGCACGGTGAGCCTGATCGGCCAGGGTGCGGTAATTAGCGTCGATCATGGGGATGATGTCATCGATCAGTGTATTCATGAATCCATCCGCCCAGCCTTTTGGTGGCCAGGGACCACTGGGACGCTCGCCACGCCTGGGGCGAGGCATATTTTCAGGCCAACGCCACGTTCCGTTGTCCATCACGATGATAAACGGTTTGGCTTTGCCTTCAGCGATCAGGTTATCCATAATGAGATTGGTTTTGCCCTGATTCGGCCAGCCATATTCATTTTCACCGCCGCCATGTTGGAGGTAGAGCACAGGATAGCGTTTCGTGTTATCTTTATCATAATCTGGCGGAGTATAGACAAAACAGTGTCGCATGCTGTTTTCAGTTTTAGAGAAATAGTAATTTTCTCTTATCTGTCCATGGGGAACGTCCTTGAGCGCATAAAAGTCCTGATCTTTGGCCGGGACGTCGATACCGCTGCCCCAACGGCTGGCGCCGTAGAAGTACAAACTGTTGGGATCGGGAACTGCTGCGCCATCAATCCAGAGCTGATAGTAGTGGAATCCTTCGTCCTGTGGACCTGAGTCGCCGGTCCAAACGCCATTCTCATCCTTCACCAGATCGTATTTTACGGCGCTGATATCAAGCTGGACGCGAGTCGCTTCCGGCGCTTTGATTTGAGCTCTCACCCGGCCTTCAGAATTGACCATAGGATATTCTTTGCCCGGTTGATTTGTTGACGCCGGTTTGAAATCTTCGATAGCAGCGGAAGTTGTATCGGGCGTTTGCGCCCAGCCAATTCCACTCGTTAGCAGAGCCGTTAATAAAATACACAGATGCCTGTGTTTCATGTGATACCCTCCTTAGTAACTGACAAGTTATTTTCTGCCACTTTTCGGCGGAAATTTTAATAATAAAAACAGACAGTACCACAGAAAGCAAGGACGGACACTGGAAAAACAATAAAAATTTTTTCCGTTTCATTCAGTGATTCCCGTGGTTAAAGCCAGTTTTTTAGTCCTGGTTTTTCCAGGCTGGGTGATTTAAGTATAATTTTCTCAATACAAAAAGTAATATATTACCTGAATTTCTAAATTAAATTGATCAAATTCGCATAGTCGGGTTGCATTCTCGTCCGTTTGGAATAAATGGCTTGTCATCAGGGAAGTGAAAACTGGTTGAGTTAGAATCGCCCGGACTACCAATAAAACATCTGAAATATGAAATTTCGTTTTATAAATTTAGGTAATCTGTTTTGTCAATCCATTGCTACTGAAAAAGAAGCGGTGCGAATTCATACAGGCTGCGCCGCCAACTCTGCCACTCATGCGCCGTAAGCGGAGACACATAAAAATGAGAACTAATGCCAGCCTCTTTCAAAGCTTCTGTGTTTGCTTTAGGATCGCCGCCGAAACCCATTCTGCGATTTTCGAGTTCCCGGCTTCCATAGCTGACAAATACAAGTTTCACCTTCTCTTTGAAACCGGGCGCTTTGTTAACATCATCCATGCTGATGCTGCCGCCGCTGAAGAGACCAATATAAGCAAACTTATCGATATTTGCCAGTGTTACCTGTCGCGTCACCATCCCGCCCATCGAAAGTCCGGACATCGCGCGGTTTGGCTGGTCGCTTAACGTTCTGAATCTGGCATCAATAAAAGGGATCAGATCGTTAACCATAACTTCTTTGTAGGTATCAAATGTAAAGCGGAATCGTGGGCGCGGCGCAGGCTGTTCATCCTGGCCTGCTTGTCTTTCTCCGGCAGGTCGCGGCCGGAATGGCTGAGGCGGAAGCTCGCCCGGTTTATAGGCGGCGCTGGTTTCCATCACAACGATAAATGGTTTGGCTTTGCCTTCGGCGATCAGATTGTCGAGAATTAAATTTGTGCGTCCCATTTCAATCCATACGCGTTCATCTTCGCCGCCGCCATGCTGAAGATAAAGCACGGGGTAACGGGTTAATGGATTAGTTTCATATCCCGGCGGGGTGTAAACGAAGATATGACGCCAGGATTCAGTCACTTTGGAAAAATAATTTTCGATTAATACCTGGCCATGCGGCACATCTTTCAAATCGTAGAAACCGCCCTCCGGATCCGGAATTTCAAAGCCGTTGCACATATGGCTATAGCCGATAAAGGCATTGGTGGCCGGATCGATCACGATAGCGCCATCAACAATCATCCAATAGTTGTGATACCCCTTGTCCTGCGGTTCACTGGTGTACGTCCACACGCCATCTTCGCCTTTAACCATATCAAACGGAACGTTGGCAATAGCAACCTGCACCTTTTGTGCATCGGGAGCTTCAAAACGGAACGTAACCCGCGAATCAGCTTCGATACGTGGATACGTTGCGCCATAAAGATTGTAAGGAGAAGGATGCGCTGTTCCAGCGAGGCTAGAACTAACTAAAACCTGACCGGTTTGAGCTAAACAGGTCCCACTAATTAAAAAGACATATAGAAAAACAAATAATAGTGTTTTCCTCATTTTAAAGCCTCCTTAACTATTCACTTATTTATTTTTGAACCGTTTCATAACGGCTCCATTTTTTTTGTTGACCATTAAAACCGGCTGGCGCTTCGCCTACAGCAAAATTAAAAATCTGGTTGAACGTTATTTGTTCAATGTAATGGTAACAACAGACTTTGCCGGTAGATCAACTTTTAGAATATTATTCTTGACGCTAAATTTTGTAAATTTTTGGATGTTCACCTTTTCGGGTTGTCCAAAATCATTATAATCATTTTCCTTGGGCGCGGTGACTATTTCGCCGCTGGTTTTGGATAGATTATCCGAACCGCGCAAATCAATCTCAACGCTTCTGTTGTTATGCATATCAATATTACAAAGCGAAACATGAATCGCGCCGTCCTTAGCCTGCGAGGCGGATGCGCTAATACTTGGCAATGTCATGCCATCGTATGAATAATCGTCGCACGTTAAATTTATTGGCAACAGCGTTGCATCATGGTGCACTTTATACATTTTGAAAACATAGAAGGTCGGTGTTTTTACCATCTGGTCGTCTTTAGTAAGAATCATCGCTTGCAGCACATTGACAAATTGGGCGATGTTGGCCATTTTCACGCGCTTGGCATGATTATTAAAAATATTCAGATAAAGCGCGGCTGTTACAGCGTCGCGCACCGTATTCTGTTGATACAAAAATCCCGGATTCGTTCCCGGTTCAACAGTGAACCAATTACCCCATTCATCAGCGATTAAGCCAATTCGATTTTCCGGGTCATATTCATCCATTAATGCGATATGCCTTTCCAGACGTTCTTCCATGACCAATGTATTCTTCATGGTGTAAAACCAGTCGTTCTCATTGAATTGTGTCGCAGCAGTTTTATCGTCCCACCCATGACAAAAGGTGTAGTAATGAAATGAATAGCCTTGAATTAAATTACGGAATTTTTGTGTTTTCCGTAAAACGGTTTCCGTCCACTCAAAATCCGGATCTGTTCCGCCACTGGCAACACGGTACAAACCGCGTCCGCGCATATACGTTGAAAAACGTTTATATAAATCTGTGTAATAATCCGGCGTCATATTGCCGCCGCAGCCCCAGCTTTCGTTGCCTACCGCCCAATACTTCACATTCCATGGCTTTTCCCTGCCGTTTTTCTTGCGCAATTCGGTCATCGGGCTGCTTGCATTTGAATTTACATACTCAACCCATTCAGCGGCTTCCTGAACGGTACCGCTGCCCACATTCGCACAAATGTAGGGTTCTGCGCCTATCAGTTCGCAAAAATCCAAAAACTCGTGCGTGCCAAAGCTATTATCCTCGGTGACGCCTCCCCAATTTGTATTTACGATTGACGGCCGCGCGGCTTGTGGACCGATTCCATCTTTCCAGTGATACGTATCCGCGAAACATCCGCCGGGCCAACGCACAACGCTGGGAGCAATTTCTTTTAGCGCCGCCACAACATCATTCCTGATGCCGCGTGTGTTCGGAATATCAGAATCTTCCCCGACATAAATTCCGCCGTAAATACAATGACCTAAATGTTCAGCAAAATGACCATAAATGAATTTACTGATTGTTTCCGTGCCAAGATCAGCATTGACGACGATCCGGTTTGATTTTTCAGTTTGGTTATCCGCAGCCGTTAATGAAATCGTACTAAATGAGAATAAGACGAATAACAAGCTTTTGATGATGTTCATTTTTTTTTCTCCTGTTTTTTTCGTGACTTATATTATTTTTTTTGAATAATTGTTAACAGCTCTATTAGCCAGGAATCGATTTGGATAGAATTTAGGTCAAATATTTTTATTCATGTTTTACAGCCTCAATCTTTACAACTGCTGTTTGCATGCCCGGTGAACGTGCAATAAGCCCGATTTCTCCGGCATTGTGGGCGCTTTTAATTACAACCATTGCGCGGCCATGCCATGCTTTGCGCGTATTACCGGCATATTTTTCTAAATCTTTTAAATTTGCATTATCCACGCCGGCAATGACGCCCGGACCATTAATTGAAAATTGCAGTTGGTCTTCAGCATTGGGCTGGATATTTCCATTCTTATCAATTATTTCAACTGTGACAAATGCTAAATCTTGTCCATTAGCCACTATTTTGGAACGATCGGCAGTCATTTTTATGGTACTGGCCTCAGCAGCAGTCTTCAAGCTAGTCGATTCCAACTCGTTGTTATCCATCACCCCAACCGCTTTCAATAATCCGGGAGCGTATGGCAGCGTAAACGTTGCTTTGTATTCCTGCGTTACAGTTGTTGGTTGTTCAGCAAGGATGACGTTATTCAGGTAAAGCTGAACGACGGGATATTTGGAGTATACATCCACCTGAATGTCTTTCCCTTCATGCCCGGGCCACGTCCAGCTTTCCCATGTGGGCCAAACCGACCACATGGTTTCTTTAATTTCGCCAGTTTCAGGATTGGGTTCCCGAACCGCCATGTAGAGCTTCTCTGTATCATTCCAAATGATATTGCGATAGTGAGAAATCGGTTTTCTCCAACCGATCAAATCAATATCACCACAATAAGCGCCATGCCAGGGGAAAAAATCGCCTTGCCAATGTTCACCCTCTGTTTCGCCCGGATAGTAGTATCGGCCAATACCCGATTCGCCCAAATAATCCATTGCCGTCCAAACAAAATCACCAATGATGTAGTTATGGTTCTGCACCATATTCCAGTTATCGAAAGCATCCCCGGGATACGATTCGGTGTGGACAATAATGCGCGAAGGTATCCGTGCATGATCGGATGGCGCGCGATGCATTTGATAATTATACCCGCAGACATCATGCGCGGCCATGAGCGGATCAAATATCTCCCACTCGTCATCCCATGTGGTCATGGCTGAAGTGACCGGTCGTGTTGCATCCAAATTGTGTATGCAATCAATAAGCATCTTGGCCGTCTCAACAGCTTCAGATTGTTTTCGTTCGATAATTTCATTTCCGACGCTCCATATAATAATTGATGGATGATTCCGGTCACGCATCACCATCGATTCGAGATCGCGCCGCCACCAATCATCAAAATATCTGGCATAATCATAAGTGTTTTTTTGGGTTCTCCAACCATCAAACGATTCGTCGATGACCATTAATCCCAACCTGTCGCACGCATCCAAAAAAGCTTCCGATGGTGGATTGTGGGACGTCCGCACCGCATTGAAACCGGCAGATTTCAATAATTCCACTTTTCGTTCTTCAGCCCGGTCATATGCTGCGGCGCCTAAACATCCATTATCGTGATGGACGCAGCCGCCGTTTATCTTAACTGTTTCTCCATTTAATTGAAATCCATTTTCAGAGCTGAATTTAATGGAACGAATTCCAAAAGTATTTTGAGCGCTATCAACTGTCTTAGCGCCTTGCATTAATCTTATTTGCGCCTTGTACAATGCAGGGGTTTCCGGCGTCCAGAGTCGCGGATTATTTACGATTATGGTTTGAACAACTTCCTGTTCGCTATTCGCCGACAGTTCAACCTGCACATCATTACTGCCTGCATTTTTGCTATACATATCTGTAAGCTGTGCTGACAGGACAAAAGTATGTGGCGATGCCGTTTCGTTCTTTATTGGTGTTTTAATCTGTACCGTTGCTTTTTCCTGGCCTATGTCCGGCGTTGTAATTACAGCGCCCCATTGGCCAATATGAACAGGATCGGTCACCAAAAGCCACACATGCCTGTAAATGCCGGAGCCACTGTACCAACGGCAATTTAATTGCTGGGAATTATCCACGCGGACAGCGACCACATTTTCACTATTATCATAATTCAGGTAAGGAGTAAGATCATAATAGAAAGAGGTGTAGCCATATGGATGCGCTCCCAGTGAATTTCCGTTAATAAATATTTTGGAATTCATGTAGACGCCTTCGAAGTAAATGGAAACTTGTTTACCTTGCCATGAAGACGGAATTTTGAAACCTTTCCGATACCACCCAATACCTGCAGGAAAGTAACCGCCGGCGCCGCTTGTTGGATTTTTTTGATCAATGCCGCCTTCGATGCTCCAATCATGCGGCAAATCCAGATTGCGCCAATTATTATCGTCAAAATCCAAATGACTGGCAGTTGTATGATCCCCTAAAGCAAATTTCCAGTGGTTATCGAAAAGTTGTTTTCGCTGAATATTTCGCTGCTTCTGGTTGTTCGACGGAATACAACTTAACATCAACAACATTGGTATGATAAGTAGTTGGGTTCGTTTGTCCATAAATAATGCTCTTACTTTTCAACTTCATATAATTGAGACAACAGCCATGTTTCCATTCAATATTAAATGGAATCGTTTTTAGAGCCCCTCTTAATCTCCCCTTAAAAAGGAGAGAAACCATTAGGAATATTTTCTATAATCCAATTTACTATCAGGCGCCGAATGGATACACATACGGTTATCCCGTCTGCTCCGAACGATACAATCATCGTTCCGCCAGTCTTCTGGCGGAATGCAGCTTTGTCGCTCTGCGACGATTTCAAGTAAAAAAAGTAAATTACAATAGAGTTATAACATCTTTATTTAAAAAATATTAGATTGGACGCAGAGCGTCCAATCTGAATTCTGCCCGACGGATCGGGGCGGAACTATGTAAATTAACCTTCTACTTAAACAAAAGCTGGGCAAAATTGTATAGATTGTTTCGCCACACCGGCCAGGTATGTCCGCCAGGATATTCGCTGTAAAGGTAGTTAATATTCATCGCATCGAATTGAGCCAGCATCAACCGGCAATTGTTGTAGGCAATATCTTCCTCGCCGCCCATGGCAATCCAGAATTGCCTCAGGCTGCCATTAATTTGGGCAACATTATTTTTCATGAAATTGTATTGGGCTTCTGCCAGATCGCTCTGCATCGGCTGAATCCAACCGGAGCTGAATACGCCCAGATATGCAAATTGATCGGTGTTATTGATTCCCACGTAAAGCGTTTGCAAACCGCCCATGGACAAGCCGGCGAGCGCCCGGTTTTGGGCATCGGTTTTCACGCGATAGTTTTTTTCAATAAAGGGAATGATGGATTGCTTTAATTCCGCTTCAAACATTTTTAAAACTCTCTCTCCGAAACCGGCAAAATCGGTATTGGTGTTCCCATCGGGCATGACAATGAGCATGGGTTTTGCTTTTTGATCCGCAATCAGATTATCCAGGATTAAATCCGTTTTGCCCTGATTTGCCCAGCCGCGTTCGTCTTCGCCGCCGCCGTGCAGGATGTATAAAACCGGATATTTTTCACTTATGTTAACATCATAGCCTGGTGGAGTATATAGGTAAAATTGACGCCAGGCGCGAAAGACATTTGAATAATAACGTTTTATTCGTATTTCGCCATGAGGCACATCTTTGACAGCATAATAATCATCGCCTTTGAATGGAACTTCGATGCCGCTGGCCATGCGTCCCATGCCGTAGAATGCTTCACTGGCCGGATCGGCGACAGCAACACCGTCAATCAACAAAGAGTAATAATGAAATCCTTCGGTCAACGAATCGGTCGTCGTTTCCCAAACACCGGCGGTGTCTTTTACCATATCGTATTTCTTCGCCAAATCGAGCTGGACTTTTTGCGCATCAGGCGCTTTAATACGAAAGATCGCGCGGCCATCGGGCAATATCTGGGGAAATTTCGCTCGCCGCACATTTGTGGTTGCCGGAGTTCCAAGCATGCTGTACTTAGTGAATTTTGATGCATCTACCGGTTTAAACAGGAGCTTGGAGAACATATACAACGAATTCTTCCACACATTAAAGTCGTGAACGCCCGGCTGGATGTAATAAATATGGGGAACGTCATGATCGCGTAAATATTCGTGCGTGCGCTGGCTAAATGCAATCAGGAAATCATTGTCGCCGCAGGACATCCAGAGCAATTTCAATTTCTTTTTTGCTTCATCCGGATTTGGGAGCAACTGTTCAGGCGGTTTTGTATTGGGAGCCGATGAAAATCCGCCGATCCAGGCAAACTTGTCGAGGTTGCCCAATCCGAAATTTAACGATTGGCCGCCGCCCATGGATAAGCCCGCAATGGCGCGATGTTCACGGCCGGTATAAACAGGGAAGTTTTTTTCGATGAATGGAATCAAATCATTCAGCAAGTCTTTTTCGAAGGTAGCAAATGCCTCCACCTTATCAGGCGCCATGATATTTCCCGTTGCGCGGTCGTCCTTCATCGCCCGGCCATTGGGCATTACAACAATCATAGGCTCGATTTTGTTTTCCGCATGCAGATTGTCCAAAATTATTTCAGGATGGCCGCCGTTCAACCATTCTTTTTCATCGCCGCCGATACCGTGCAATAAATAGAGCACGGGATATTGGTTATCGATTGAATAACCCGGTGGCGTGTAAATCATTGCCTTGCGTATTATATCAACTGTTTTTGATTCGTAGGTAATGGAATCGATTTTACCATGCGCTATCTCTGCGCGCGCCACGTCGTATCCTTCCGGGGCGTGTTTTTCAATAACCTGCGCATTCGCCAGATAAGTAATCGATAACACCAGTATAATTGAATGGAATATCTCCTTCATAAAAAAGCCTCGATTATTATGCATGCATTCAATGTTGATAGAAACGGCGCGAAGAGAATAGTGAACGATGTTTCCATTCACCATTCTCTTCCGCACATTTTGGGCAGCTCGTAACAATTGACAATGGTCAGCGAGCTTCAAAGAGTACTATCGCAAAAGTATAAATTTCTTTGTTTCGGAAAATGAGCCTGCCCGAAGACGATAGAAATAAATACCGCTTGCCAGATGTTCCGCGTTAAATGTAATTGTGTATCGGCCAGGCGCTTTAATGTCATTCACCAGCGTCTGAATTTCCCGGCCAAGCATATCAAACACGCTTAATGTTACTTTTGATGTGCTGCCAATGCTATATTGAATATGTGTTGCCGGATTGAATGGATTTGGATAATTATTATAAAGACCAAACTCATTTGCCACTACCCCAATATCTTCAATAGCGGTGTAGTCAATGTTCAACGTATCCAGATATTGCCGCATCCATTCGAGCGCAGGTCTTTCCGAACCATTCTGGTTGAGAAGATAAGCACCCTGGTCATTTCGCCACAGTCCGGGTCTCCACCCCCACAGAGTAATGCCTTCAACGCCGGGATGTTCATAAAGCGCAGGGAATATTCGTTGATAATTCTGCAGTTGAATTGAATCGACTGTTCCATCAATATCCAATTCGGTTACCTGAATTGGAATTCCAGTCGTCGCCAACGAGTCAAGATTGCGTTTCATGATCGCCGTTGATGCCGTTGTTGTAAATGCATGACCTTGCACACCAATAATATCGATCAAATTTTCTGCCTGGAGCAATCGAATCAGTTTTAAATATTGGGATGTGGCGCTGGTGCTCCCAAGTATACCAAAATCATTCAACATTAATTCGGAGCTAGCAGGAAAAATTTCACGCGCCATTCTGAACGCATTGAGCACCCAATCCCAGCCGGTTTCGCCGTTGCCCCCTAATGCATCTTTATATTTTGCTCGTCCACTGGTTCCATCCGGCGGATTATGTCCGGGTAACGGTTCATTCACGACTTCCAGAAAATCAATTTCAGGGTACCTGTTAGCCACTGCCTGGAACCATTCCCGAATTTCTTCAAGCTGCTCTGCTGGCTCAAGACTGCTTATCCACGATGGTTGCTGAGCGCCCCAAATGAGCACATGAAAATGGATTGGAAAATCATTATCCTTGGCAAGTTTGTATGCTGCGTCCAGGTCACCCCAATTCATATTGTCGCGTGTTCCTTCAACGCTACCCCATTTACCAGCATTTTCCGGCGTGACCTGGTTCCAGTAAGATTCAAAGTTATTAATTTGCGGCGCGCTATAAACATTTCCGACAAATTTGGACTGCTTTGAGGCAAGCGGCGGACCTTCCCATACGATGACAGGCTCTGGAATTTCGGACGAGCCGCGTGCTACGCTGTCAAGATTTCCCACTGTAAAATATAATTTCGATTTGCCAAACGCTATTTTATCAATATCCAACCCGGTTTCCCGACCGCCAATTTGAACGGTTCGCGTTAAGCTGTCACCTGCAATAGTAAACGTGGTGTCGCCCGCGAAATTATCATTGGAAATATTTACCCACTTCCAGACGCCTGAACCAAGTCCGCCAAGTTCATGCACGACGTCGTCAGGTTCCGAAAATCCGGCGCCAGCTAAACCGTTTATTAATATCCAATTCGAATCCAGCAAACTGTCCTTTACGCCAAATCCATTGCCGTAGAAAAAGCTGTCATCGTCCCACGAACCCGGTCCAACGCGCAGGCGGACAAACAAATCATAAACGCCTGTATCGGGGAAGGTAACCTCAAACGTTACAATACGAGCCCGACTGCCCGGATTAAATTCAGTCCGATTGGTTTGAATGGTAACATATTCAATACTATCTTCCTGGACTAGATTGAAATCGCTGCCCACGTCGCCAGATTCGACTTCAATGACAACAGGTTTGAACGGGTCTGCAATTTCACTAAATTTGTCGTTTCCTTCATCAAACAGAAAAAGGATATTCTCCGCCGACAATGCCTTGCTGTACATATTAAATTCGTGAATATAACCTCTCCAGGCCGGATCCGAATCATAAACACTTTTCGCGAGATAGGCATGGGCGACGCTTAGCTGTGCAAGGCTATTATTCGTATCCAGCACGGCGCTCCCCTGAGGTACTCCATCTATATATAATTTAATGCTATCCGCATCGATTGTACTCACGATATGGTGGAGCAAGCCATCATCGTAGGCATCGCCAAGCACACCGGATTCGGCTGCCCACGGTTGACTCGTGTTCCCGCACGAAATCGCCGCGCGACTGTCGCCATTCTGGTTAACCGGCGTCACGAAGTAGTAGTTCGCGCCGATTGTATTTTGTGTATTCCCAAACGATGCCAACATATGATACGCGGTATTGCCTCCCGCGACCGATTGGAACCACGCTTCGATCGTGATCTCGGTATATGCGTTAATCGCAATCGATTCCGCTGGCAATTCCAGCCATGAATCCTCCGCTGTTGTATTAAGCGCGCCCTGTGAAACATAAGCGGATCCCATCAGATTTCCGGTTGCATTTCCAATGAGGTCATCGGCAGTCCCATCATCGAATGTCCATGAATGCGTCAGGTTTTCAACGCCGGGATCTACGCCCTGTGCACGAACGCTTCCACTTATTCCTGACAACATTAACAACGCCAGGAATAGATAACTTTTTTTGTGCATAATACCTCCCATTTAAAAATGATTTAAATATGTGAGCTCGGCAGTTATTGCAAATTTAACTTCCTGCTATCCACGCTCACTTAAAAATTGACCGTATCACGTTTAAAAAGTTTCGCCAATAATCACGCTGTTCACAGTTTGAATTGATACTATTTCATTAATAAGAACTTCCTGGCCGCGGAAAAGCCGGCAGCTTGTAGTTTGTAGATATAAACGCCGGCTGCAAACTGACTCCCATCGAACGCAATCTGATAATGCCCCGCTGGTTTTACTTCATCGATTAAAGTCGCTACTTCCATTCCTAAAAGATTATAAACCTTGATTGAGACAACGCTTGATCGTGGAATCGTGTACTGTATGTTCGTGACAGGATTGAATGGATTCGGATAATTTTGTGATAGTTTATATCCCATGGGCGTTTCGTGTTTTGCAACGGCTGTTTCAGCTTGACTAAATATCGCCTGTGAAAAGTAATAAAGTCCATGCTTCCAAACAGTCCAGTCATGGCCGGCGCCCTCAACCAGACTATAGATATGCGGCACCTGATGTAACTCAAGATAGTCGTGGGTTTGTTGACTGACGAACAACAGGCCATCGGCGGTTCCGCAGGAAATCCAGAGTTGTGACAAATTTTCAGCCGTGGCAGTTGGATTTGGGACAAGTTGAGCAGCCGCTTTTGTATTCGGCGCCGCGGAAAACGATCCGACCCAGGCAAACGTATCGAGGTGAGCCAGCCCAAAATTCAGTGATTGGCCCCCGCCCATCGAAAGCCCGGCCAGCGCCCGATTTTCCTTGCCCGTCAGAACGGAATACGTCGTGTCGATAAACGGGATCAGGTCATTCAGCAGATCGAATTCAAACGTTTCGAACGCTTTGACTTTGTCGGGTGCGTAAATATCGCCAACAGGATTATCATTGACCATTGCGCGGCCATTGGGCAAAACGACAATCATTGGCGCAAGTTTCTGGTCAGCATATAAGTTATCCAGAATATGTTGGGGACTGCCATTATAGAACCATTCATTTTCATCGCCGCCGATTCCGTGCAGTAGATACAGCACGTTATATTTATTTTCGACTGAATAATTGGGCGGCGTATAAATTCTGCATTGCCGGTTTACGCCGACAGTCGATGAATAGTAGCTTACTATCTCTACCTTTCCGTGATCAATACCGCTTGTATAGCGATCATAGCCAGCCGGGGGAGGCGGAAAATCATTGCTGGCATCAGGTACTGCGGCCGTTGCCGCGTTTTGGTCAACAATCCCGTATGAATAGGCGTGGGGAACGAGAATTCCCCATAGTGTTAGGATAAAAATTATATGTAAAAGAGTTCTTCCTAAATTCATATCGGCCTCCTTAAAAATAGTTTTTCAATGGAAACGAAACAACGTATCCAAAATGTTGGCTCTTTTGAGCCTATTGAACGCTTGATCTTTTCATCCATTTAAAGATTGGACCCATCCATTCTTCGTTTGGCTGAAATAAAACAAATCCATGATTCCCGTTCGGATAAATATGCAATTCAGCCGGAACATTGTGATGACGTAATTGCTCATAATAGGCGATGCTGTTGTCAACGTCGACAACAGAATCATCTCCGGCGTGGGTGATATATGCCGGCGGCGTTTTTTCATTGACATGCAATTCATTCGAGAATCGATCCACTATTTCTTGTGATGGATTTTCACCAAGTAAATTCATCTTTGAACCGCCATGGGTCAATTTATCCTGCATGCTGATGACAGGATAAATCAATATCTGAAAATCCGGGCGCAAATTGACATTGGCGTTGTTTTCAATAACTGCTGGCTCGAAATGAGTCGCCGCAGTTGAAGCTAAATGGCCGCCTGCAGAAAATCCCATGATACCAATTTTATTGACATCAATCCCCCATTTTGGCGCGTTTTCCCGAACCACTTTAATCGCCTGCTGCGCGTCTTGCAAAGGGCCAATTTTTTTATCCACCATGGTGGAATCGTTGGGCAACCGATATTTTAGCACCAAAGCCGCGATGCCGTTTTTTACAAATTCCCTGGCAGTTTTAACACCTTCTCCTTGATATACGACAACACCATAGCCTCCACCCGGGCAAATTACAACAGCAATGCCCGTTGATTTTTCTTTTTCCGGAAGAAAAAGTTCAAGGGTTGGTTTTGTAACATCGGCAAACATGTCTCCGGCTCGGCCAATGGCCTTTTCAGTTATTCCGGATTCCTTTGAATTCGGTATATTTCCCGGATATAAATTTATTATCTCCTGAGCGTTAACCGCAATGGAAAAAACGAATAAAAATACGAAAAATAATTTTGCTATTTTCATTGGATTGAAACTCCTTTTGCCACTGAATCTGTTCAAGCGACTTTGAAACAAAGAATCATGTAATCTCGTTTTCGTGAATAAAATCAAACCTGCTTTAAATGGTGGTGCTTTTCGGACAATGTCGACCTGCACTTTTTCTGCATCCGGTGCCTTCACCTGGAAGTAGGCTTGAGTTAAGGAACACAAGTCTTCTTTGTGTACTATCGAATATGTATTTTCTTCTGATCAATCTATTTCGCCCACGCTTCGCCTTCCGGCATCCGGCGCCACGTGAAATAGGAATCCAGGACTTCAAGCGATTCCGCACTGGGAACCCCGCCCATGTGGGGCGTTTTATTGAAATGCATCACAACAGGATTATCGTCACTAAACGACTGCCATTCCGGGACATCTTCGCTGTTGGGATGGCCATATTTGGCAAAGTTCGTCCAGTAGTCGCCCATAGCTTTTGAAATTGCCAAATCTGAATCAGTAGTCTCAGGCTTCGTCGGATCGAGCGTTTGAAAAACATAGCTAACGTCCTGCCCGTGCGGTGATCCATATCCTGCCTGAGGAGAGTCCGCCGGAAAGTCAGGGTGTTGATCGAAATAGTAATAAAACGCTTTGGATGTTCCCATTTTCGATTGAAGCCGTGCCCAGCTCCAGGTTTGCCAGCCAAAGGCGGCATCGCGGGCAAGGTCGCGCGCTGTTTTGGGAACCGAGTTCTCACCGACCGGATAGGCCTTTAAAAGCGCATCCGCGTGCGGGCCATAGCGCATCTTAACGCTGCTGATAAATTCGTTCGGATCTGTGGTGCGTGTAAAACTGGCGCCTTCATCGGAATTGTAACCGATCAGAATCGGTGTGTCATTAAATTTGCCGGCTTCATAAAGTTTGTACTGATCATCCGGAATCACATAGCCATCGATAATTGGCCAGGCCATGCCTTTGCCCCAGCCGCCCATGGGCAATTTATCTGCAGGAATTGCGCGTAATTCTGCAATTGATGAAACACCAGCGCTCGTGGCATATGCAATACCATCTTGTTCCGCATGTTTGAGGAGTTTCATATTTTCGCCCGGGTAGGTGGTTTCACGGTATGGTCCAAATGAGCCGCCGCTTTGTGAAATCGCACCATGAAACAGGCCTTTGGCCAAAGGTGATGCGCACAGCATGCTCACGGCGATACCGCCAGCCGATTCACCGAAAATCGTCACCTTGTTGGGATCGCCGCCAAATGCAGTTATATTTTTCTGTATCCATTGCAAACCGGCAATCATGTCGAGCAGGCCATAATTTCCTGAAGCATGGTGTTCGTTTTCAGCGCTCAATTCCGGGTGTGCCAGGAAGCCAAGGTGACCCACGCGATAGGTAATATTTACCAAAACGACACCCTTTTTTGCAAGGTGCTCGCCGTTATAATAGGATGTTGCGCCGAAGTTGAAACCGCCGCCGTAGATCCAGACGAGTACAGGAATGCGCTCATCCTGATATTGTGCCGGTGTCCAAATATCTAAATAGAGGCAATCTTCACTCTTGCCTGATGGCGGGGTTCCGCCCTGAAATGGGCCGGGAGCATATTTATCAGCCTGGAGAACCGTATCCCATTTTGCCACAGGTTGTGGCGCCCGCCAGCGCAAATCGCCAACAGGCGGCGCTGCGAAGGGAATACCTTTAAATACTGTTAATTTGTCCTGGGAAACACCTTGAACCATGCCGCTCTCCACCTGCACCAGCGATGGTTGCGGTGTTTTACTGCATCCAAAAGCGAAGAACGCTAACATCGATAATAAAATTCGTATATTGCGCATTAGGATGATTCTCCTTTTTAAAAAAGTGGTATTTTTTAAAGAGAGTTCCGGTGATTTTACTTCTTCAAGACTATAAAATTACTTAGAAAAAATTTGTTATCATAGTAAAAAATTGTAACGATTACAGGACGGAAAAATGAATGCAAAATTATCGTTATCGTCATCTGCCAATTCAAGTTTCACGTTTAACGGCTCATTTACAGCTTTGCTGCATTATGGATGATACCTTTGACCAAGAACCAGCTTGTCACCTGAATCATCTACTTCATAAAGTTGTGGTTTGCGAGGGCCTCTTTCCTCTGCGTGGTGAATGATAAATAAACGTTTTCCCTCAAAAGTAGTAAATAGCATGCCGTGACCCGAATTGTCCCCTTTAAAAGCCTCAGGTTCCTGAACCCATGGGCCTTTGATGCTGCCGGACTCTGAATAGGCAATACCCTGTGCATAGCGATGCTCACCCCAACTTGACCATAACATGCCAAGCGTGCCTGTCTTCGTGCGGAACAATTGCGGACCGTCGGTGACCCAGCCCGGCATTTTCATACCAAAAGTAGCCTCGCCGATGCTGTTCATTTCTTTGGACCATGCCGCTTCACTGGCGCGGAAAATAGTCGTTGGCTCGGCAGTTCGATGTGTTAAATCCGTTGAAAGCGGCATATAATCCATCGTACCGTCGATGAGTTGTGTCCACTCATGCACGAAAATCATGTAAACCGTACCATTTTCTTCATACAGCGTGCCGTCGATAATATCCCAATCTTCAGGGCCAAGGCAAAAGTCATACTCGGCGACCAAAGGTTTGTAAGGGCCCTCAACCGAATCGGAGACTAAAAGTTGTGTTTGGTTACGCGGTACGTTATAACGGCGCGGCACAGCTTCGATGAGTGTGGTGTGGTCGCTCCAGGTGCCAGCCAGGTAATATTTGTCGCCGAATTTGTGAATCTCTGCCGCAGCAACCCAAAGAGAATCCATCCAGGTGCCAGTAAGGTCGATAATCTTGTACGGGCCTGTCCACATTTTCAGATCTTTACTTTTGTATAACCGGCCGCCAGTGCTTGTCAGATAGTAGGTTTTGGTTTCTTCATGGGGAAATACAAAGGGATCGCTCATGGATAAATCATCCAGGGACACCGTCTGTATTTGCGGTTCCGGGCGCGCGGGCCACGGCAGGCGTTTTGATTTCGTCGTTCCGACATTGCGTATTCCTCCAAAACTGTTCTGATCCGGATTAGCAAGTGGCGCCTGTTCACCCGGAACAAGTTGTTTTTTCTCATTTGTTTGTGCAGTTGCTGGCTGGACAACACTTAGAGATAGCATAATCATAACAAGCAAGGTTATTTTTTTCATCAGAATGATTCCCTTTTATTTAAGATTTATCTTACTTCAGTCCGCTATTGGTTATGCGAAAATAATCGAACGAAACATCAAATGGCGTATCTGGCTTTGTGGTATCCGAATCAAACCAGAACGTGCTTTTCATGTTCTGTGTTACGACTCCATCGCAAGCAATGAGCCCAGCTTTGATATCCTTTAACAGGACATCAGCCGTCCCGAGCGTCTCAAATTTTTGGCCGTCCAATGAATAAAAAGCTGTGTAGACGCTGCCTTTTTTCTCGAGTCGAAATAGCAATGCGTTGCTGCCCGTAATTTCTTGTTTGAGGTCAAAGGATGCCAACGATTTGGCAATGCCCTGTTCTTCCATTATAAGGTCTATTGTTCCCGGCTGTATTTGCGGACCGGCACCCCAGCGAGATCTGGTTGTTTTGATGACCGCCCGGAACATCAGTTTTACAAAATTCTCATCATTTTCATATACCAGAATTCCAGCATTTTCAGGTTGTGATGGAATTCTCGAACATACCAATTTTGTTTCAATTGTCCAATCGTTATTGGCGCTTTGCAACAGAATGTTCCTGGCATTGTTCGTGCGTTCGGATACGTCGCCGGCTTCACTGGTTATGGTCAGGGAACCCGGATTTTTGGAAAGGCTGTAAGCTGTCTGATTTTCTCTTAACCATTCCCACTGCTTGCCCACAGATGCGCCGTTAAATTCATCGCTGGTTGATTTCACATCGAAGTTTAGATAGTAGGTGTTCTTTTCGAGTGTAATATTATCGATGAAATTGATTGTGGTTGTTCCGGGCACACCTTTCGCCGGGGCAATATCAACGGTGATGCCGCTGCCTGATGCTGACGCTTTTACAGTTGGGATTTTTGAACTGCGTTTCAGCAGATAACTGTAGGCTTTCACTGCCGGATTAAATCGCTCAATTTTTTTCCCATTCACTGTAATTGATTTTGGATTCAGATATGGCATTACCTTCACCGGATAACTGCCTGATTTGGTTACGCCATCCACGGTTACATAAGCAAATATCGACGCGGCTCCAACGCCCGTTGCTGTGACGTTACCGTCGTGGTCAACGTTGGCGACCGCAGGGTTATTACTTTTGTAGACAACCTTTGCATGGCTTAAATCAATAAAACTGTCGTCGGACAATGAAGCTGTCACACTGGTTCGCGCTGTATTGCCCGGACGAAAGACAACCTGGCCGCATTCGGCCACAACAGTTTTCAGCGCCGGTTTATATGCGCCGCTCATAATAGCTTCAACACGTCCCCTGATGTCCTTTGAAGAAGCGCCAATTTCGAAGATGTATGTCCCCTGATCAAAGGTAATTCTACCATTGCCGGAATCCCAGAACCAGAGCTCCGAGCAATCAATATCAATGGCAACGGTTTTGGTCTGTCCGGCGGGAATTGTGACGCGTTTGAAACCTTTCAGCCTCCTGATCGGGCGTTGCAATACAGCGGGACTGTCAGGGGTTCTGACATATATTTGGACAACTTCATCCCCGTCAACATCGCCTGCATTTTTTACATCAACAGTGATGCTGACCTTATCGTTCGGCGTGATGGCATTTTTTGCGATGCTGAAATTGCTGTACTCGAACACAGTATAGGAAAGTCCAAACCCAAATTCATACGAGACATCCCCGTCGTAATACCAGTAGGTTCTGCCGTTCTCCGCTGATGTGCCGCGAAGATTATAATCATTAAAATCAGGAAGGTCGTTCACTGATTTATGCCAGGTCACATTCAGCTTTCCACCGGGATTCACATCACCAAATAAAATTTTAGCCATTGCCGTTCCCTGTGCCTGCCCATTGTAGCCAGTCCAGATGATGCCAGCGATATTTTTATCATGTTTGAATTGTTTAACTTCCACCATACCCATGGTTTGCATGACAACAATTGTATTCGGATTCACAGCAGCAACAGATTTAATTAACTCCACTTGATTGCCCGGCAAAACCAGGGAAAAGCGGTCCGATTCTTCCCTGCCGGTAGTTTGATCGGTACCGACAAAGATGAGCGCCACGTCGGCGGATGCCGCCAGGTCGAGCGTAGCTTTATCAGTGGCCGGTGCTTCCGGCTCACGGAACACAATAAACAGATTTTGCGGGCCGGCGATGCCCAGGGTATTCACTTTCGCCACGACGGATATGATGGTTCTGAACGCTTGAAATCCACCGGTGTGCTTGCTCTCAACTTTTTGCGTGGCAAGAATATTACCCGTCGCCGAACCAACTCTGACTTCGATTGATCCCCCACTTGCAAACACGTTCATGTTGAATTTTACGGAATCAAGATTTGTGACATCAATATTGTTAAACGCTACCCAGTCGCCTTCCTTAATACCTCGCACAGAGCGTTGACCAAATCGTGCCGACGTAATCAAGCCTTTCGCAGCATCGTCGAATTTGGTCGCATCGTATTGTTTCGTGGCGCCGTCTTTTTCAATCGTCGAAAAATTAAGCAGGGTATAGAAATCGTTTTTCTTTTCAGTATTTCCACTCGATCCGAATACAACCTCGGTCTTTAACCCGTACTGCTTCATGTAATCCTGAATACCTGCAAGCGGCGTAATTTTAAGCGACGGCTCAACTTCTCCGGAATAATCACCCAATTCAATTTTATCTGCCTGGGGACCGAATACAGCGAGTTTTTTGATGTTGTTAGCATTGAGTGGCAACGCTTTTTTACCGGTCTTGGCAACGACATTATTTTTTAACAACACTGGCGTTTTGGTGGCAATTTCAATGGCAAGATCGTTATGGGAGGGATCGTTGATAATGTCCGGTTTGATGCCGGCATACGGCACAATATTTTGTGGATCAAATTCGCCCAGCCGCATGCGAATGGCAAAAATATTCACCAGCGCTTTATCAATATCGCCCTGGGAAAGCAAGCCTTGCTCCAGCGCGTTCAGCGCATGCGCTTGATAAACGCCGCCACAATCCGTATCAACGCCGGCTTTTAAACCCATTGCTGCAGCTTCTTCATTGCTCTTGGCATAGTTGTGCCCCCTGACCATATCGCTTATCGCGCCACAATCGCCTGTTACGTAGCCGTCCATGCCGTACGTTCGTCTGGCAAGGGTATCGACAAGAAATTTGCTGGCCGATACAGGCACGCCGTTGATAGCGCTATAAGCTGTCATGATCGCCGGAAGATTGTCTTCGCCGATGAGTGTTCTGTATGGCTGGAGATAATACTCGTGCATATCCCGGTCATCCATATCGGCGCTGCCGTTGTGGCGGTTAAACTCCGTATTGTTGGCCAAATAGTGCTTGCCGCAGGGCACCGCTTTCAGATAAGTGGGATCATCGCCCATCAGGCCCCGAACAAAACCACTTCCGATTTGGGAAACCAGGAACGGATCTTCACCAAATGTTTCGGCGGTTCTGCCCCATCTCGGATCGCGCGCCGGTTCCACAACGGGAGACCAATACGTGAGCGTAAAAATCAGATCGTGATTAAATCCACGGGCTTCATCAGCAATAACGGAGGTCTCTCTTTTAATCAACTCCGGATCCCATGTCGCTCCCACGGCGACACTATTCGGGAATGAAGTGGCTGTCATCCCGCTATTGTTGTTTCTACCCATAACACCATGCAGGGCTTCGCCCCAGACATCATAGTGATTAATTCCCAGGCGGGGAATCGGCGGCATTGTGTTGCCTAACTGACTCTGTTTTTCTTCCGGAGTCATTCGTGAAACCAGGTCGGCTGCTCGTTCTTTGAATGAATAAGCTGTGTTTCGGTAAATCGGCTTGGTTGCCGTCGTACCACCGGGCATAAATGCCATGATGGCACACGAGCTAAAAAGTAAAAGAATGATTCCGGTGATTTTTGTTTTCACGATCAACTTCCTCCCATTTAACTGAGTTTTTTATCATCAACTTCAATTTTGAAAATTAGCTGCTAACGCGCGAAAAACTTTTTAAAGCACAAAGAATAAGGATCAATCCCTTATGCACTGCAAATGCCGCAACGACGATGCGCCTTGCTACGCGCTTTCGCTAATAGACGATAATCATTTGTATCCCGTTGTGTTTAAGTGGCTGTACACCACAAAAAGTTTATAATCACAATCCTTGAATAACCACAGCATATCCTTCGCCAACACTAATCACAGAATGATCAACATAGAGTATCGCATTCAGCGCGTGGTTTGCTATTTTTGTGTATGTATTGCATTTTGTACACGACGGCAAAGTGAAGACACCGCCATCGTCACACGCAAGGATAAACTGATTCTGATCCATGTCGTATGCAATGCCACGAGGGATTGCTTCCAGAGCACGCATCACCCGGTCATAATCGCGATAAACAGAAAGTCGTTCTGCCCAGACATGTCCCAAACTTGAATACAAAATCGCGGGGGAACCGTCATCATACGTTCCTGTTATAACAATAGCGTTTTGAGAAGCCAGTATTTTTCTGAAATTTGCACGTTTATTAAATCCGGCGTAGTCTTGATTGTAATCTTTAATTTCCCAATGCACGGCGTCGGCTGATTTTATGATCTCACCCGCATCCGTAATCCCAATGTAAAACGCCCCCTTAGCCGAGACCGATAAAATGTTGCCTCGTGACCTGGTTTGGAATGGCTGCCAATTTTTTCCATCGTGCGAAATCAGAATCAGGCCGCTATCCGACCCTGCGAGCATCAATCCGTTGCCGGACGTGATATCGTGAATATCTTTGTCCGTCCCGGATTCGATGGCAACAAAATGTTTTCCATCGGTTGAATAAATCATGGCGCCATGGGTTCCAGCCACAACAACGACTTCATCATTGGCAAAAGCGCAGGTGAGTTTGAAATTATGCGAATAATCAACAGGCGTTATGGCTGCGGATGTGGTAATGCGGTCAATCCGCCCGTCCGTTCCAACAGCAATAAAGTGGTCACGCCATTGGACAATGGCTGTGTAACCATTGTAGCTGCCTGATTCGCTGGCAATCAGCTTATTTGCAATTGGCAAAAAGATCAGCCAACAAATGAATATATGTATAATTTTAGTAGCCACTAATAACCATTTTTTGTATCTAAATTGTTCATTACTTTTTAGCCAGGTTTTTATTATCACAAAGACGCCAATCCACGAAGTTCACAAATGGATTGGTCTTATTTATTAGGTGAATTAGTGTCTGTCCGGAAATGGTTGATTTCGTAACGCAATCATCTTGATTGCAAGTTAAATATTGAAGTTATATAAGAAATTACGACAAGCTGGAAGCTTATCGTAAT
>JAFGDW010000287.1 GCA_016931935.1 Candidatus Zhuqueibacterota bacterium | reverse complement strand
TGTAGCACTTTTTGCGGCCGAGTTCAACCCCGAATTCATAGCGATGCTCCGCTCCGCTCCGATCGCGATGAATTCTTACTTCGTTATAAACATAATTATCATCAGTATCACCATCAAAATTGTTAACATTTATACCTTGAATAGATCCAACCGTGCTACTAGCAATGACAGCATTGCCTGCCACAGTTGTTCCTTCTCCTCCGTGTGAAACATACATTCCGTAATAGCTTGAACAGTTTGTTGTTGAGCTTATCGTGTTATCAATAATACTTGAATTATTGGAATACTTAAGATAAATACTTCTGTTGTACTGATTGTTGAACGTATTAGCGCTTATCGTTGTATTTTCCATTCGACTTCCACCAAAGCCATACGCTTCAAAATACAAACCAATTCCGCCATTATTAAATGTATTCCCGGTGATCGAGATATTATCCGAATTCAAATCAGTGCCAATCGTTGTTTGATTACCATGAATCAGGCTCCCATTTTCTGAGGATAAAGCGCAGTTGTCACCTGAAATGATATTGCCAATTATGCTATTATTGCTCGCTGAATTTCTCAATTCGAAGGCGGTGCAATAGCTTGTACCTTCCGCTTTAAACGTCATCTTTTCAAACGTAACATACTGAGCGCCATCCAACATTACAATGAAGTTTGTAGCGACATCTGTGGCTGATTCGGTAACAACAACATCGACGGCGTTAGTTGTAGCCGAAATAAATTTTATCGTGTTCGTCGCGCTTGCGCCTGCTATCGATGTTACTACAAATCGTTCGGTGTACGTTCCGGATGCCACTTCAAATGTTACAGGACCAGAGACGCCCATGGCGATTAAATCTGTGACAGCCGAGCTAAACGTTGAATAATCACCTCCAGTTCCAATTGTATAAGTTCCATGAAGTGGAATACCAGCGGTCGATGTGTTGACGAATAAACATAAGATGAATGCCATCGTGATACAGGTTTTGAAAAGAGCTATTTTCGTAGAATTAAGATCGCGTACGTTCATATCTGTACCTCTAATCAGTTAATAATTTGTTGGTGGAACTATCGAATTAAGTAATTTCAGAACACCTGACTCGGTGAAATTTTCAGTGTTTTATGAGTGATGAATATAAAGCTCTAATTCCATCCGATTCCAAGAAAATGAAGTGCAGAATGACTTCTGCTACAGGGTAATTGACGAAGCGTTTCAAAAAACGAACATTGGTAATAATGCAAAATAAATAGTGCATCGATCATAATAATGTTAAAATAATCGTAAATTGAAGATGTCCCATTTTAGCCCGATAAAGAATAATAAGTGCAAATGAAAATATATGGTGTATGTTTACGATGTATAGATAGTGTCAAATCCTAACAGCTACACGGTATTTTGCTCGTAATATAATAACCCATAAATTTTATAAAATTGGTACCCTGCAAAATGAGATGATTTCAATTTACAGGCAGGTCAGGTGCTCTGAAGTTAAACGCCAAATTTATACGTTACGACATTGCAGCTTGAATGCAATTCTCCGAGCTGTTTTATTATGCTAATTTTTGAATAAAACAAAGGCAGGAATAATCTGCCTTGAAATGCCTGGTCCTTCGTAATATACTGTCAAATCCTCGCCGCCGCCGTCTTCAAAATAATCTACTTTAATATGATGTGCTCCAGGCGTAAGCGTTACGGTTCCTTGCCTGAACTGAGTTCCGTGCGCGCCGTCATTATTGACAACTTCTGCACCATCGATGAATAATTTACTACCATCATCCGAATTTGTGAAAAATGTGTATTCGCCGGCTTTATTGATATGAATTTGTCCAATAAATTCAATTGCAAAATGATTATCTCTGTAATCAATATTTTCAAGATTAAATTCAAAAACCTTGCCCTTTTTGACTGGTTCTAAATTTGTAAATTCCGGCACGCTTTTCCAGTTTCCTTCATAGTAATGATAATTCACGCCATTATTGCCGCCGACGATGCTGAACGCTCGTTCCGCCATTGGACTTTTCATCCAGCCGTCTCTGTAAGCGATAGCTTTCACCGTGCAGCTTTCATCTGTTGTGATCGGTTTCGAATAGCGTGCTGATGTTTCATCCGGCGTGTTTCCATTAAGTGTGTAAAAAATTTCTGCTTCATCGGTTATTGTTGTTAATGTAATCGTAACCGTTTTGTCGAGAAAAATTCGTTTTTCGGGCTGTATTTTAGGGGTGACGACGCGCAGATATTTCTGATATACCCGTTGAGGCGCGCCTGCATATTCGATCAGATTGAAATCATTTAATAAACCATAATCGAGTAAATCATATACATTTCCCGGCGGTTGATGCTGCGGCGCAGAGTGAAATCCCGCAGGCCAGGCGTTTCCCCGAGTTGGTCCAATATGATGCGGTCCCAATAAGTTTCGGAGCGTCCCGATAACAGAAAGCGAAATTTCATTTTCGCCATTTTTAATAAAGTTTGTGATATCTAATTCATCTGGCTGCCAGGCGATTATTCCGGCGTCTTTTTTGTTGACGTGAACTTCAACAACACTGCCCTCCCAGAATGGCGCGCTTACAATATATCTTTTATTGCCGGTATGAATCTGGAACGTTTTTGTGTAAGAAACGCCGTCAGCATAAAATGGCATTCCCTGTTCTTTCCAACTGCCCATGCTCAAACGGCTTGCCGGAGCTATACGCCAACCTTTTTCTTGTGATTTAAGGTCGAATTCACCTAAAATATAAATCGCCTCCAGCTCTGAAAAAACGGTCATCTTCGGAGCAATCAATTTCACTTCGTTCATGCCTTCCACTACAAAATCGCCAATATTATAAACGCCAAACGAGCGGTCGAGCCAACTTTCGTCGGGATTGGGATCGACGATTGCGCCGTTTATTGCTAATTCCCAAAGCTCCGGCTGTTCGGCAACCGCGCGGATGGAAGATGTTTCCACGCCCGGTTCCACAGTAAACCTGTAAGCGGCCTCAAATCGGGTCACTTCCGTAAAATGATTGCGATCGATGATGTCGTTTTTATACTGAACAGCTCTTACCCAGGGTTGCCGGTTAAAACCAACATTTTTAAAAAGTTTTACCGCCGCGTCAAAAACGTAGATATCGTTTTCTGTTTCGCCATTCATTGTCAAATCACAATAGTCAAGCGTCAGAACATTGGGCGCTGTTCGTTTTACTGTTAGCGTATCCATTGGAGAGACAATTTTCATCTCTCTTTTTTCTGATTGCAAAGGCAATTTTCGGGCTGCATTACTCACGTTTAGCAGCAAGCTGCCGGCAGGTGGCAGATCAAAATCCACGATCACCGAATTGTCCTGTAAACGGTATGGATAGGCTGCTAATTCGCCGGTGAACAAGTTGAATTCATCAACTGATTTTCCTTTCATCCTAAACGTTCCGGTCGACCATTCTTCCAGACTCGTATTGACAAGAAAGAGCATCTCACTTTCATTAAACGTCCGGCGATGATGGAATAATTTTCCGTGAATTTTCTCCGGTTCAATAAACACGACGCCGCATAGTTCGGATAACGTTTTTAGATTTGCATTTGTTAATGAATTGGTTTGTGTCCATTGCACGGAATACTTTTTGAGCGACGATTTACTTTTTTCCGACTCCGCACCGTCAACGAATTTGAGATCGCTATTCACAGACAATAGACGTCCGCCATTCTTCAAATATTGTCGTATCAAATCAAACGTGTATGAATCCAGATTCTCCAAAGCGGGTGGAAAAACGACCAGATCATAGGCGCGTTCACCAGCGACAAATTTCTTCCCATCAACTTTTCCGATATCTTTAAGAATGTTTTCAGCAGCTAAATCATATTCGATTTGATATTTCTCCAATTCAACAACAAACTGTTGAAATTCATCCCCTAAATCAAACAATTTTTTATTCGATTCGGTTGGTGAATAATACATCCAGGACGTGGTGGTTGGTTCGATGACCAGAATTTTGTTAATTTGCTGCCCGGAAGAAAGCGCCAGAGAAAGACGCGCATAATAATCGCCTAATGTAGCGTAATGATACCACCAAGGTTCATGATATGAAAACGACTGCGGATGATCGCGTTTTCGCGCCCCTTTGATACTGATGTATGACAAGTGCTGATTCATGAAATTTACGCCCAACGCATATTCCCAATCGCCGATCCGCTTCATATCTTCAAACGTCAAATCCCAGCCGCCGGCGCCGTAGGTCTCACTTAATGTGCGCGCGCGTCCCATTTGATTTGCCACGCTGCTTAATTCTTTGACAATCCGAACATTACCAAATTGCGCGTTCACATCTTCGCTGTATTGATTCATTAAAAGATCGATTGCCGGCATTTGGTGCCAGGCGTACATCGCCATGTTATCGCCGCCATGTTTGGGATTGGGCCACCCGTGCTCCCAGTAATGGCCGGTCCATGCGAAATTTTTTTTCTCACAGTATGCATGCCAGGGCTTGCTCCAATTTTCAATGAACAGTTCCAGCAACAATTTATAGTAATTATGCCGTACGCGTTTCCAATCGCCAGTTTCCAAAAATAAAGATAATAAATGCGGTTTTAAATCATAGCCCCAGCGTTGTTCAAATTTCTCAAACAGCGCCGGCGTCCATTTTACACCTGAGTCCGGGTTTATATTTGGCTCATCCGTAAAAATACCAGGAACGCTCTTTCCGATCTCATCACCAAGTACTTTTTCATAGCCTGTCATCGTGACTTCAATAAATTTATCCGTGACGCCATTAAGGAGTAAATCCACGTATGTGCCTCCACCAAACCGTGGCGAAGTCCCAAAATCGGTTTTTTCGAATAAATAATAATCGCCGCTTTGATTGACAAATGCCGTATGCTGGTTCGTAATGTCCGAATATTCCGAACCATCCTTTTTTAGAATCAGAATAATCTTTTCATCAACCGTTTCAGGTAATTTTTCAACCAGATGCATCACAATGCCCTGACCCTGGTTATACGATTCCGGCATTTCGACCGGCACATGTCCGCCCGCAAATCCGCTGGGATATGAGTTTTCATCGTAGAGCCAGGCTTGCATGCCCATTTCTTTGCATTTATCAACAGTGTATTTGCAGAGAGAAAACCATCTGTCCGACAAATAAGGCGTGATCAAACCCGGACGGGGATGAATGAAAACGCCGCCAATGCCGCCGTTTTTTAAATCTTTTAGTTGACGATCGATTTCCTGCTCTGTGACATCATCGTTCCACACCCATAAAGGTGCGCTGCGAAATTCGACCGGAGGATTTTTAAACAGCTCTCTCACCTGGTTGGAAGAAAAAATCTTTGGAGCATTTATCTCTGTTGCGTATCCGTGCTGCAAATATCCGGCAAACGCCAGCATTTTTGCAATAAACAGAATGTTTTTTTTCAACATGATCTCCTTAATCAATCTTTTTATATTTTAGCTCCAGAATTTTTGCCAATTTTTCAATTTTGCCTGCAACGTGTCCGATGCCTATTGCCATGTGATGGGCAGGGCCTTGTTCAGACCACTCCTTAAAAAATTCCTTCGCGCCGAGAGAGAACCGATAGCGGCTGTTTGTATTGCCAATATTTAATATAGGCCCTGGAACGCTCTCACCCTCAGCGACAAGCAGCTTGATTTTTCCGTCTTGTTCCTGGACGACTGAAAGCAATGTGACAGGGCCGTGTTTCACGCTCATCTGGATGGATAATCCCTTGCCTGGCTTGCCATGAAATACTGGCAACGGAACCAACTTTACTTTTCCTTCTGAAATTTGGGCATGCCCCGGACCATCATGCCCGAGCAGCACAATATCATCATTCAGATCCAATGCATAAAATTCGGAAAAGCTCCCGCCAATTCCCATGATGTCCATAATTTTCATGGCGATGACATTTTTTATCTCATATTCACCGGCAACAGGCACGCCATGCATGGTAAGCAAGGTGTTTCCGGGAATGATCGACGTAATAATATCCAGATAATTTTGATCGCCTGATCCATCATAATAATACGCCATGCACCCAAGTTTTCGTTCATCCACAAGCGATTCAAGCGCGACGGCTGTCCTGGCTGCGCGTGTCAATTCTTGTTTATCGCATTGTGGATCAATTGCAAAATCATGATTGAATTGGTTGATCATTCCCGTTGTTTGATCTTCAGTTGTTTTGTTTGAGCAATTGTACAAGTCGCTCATTTCCAGAATTTCAAAATGACATCCAAAGGTGGACGCAAGTTGCGTCATGTCGCTATACACATCCAACATACCTCCATAGTAATGTCCCAACACGCCGATCCGTGTATCGCGCATCATCGCAGCAACCTTTATGGCAACCATCCAGTCATCGATTTCATTCCAGGTTGCTTCATCATCTAATGTGCCGGTAATTAAATGATAATCAATCTGCGACCGATTAAACACACATGCGATTTCGGGAGCTGAACACGCTTGGCAGTATGCAAGCCATTCTCCTGTCATTTTGCCGCGATCGCCCAGAGCATTAAAGCTTTTATAATCGATTGCCTTTGTTGGCTGGATGCTTAACACGATGACAGGAATTTTTAATTGTTGCACGACAGGAAGCACGGTAGAACTCAACGCATATGTGGAAATATACAGGAAGATCGCGTCGAGGTTTTGTTGCGCCAAAAATGCTCCCACTTCACGGGCCTTTTCAGGATTATCCACAATGCCTGTATTGATAACGTCAATATCTTTATGATTTTCTGAAAGGCGATTTGCAATTGTCTGTTGGTACGTTTGAAGCCGATCGTAAAGACCTTCAAATTGAGACCAGTACGTATCTAATCCAATGCCATAAAGTCCTACCCTTATTTTATTACCGCTGTCAGCCAGTTGATCATCAAATTCACTTGCTTGATTTGTACTGGAGTTCACCTTTTGTGAAGCTTGCGCTGACAAAGAATTTAGCATGAAAATGACTGATACTAAAATAGTAAGCGTCCTCATTTTTCCTCGCATCTGGTTTGTGATTAGTAAGGATAACAAGACAATAAGCAACTGCAACAGGATCAGTTTGCCGGATGCTGTAGATATATTTGCAGTCGTGCTGATACCCGCCCGAAGTGAAAGGCAGTTTCGTTCGGCAGCATTAATTTCTTATGAGCACTATTGTATCAAAACCATTTATTAGTGTTGTTATATTGGCCTGCCTGAGTCCAATAAAAGTAGATCTCGCTTTAAACGGAGATGTCATGATTGTCACGTCCATTCCAACTGATCGAATGCGATTTTCTACAATCCTCGGTATGTCAATTTTATTAGATCCCGAAAAAAAACTTTAAAAAGAGTTAATACCTGGAATTACAGGCATGCGATAGCGAGCAAATAGTTACACTATCAAAAGAAATCTGAATTAGAAAGCAAAACTGCCACACACGACTGCGGAAGCCGTCGTGAGCATCAGATTGTTTCAGATTGTTGAACTAAGCCGCTAACGCGGCAGATTTTTTGATTTCACTTGATTTAGCAGCACCTCCTTGTTAAATTAATAGTGCCAACTATTT
>JAFGDW010000286.1 GCA_016931935.1 Candidatus Zhuqueibacterota bacterium | reverse complement strand
TCCTGTGAATCCGTGAAATCCTGTCTAAAATATGTTTTAACATTTTCTGCCAAAAAATGTCAGAAAATAATTTCTCAGTTACTAATGTGCTAAAGATTGATGAGCAATATTCAGGAGATATATCAAAATTATTTCCATCTACATCTTTCGACTACGCTCAGGATGAAAATTTTTGTAAATCGTGACTTTTAAAACTGCTCTTTGATCGACAAAACTACTGTTCATTGATAACTGATTATTATATTTAAAGCTATTTACTGTGCGGCTAGTTCAATGCGTATCCATAACACGCTATTACGTAATGGCCATTAGCTGATTGCCAAAGGCCAACAGCGACCAATATTATGTTCATAGATTGGATTACTTAAATGTTCAATTTATGGCCGTGTTCAGTATAATTATCCGACATGCTCCCGAATAAAACCTACAATTTTCTCTACTGACGATCCCGCTGTAAAGACTTCCGCAACGCCATGTGTTTTCAATTCCTGAATATCATCTTCCGGAATTACGCCGCCGGCAATTACCAGCACATCATCCGCGTCCTGTTCTTTCAACAGTCCGGTAATTCGCGGCAGCAGATGATTGTGCGCACCGGACAAAATACTTATTCCTAGCACCTGAGCGTCTTCCTGAATAACGATATTGACAATCGCCTCCGGTGTTTGCCGAATTCCCGTGTATATCACTTCCATGCCGGCATCACGTAATGCCTGGGCTATTACTTTTGCACCACGATCGTGGCCATCCAAACCGGGCTTGGCGACGACAACTCTAATTTTATGTTCCATAAGTATCCCTTTATGCGAGACTCTTTATAGCTGCGTATCCCGACTATAAATTTTTAACATACGTATTATTCTGCATAGGTGTTCGGCAATCAGGAATTTCAATTGCAGATAACCGATTCCCATCTCATAAGTGTTTTAGAGAAAAATCGCCTCTTTATACTCCCCGAATTCTTCCCGCAGTATACCACAAATTTCTCCCAATGTTGCATATGCCTTTACTGCCTCCAGAATCGCCGGCATTAGATTTTCATTGCTTGCTGCCGTATTACGGATCGAAGCTAACTTCTCCCGAATAATTTGCTGATCGCGTTGTTCTTTCACCTGTTTCAATCGTGCAATCTGATCCTGTTGGGTTTGTAAATCAATTATAAGCAGGTCAGGACGATTGGTTTCCTCGGTAATAAAGTGGTTCAATCCCACAATGATACGTTCTTGCTTTTCGATTTCCATCTGGTATCGGTAGGCGGATTGCTGAATTTCCCGTTGAATGTACCCCCGTTCAATTGCTGTTACCACACCACCAAGTGCATCAATTTTGTCGATATATTTGCGGGCGGTCGTTTCTATTTCATTTGTTTTTGATTCGATGTAATAAGAGCCAGCCAACGGATCAATAGTTTCCGTCACTCCGGCTTCATGTGCGACAATTTGCTGCGTACGCAGGGCAATTCGTACCGAGTCTTCCGTGGGAAGCGCCAACGCCTCATCATAACTGTTTGTATGCAGACTCTGAGTGCCACCAAGCACCGCTGCCAACGTTTGAATTGTAACGCGTGCGACATTATTCATTGGCTGCTGGGCGGTCAACGTAGAACCACCGGTTTGTGTGTGAAAGCGCAGCATCATGGATTTCTCATTTTTCGCGCCAAATCGATCTTTCATAATTCGCGCCCACAAGCGGCGGGCTGCCCGAAACTTGGCGACTTCTTCAAGTAAATCGTTGTGTGCGTTGAAGAAAAACGACAATCGCGTGGCAAATTGATCGACATCCATACCGCAATCAATTGCTGCCTGAACGTAGGCAATACCGTTTGCCAACGTAAATCCAACTTCCTGGGCTGCGGTGGCGCCGGCTTCCCGGATATGATAGCCGGAAATGCTAATCGTGTTCCAGCGTGGTACGTTTGCAGAACAGTATTCAAAAATATCGGTGATCAGCCGCATCGATGGTTTGGGTGGAAAAATATACGTCCCGCGGGCAACATATTCTTTTAAAATATCATTTTGAATCGTCCCGGAAAGCACATTCATCGGGACACCCTGTTTTTCCGCGACTGCAATATACATTGCCAACAGGACCGCTGCCGGAGCATTAATTGTCATCGAAGTGGAAACTTTGTCCAGCGGAATGCCATCAAACAGCGTTTCCATATCCGCCAGTGAATCAATCGCCACGCCAACTTTCCCGACTTCCCCATAGCTGATCGGATCGTCGGAATCGTAACCAATTTGGGTTGCCAAATCAAACGCTACGGACAGGCCGGTTTGGCCTTGCGAAAGCAGATACTTGTAGCGCTGGTTCGATTCTTGGGCAGTTCCGAAACCGGCATACTGCCGCATAGTCCATAACCGGCCTCGGTACATTGTGGGCTGGACGCCGCGCGTAAATGGATACTGTCCCGGAAAACCCAATTCATCTTCATACTCATGTTCCAGAATGTCGAGCGGTGTATATAGTCGCTCCACCGGGTCCGAAGACCCGGTTACAAACTGCTTACGACGTTCGGGGAACCGATCCAGTAACGGCTTCACAAGAGTATCGAACCACTTTGTAATTCCCGCAGAAATAGCATTAGATTGATTTTTTTCATTCATAATACGACTCGTAGTTTTAATGAGTAAATTTTTTCAACTCAATTGACTACCAAATATATCGTCGAATAAATTACTGAACTTAGCTCATAAAGTAAATTTATCGAATAGGTGATTTTCAGCCAACGTGTTTAGTAAAGCGGTCTGATATTTACATTGCCTGCGCTTGGCGTCGCGCATCGGTGAGCCGTTCCGATGCATCCGGACACGAACGGTGTCGAAGGCAACCTTCAGGTTCGATGAGATGTCGTCTTCGACACCGTTCGTGCCGCGAGCACGCCGGTGCGAGACGGCAGGTTCAGCCTACGATATACGTTAGTAACTGAGAAATTATTTTCTGACATTTTTTGGCAGAAAATGTTAAAACATATTTTAGACAGGATTTCACGGACCTTTGGCAGG
>JAFGDW010000285.1 GCA_016931935.1 Candidatus Zhuqueibacterota bacterium | reverse complement strand
TACAACTTCTGAAAATGCCACCATTCAGGTTGTCTGGAATCATTAATGAATTACAATGAATAATCCAGGCTAACAAATATATTGGAGAATAAATCATGAAATATTTAATAATTCTTATTGTCGTCATTGGCCTTGCTGTGGCTGCAACCACGATGCGTGCCAAAGAAGAATCTTCGGTTAAAGTCGGAGATAAGGCACCCGATTTTAAGTTAACCGATGATACGGGAAAAGTACGAAGCCTTTCGGAATTCAACGGCCAAAAAGTGGCGCTATATTTTTACCCAAAAGATGATACTCCCGGCTGTACAAAAGAAGCATGTAGTTTTCGGGATGATCATGACATTTATGCAAAGCACGGCATTGTTGTGATAGGCGTTAGTTACGATTCTCCTGAATCGCACAAGAAATTTAAGGAAAAATACAATTTGCCGTTTATCCTTGTGAGCGATAAAGATAAATCGTTGTCCAAAACGTACGGCGCCTATGGTAAATTTGTGGCGAAACGCTATACATACCTGATTGATGAAACCGGAAAAGTAATTCACGTGTTTAAAGATGTTGATGTAACTGCACATGCGAATGATGTGCTAAATGCATTCGGTATTTCCCGGAAAACAACTAATACGGAGACCAAAAATTAATAATGCGAAATTGCGAAGGACTCGAATGACACAGAAAGAAATTTGCACAAAATACCAAAGCCATTTTAATGAACCGAATCCTGCCGATCATATTAATATTCTTTGTGATGCGGAACGAACGTCGCCGATTAAACTGGTTCGGTTAAATCCTGAAAATCGGAGTTCGGGGTGGTATGTTCATTGTGGTGGCAAAAGTTCATCCAATTATTCGGATTTTGATCCGGTCTCATATTTGGATGTGCAACGGGAATTCCCGGAGATTGTACCGTTTCTGGCGTTAATGCCGGGTTTTATTATTGAAATTGATACGAATGGGAACGATGATGGGTACTGGAGTCAGTACCTGCTGGAAAGTTAGCAATCAAAGGAAGACGCATTTATGCACAACTGGCAGGGATTAAATATCGAAGCTGAGGGAAGTGGTATTTCGGGCCCGTTGAGTTATCATGTCAACTTGCTCGGCGTACTGCTTGGTCATATTATTCGTGAGCAAGGCGGCGATCATATTTTTAAGTTGGTGGAACATTTTCGTTCGCAGTGTAAGCTGGCGAATCAGGAAGGTGGCGAAAAACTTTACGGCCAGATTCAGAAAGTAATGCAAGCGCTGGATTACGATGAATTGCTATGGATGGTTCGCTCATTTACAAAATTTTTCCACCTTATCAACCAGGCTGAGCGACAGGAAATCGTCCGGATTAATCGCGAACGTGAACAAGTAGCAACGAAAGATGAACCGCGTAAGGAATCAATTCCGGACGCAGTTTGGCGGCTGAAAAATCGAGGAATTGAATTTGATGACTTCATGGCGATTCTGCAGCGGTTGGATATTCAACCCACGTTAACAGCTCACCCAACCGAAGCGCGCCGTCAGAGCATATTGTACAAGCAAAAATTGCTTACGAAACTGCTTTCGGATCTACAGGTCAATACTGACTTATCACCAAAAGAGAAAGATAAACTATTCACTCAGATATATCATCAAATTACGTTGCTGCTACTGACAGTGGATGTACGTTCGGAAAATTTGACAGTGGACGAAGAAATAACCAACGTGCTATACTTTGTGCAAACATCGATTTGGGAAGCGATACCACATATTTACTGCGATCTCGTTGAGTCGGTCGAAACCTGTTACGACCATCGCCCCGAGTTACCGGCCTTTTTGCGTTACCGCACCTGGATTGGTGGCGATCGCGATGGCAATCCGTTTGTTACCCCTGAAACTACCCGAGCAGCACTGCAACGCTATCGTTCTACTGCCTTGCGCCTGATGCGCGATGAACTGATTGAATTGCGACGTGCGCTTAGTTTGTCGTATCTGCGCGTGCCGGTTCCCGATGAACTGGCAGCGTCTCTGGAAGAAGATGCAAAACACATCACGTTGGATGAACAGCATTACCGACACTATCGTTATGAGCCGTATCGGTTAAAGCTTAGTTATGTTATAAAAAAAATCGAACGTATGCTTGATCAACCATTTGATGCACCCAAAGAGTACACAGAGACTGCTTTCATTGAAGATTTGTTATTAATAAAACGTTGCCTTGAAAAAGCTAACATGCACGATTTTACTACTTATGGGCAAATGGCCGATGTTATAATCCGCGCGCGGGTTTTTGGTTTTCGTGGTATCACACTGGATGTCCGGCAGCATAGTCGAATTCATGAACAAGCTGTCGATGAAATGTTACGTCAGGCGGGGGTAAGCTTTATTTATAAGGAATTGGATGAAACCCAAAAATGCGAGTTGTTGGGTCAGGAACTGTTGAATCCTCGTCCGTTGATTCCCCGAAGCGCGGTTTTGTCGGAAGAAACAAGGCGTGAGCTTGGTACGTTTGAGGTCATTCGTGATGCTGTCCAGCATACCCCCGGAGCGATTGGTAGTTATATTGTAAGTATGACCCACGATGTCAGTGATCTTTTAGAAGTGTTATTATTGGCCAAAGAAGTTGGATTGGGAAATGTCGAAAATGGAAAGATTTGTTGCCCGCTCGATATTGTCCCGTTATTTGAAACAATTGAAGATTTGCACGCGTCATCAAGCATTTTGGAGAAAGTATTCACTAATGAAGTCTATAAGCAACATCTGGCCTGCCGCAATCAGTTTCAGGAAGTGATGTTGGGCTATTCCGACAGCAACAAGGATGGCGGCTACTGGATGGCCAACTGGTCGCTTAACAATGCGCAAAAAGCAATTTCGGCGGTTTGTAGAAAACATGGTGTGGATGTCCGGATGTTTCATGGCCGTGGTGGTACGGTCGGTCGTGGTGGTGGCCGCGCTAATCAGGCGATTTTTGCTATGCCTAAAGGAACACACAATGGACGTATTCGGTTTACAGAACAGGGAGAAGTGATTTCATACCGTTATGCCCAGGCTCCGATAGCCTCGCGACATTTGGAACAGATAGTTAATGCCATGCTGCAAACATCAGTACCAGTCGATCAAAGTGTCGATGACCATGCCGAGGCCCGGGCATTAATGGATCACGTCGCTGATCGTTCGATGGACGAATATCGGGCATTAATACATGCACCGGGATTTTGGGAATGGTACAAACAAATTACACCGATTGAGTATATCGGGAATTTGCCGATTGCCTCCCGCCCCGTATCGCGGCGTTCAACAAAAGAACTGGATTTTGAAAACTTACGGGCAATTCCCTGGGTGTTTGCTTGGACGCAAACACGTTACACGTTACCGGGCTGGTACGGAATCGGAACGGGACTGCAATCTGTTATGGCTGAAAATCCGGAAAATCCGGCAATTCTGAAAGATGCTTACCGCACATGGCCGTTCTTCCGGGCTGTTGTTAATAATGCCCAGCGGGAAATGGCTCGGGCCAAGCTGAACATTTCTGTCCATTACAGTGATTCTGCCAATAAATCATTTCATGAAAAAATTGCTGACGAGTTCGCCAAATCGCAGGATGCCATCTTACAAATCACCGGCCAGCTTGAACTAATGGATAATCAAGTCGTCATTAAAAAATCCATTGCACTGCGTAATCCGTACACCGATGTCCTGAATTTATTGCAGATCGAACTGATTCGACGCATCAAAGATGTACCGGAGGAGGAAAAGGAGCGCTATCAGCATGCTTTGTTTATCAGTATAAACGGAATTTCAGCGGCAATGCAAAGTACCGGTTAGGTAGTGAAACAGTGGCGGCGAGGGCATGAAATATTTTATTCAGAATAATTTTCTCATCAAACAAATTGTCTTTACAATTGCTATCTTAAGCTGCAGTTGTACTTCGATATTTACACGCAGGCAGCCGCTTCGTGACGCCGATGTCGTAAGTTACAAAACATTGGCTGTCTATTTTAAGCGTGCTGATGATACATTTGAATTTGGGAATCACACCAAATTAAATTGGCCGTGCGAAAAAATCGAACCCAACTGGAAAGGCCAGTTATTAATTCCAACAAAGTTTGATGCATCGACTGCAAGTGAACTAATCAAACAATATCCCAAAAGTATTACTGCATTCTATTATTTGATGTCGAATAGGAAAGTGTGGATTTATGGGGATGAAGTGACTTATACCGGAGCAGCCCTATCAAATCAATTACGGAACGAAGACAGAGCGTGTTATCAGAAATGGCTGGAAAATAATACAGCGGTGATGCAATGGTTGCTGGATAATTATTTCAATTCGGGGAAACGAGACTATCAGGACTTTTCTATCCTGTTTATCAACAGAGCTCGTCCGAAACATGGTTACCAGGGCATTGCAACCCTTCCCACGAATCAGTTAGAGAATGATTCGGGCCAAGCCATCAGGCTGAATGGTATATATCAAACGGATTGTTACTCACTGGACGGCACACGGCGAATTGTGTGTCATGAATTAGGGCATTTCTTGTTTGGTTTTTCACACATAAACGGACTTCATCGTTGGAATTTGATGTCCGGAGCAGGCTCATATCCGCCGGAATCATCGGGCGTAACGATGAGCGCTTATGAGAGACACAAGTTAGGCTGGCTGGAATATTTAATTGTCGACACCACTACGTATGGCATCGAATTGGAAAATATCACTGTGTCGAATCAGGCGGTTAAAATTCCACTTGGGGAGATCGACGATGGCTATTTTGTACTCGAAAATCGCCAGTACTCTGATCCGTTTGAACCAAGTCCGGACATGCTGGATGAATTTATTTCCACAATTCCCGGCACCGGCTTGCTGGTATATTATGTCGACAGGCAGGGACCAAATATTATTCCGGCTGACGGACAGGTACGAAATGTATTTGTCGGGTATCCGCCGAAAATGCGGCTCGTGTTTAACGGGGATAATTCTGATTTGTACGGGAATAATGGAAGCGATGAAATTGTTCTTCAAACGCGGTCACTTTCTCCAACCAAAGAGAGAATTAATACGCATATTGCTCTGAGGAATATTCGTCATGTTAAAAATAAAATTGGATTCGATGTTATTTTTAATGTTGATGAAAACAGAGTCCAAAAACATGCTAATTTTACAAATTTCGAATTGAAAAATTATCCGAATCCGTTTCGATTGACTACGAAAATATTTTTACGTATGCCATATTCCGGTCATGCGAAATTGACGGTGTTTAATCAGAATGGACAGGAAAAAATTACCCTTATAGATCGCGAGCTCAATGTGGGTGAGTATGAAGTCGTATTCCACGGAGAAAGCGATACTCCGGGAGAATATTCATACAAATTGGAGACTGACAAAGATCATTTATCCGGAACGATGAAACTCGAAAAGTACGATTAGAATAGTGAACTGAAATAAACAACGTACGTATCCACTCAATAAAAGGTGGAAATTGTACCCTTCGACAAGCTCAGGGTACGAATCGAACCGTTGGCTGAGCTTGTCGAAGCCAACAATACCATCTAATATTGAGTGGATACCAACGTACTTTGACAAGTGTTCACAGATTGACGTGCTTCGTACTGCTTTCCCTGTTTGGACAGATGTTTGGGCATCCGAAATACAGACAGGATTTGATTTAATGAAAGTACGACTTGCGTTGTATTTTAAGATATAACAAATCGCTTATGTGTTTATGATTTACCAGAGTCACGTATTCGAGTTCAAAATCAGGTAGCTAACCGAGATATTTACAAATCTTAATCATTTGCCGATACAATCACTAACACAGGAGGTTGAATGTCTCACCCAATTTCACGACGTGAATTTATCAGGAAAGGATCAAAAGGTATGATTGCAACTGCACTGATTCCCTATTTTTTTAAGGCGGATCCGATACATGCATTTACCATAGCTGGTGATGGTGCGCAAAATTTACAACATTACTATAACCATTTCGGTGTGGATGAAAAGCTTATCCGGCAAGTCATGGATGAAGCGCTGTCGCGAGGTGGCGACTATTGTGATCTATATTTCGAGCACAAAGTCTCGCAGCACATCGGGCTTGAAGATAACGATGTCAACCGAGCCTACAGCAATGTCGATTTTGGCGTGGGTATCCGTGTGCTGAAAGGCGACCAAACCGGCTATTCATTCACCGAAGAAATTACACCCAAAGCTATGAAACAGGCAGCGCGAACGGCGGCGAATATCGCCAATGGTTCAGCCAACGTAACACCGCAGGAATTAAAATTGCGTGAACATCCCAACTATTATCCGATTAAAACACCGTGGGAGATGGTAAAAATTGATGCGAAAATTCCATACCTGCAAACCATTAATAGTCGTGTGTTCGAACTTGATCCTCGCGTGATTAAGTGTAATGTTTATTTTTCCAATGGTACCGCGATGATACTAATCGCTACATCTGAAGGGGTTGTGACATTCGATTACAAACCGATGGGACAATTGGGAGTAAGTTGTACGGCAGAACAAAACGGGCAACGCGAACAAAATGGATTCAATCTGTCCGGGCGCCGGGGAATTGAATTTTTCACACCGGAAAATGTCGAGCGTATTGCGACCGAGTCTGTAACCCGAACCGTGGCGTTATTCGATGCTGTTAAGCCGGAAGCGGGTGAAATGGAAGTGGTACTCAGCGCCGGTAGTTCGGGCATCCTGCTGCACGAAGCAATTGGACACGGAATGGAAGCTGATTTTAACCGCAAGCAGGTTTCAATTTTCTCGGATAAAATTAACAAACCGGTCGCTGAAAAATTTGTCACAATCGTCGATGATGGGACAAATCCAAATATACGCGGCTCAATTAATGTTGATGACGAAGGCAACCCGACGCAGAAAACATATTTGGTTAATAATGGAATTTTGGAGAGCTATCTGCACGATCGCATCAGTTCACAATATTACAATGTTGCACCTACAGGAAGTGGCCGCCGGCAATCGTTCCGGCATGTGCCAATGCCACGAATGCGCAATACGTACATGTTACCAGGCCCCCACACGCGCGATGAAATTATTAAAAGCGTTAAGAATGGATTGCTGGCGGAAGATTTTACAAACGGCCAGGTGGCTATTGGTGCCGGTGATTTTACGTTTTACGTGAAATCCGGCTACTTAATTCAAAACGGTGAGTTGACCAAACCGGTGAAAGATGTCAATATCATCGGCAACGGGCCTCAGGTATTAAAAGACATCGTGATGGTGGCCAACGATTTTGAAATGACCGAAGGCGGCTGGACCTGCGGCAAAAATGGTCAGAGTGTGCCTGTTTCGATGGGCTTACCAACCGTGAAGGTATCAAAAATTACAGTTGGCGGAGTGAACAGTTAATTATAATGTTGAATTTTGAGTATTGAATGAATTGTCCGATTTTATGAATTGTTAAATCTGAGATAGCATTCGCATTCAGTCTCGAAACAGCCAATGCACATAACCCTTAGCATGATTCAATTCTGAAAAATTAAAATTCCTAAAACGAGGTTTAAATGAAAAATAAATCCAAAGCTGATCTGGCACAATGGGCGATGGAATACACAATCAAGTGTGGCGCAGATGAAGTCGCAGTATCGCTTTCCAATAGCCGGGAAATCGAAATTGAATTTCGTGAGCAAAAATTGGAGAAGGTAAAAGAATCGACGCAAAACGCGCTTAGTTTGAATATCTATACACAGAAACGTTTTTCGAGCCACTCCACCAATGACTTGCGCAAGGATGCTCTGAAGTCATTTATCGAAGAAGCCGTTGCCAGTACGAAATATCTGACTGCCGATGAATTCCGCACACTTCCGGACCCGAAATTATACCCAAAGGATATGGAAAAAGATCTCCATATTTTCGACAATGGCTATGATAAAATTGAATCGCCCGACAGAGTAAAAATTGCGCAAGCCATTGAGGCGGCAGCCATGGCCCAAAGCGATCAAATAATTTCCACCACTGCCGGTTATTCGGATGGTATGTATGAATCTGTGAAAGTTCATAGTAATGGATTCTTGGGGGAAAGTCGCAGCACCAGCTTCTGGGCCGGCGCTGAAGCAACAGTAAAAGATGGCGATTCCGGTCGTCCCGCGGACTGGTTTTATGCCGGTGTTCGCTATCACGCTGATTTACCGTCACCGGCAGCGCTTGGGCAGGAAGCTGTAAAACGAGCACTGCGTAAAGTTGGCCAGCGGAAAATTAATTCCGGTAGATATACCATGATTGTGGAAAATCGCTCCGCGGCTCGTTTGCTCAATATGTTGATCAGTCCAATGAGCGCGCGATCGATTCAGCAAAAGCGCTCATTTCTTGATGGCATGCTGGATCAAAAAATTGCCAGTGATAAACTGACAATAATCGACGATCCATTTGTGGAAAAAGGTTTCAGTTCCCGCTTTTTTGATAGCGAAGGTATTGCGACCCGGCATCGTGTGATTATTGAAAAAGGTGTACTACGTCAGTATTTGATTGATAATTACTATGGTCGTAAATTGGGTTTGGAACCGAACTCCGGTTCCGCGACCAACGTTATGCTCGACTACGGTGACCAATCGTTGGATGAGTTAATAAAGGGCGTGGATAAGGGAATTTTGGTGACCAGCTTTATCGGAGGCAATTCCAACTCCACCACTGGTGATTTCTCGTTTGGCATTGTTGGCCAGTTCATTGAAAACGGCACGCTTGTTCATGCGGTAAATGAAATGAATATTTCCGGAAATGGCAAATCGTTCTTCAATCAACTTTCTGCGGTGGGAAACGATCCTTATCCATATTCCTCATGGCGGATGGCGAGCTTGCAGTTTGATGATGTCGAGTTTAGTGGATTATAAAATTTCGGAATACACGCCTCGGCATTGTTTATGTCGAGGCGTTTCTATTTATAATTTGCATAGGTTCTACGCTGGGTAGTGTTCCTGGATGGCAGTAAGAAAGTCAGAAATATCTGACAACCGATTTTGATAGATTAAATACACAATGTTGAAGTCAATATCCTGATATTGATGTACGATTAGATTACGAAATCCGGCCATTGGAATTAGTCTCTCAACAAGTTCCGTAGGGATTATTTTATGTTCTTCGAGCGAATAAAATATCTCAGATATGGAGCCTGGGACGCCCCAATTTTCATCAGAAACAATATGAGTTCCAATGTCAATACAACCCTGAATTGCATGCTGTAAATTTAGTAGTACGATTTCTTGAGCGTCTTCATCTGTCAGAAAATTTTGCAGCGAAATATTTAATTTTTGTTGAAGCCGTTTCAGATTATGACGAACGGAATCAATTTTTCGATACAGTACTGTAGTCTTTACCACGCAACCGCTCCATTGTATTTTTATACATCCCGTGTGCACAGCGTTTGGCAATTACCTGAAAATCAATACATTCAATAATTTTTTGAGCCTGAAAAACGCGGTTTCGATCCTGATTATTTTCCAGGATTATAACGCCATCGTGCAGTATTTCGAACAATAAAATTAAGTTTACATGCTCCATATCAACAATATCAGGATCAGCTTCTAATGCTCTTGAAAGTTTGGTAAAATATGTCTCCAGCCGATAATGGGCCTCTATTTTGGGAAGACATTTGTTAAATAAAATTGCGATGTCAATATCACTTCTCGAATGTGTCTTACCCGAAGCCTGGGAACCGAATAAATAAATGGCCGCGATAATTTCATCATTTTTGAAATTTTGATTTATTATCGATGTAATTTCATTTTTGGATATCGTTCTAATCATAATGAAAAGATAACGAAAAACCCTCCGAATAGCAAGCAAAAATTCCTTGCAATTTTACCAAAAAGTCATTACTTTAGAAGAAATTTAAAGTAATAAGTAACAATCAGTAACATTTTTTATGAGGTAAGAAGTAAATATATGAACGCGGTAAAACATTTCTCCACGATTGCGACAGAGCTGAACCTGAAAGTGTCACAAGTTGAACGAACCATTGAACTGTTGGATGGTGAAAACACTGTACCGTTTATTGCACGTTACCGGAAAGAAGTAACCGGTAATTTAGACGAAGAGCAAATTCGCGACGTTGAAGATCGCATCCGGGTGCTGCGGGTACTGGATGATCGGAAGGCAACTGTCCTGGCATCCATAGAAAAGCAGGGCAAACTTACGCCGGAATTACAGGCAAAAATTGAAGCGGCTGCCAAGCTGCAGGAAGTGGAAGATTTATATCTTCCTTATAAACCGAAGAAACGGACGCGCGCCACAATTGCTAAAGAAAAAGGCTTGGAGCCGCTGGCGGAAAAAATGTTGGAACTGGCGACGGATATTGATGATTTCGATGCGTTTGTCGCCACATTTATTGATGAAGAAAAAGGTGTTGCCTCGGCTGAAGAAGCACTCGCGGGCGCCCGCGATATTTGTGCCGAGTCCGTATCTGACAATGCCGACATCCGCAAAGAGATTCGTGAAATTTCCGAACTACAGGGCATGATTATATCCGAAGCCAAAGACGCAAATGAGCTTGGCAATTATGAAATGTACGCTGAATTTTCTCAACTGGTGAAAGAAATTCAGCCTTACCGTACGTTGGCCATCAATCGCGGTGAACGTGAAAATGTGCTGCGGGTGAAAATTAACGTTCCCGAAGACGATTGCATCACCACGATTGAAAAACGATATCTAAAAAATGAAAGTTCACCCTTTTACGATCATCTCAAAATGGCGATCACCGATGCGTATTATCGGTTAATCGCGCCATCGATCGAGCGCGAAATTCGAAATGGCTTATCCGAAATTGCGGATGAACACGCCATCGAAATATTCGCCAAAAACCTGCGTGCCATTCTATTGCAACCACCCATTCACGGAAATGCAATCCTGGGCATCGATCCCGGTTACCGCACCGGATCGAAAATTGCGGTGATTGATGGTACCGGTAAATTCTTAGAAGGGATTACCATTTATCCGCATGCCCCGCAGAATCACTGGGGTGAATCCAAAACGACTATCAAGCAATTGTGTAAAAAATATAACGCAACGATTTTGTGTATCGGCAACGGTACTGCCTCGCGGGAGACTGAAGCCCTGGCGATTGAAGTGATCGAAGAATATGGTAACGGTTTATCATATATCATCGTGAGTGAGGCCGGCGCATCGGTGTATTCGGCATCGAAACTGGCGAAAGAAGAATTTCCGGATATGGATGTGTCGATGCGTGGCGCTGTTTCCATTGCCCGACGGTTGCTCGATCCGTTATCCGAGCTGGTGAAAATCGATCCGAAATCAATTGGCGTCGGATTGTACCAGCACGATGTCAACCAGACAAAACTCAGCGAAATGCTCGACCGTGTTGTGGAATCGTGCGTAAATTTGGTTGGCGTTGATCTGAATACCGCATCGAAAGCATTACTTCGCTATGTGGCTGGCATTAATAGCCGCGTGGCGGATAATATTGTCAAACTTCGTGATGAGAAAGGCAAATTTAACTCACGCGATGAATTGATGAAAGTAAAAGGCATGGGAGACAATGCCTTCACGCAGGCCGCCGGCTTTTTACGTATCCCCAACGCAGATATGTTTTTTGATTCTACTGCCGTTCACCCGGAATCCTACACGGCAGCCGAGAAAATGCTGCAACTCCTGGAATTAAATCCGATCACCGTAAAAACCGATGGCAGCATTTTACGACGACGCATGCGCGAGAAAAAGTTGTCGGTCAAAACGTTAGCTGAACAATGTAGCGCCGGTGAACTCACGCTTTCGGATATTGTGGATAGTCTGGAAAAACCCAATCGTGATCCCCGTGACGAACTGCCCAAGCCGATCCTGCGTCAGGATGTATTGAAAATGGAAGATTTGCAGGAAGGCATGGTGCTGCAGGGCACGGTTCGTAACGTAGTCGATTTTGGTGCATTTGTCGACATCGGCGTCAAAACCGATGGCCTGGTCCACAAAAGCCAGCTCTCCAAAAAGTATGTTAAAAATCCCCTGGATGTAGTTAGCGTCGGCAAAGTGGTGCGGGTGAAGATATTGTCTGTAAACGCTGCGGCTGGACGGATTGGATTGAGCATGGTTTTGGATGAGTAGGAGAATATGGTATAATAGCATTGCTCTTATATGAGTTAAAAAATGAATGATCAATTTGAAGAATTTCTGAAATTTTTAGATGCTCTGGATAGAAATAATGTTGAATATATTTTGATCGGCGGAGTTGCAATCAATATTCATGGGCTGGATCGTCTAACACGTGATGTTGATATTATTGTGAAATTAACTCCTGAAAATATTGATCTGCTTCGAAAAGCTCTCTATTCAATGTATGATGATGATTCAATTGAAGAAATAACAGAACGCGAATTAGTCTCGTATCCTGTTATTCGATATGGGACGCCACACGGATTTTACATTGATATTGTAAATAAATTAGGGGATGTTTTTTCGTTCGATAATTTGGATTATGAAATAATAAACTTTAAAGGTATTAAAATCAGGGTCGCGACACCAGAAACATTATTAAATATGAAGTCAGACACAGTTCGAGAAAAAGATAAAATCGATGCGTCTTTTTTAAAAGAACTAATCTTAAACAAAAAGAAATCCTAAATGCCCGTTTATAAATACAAATCTTTTGAAGACGCTGAAAAAGCATTATGGAATTTTAATCCGGATGAACGATATTTTGAGCATCTCGCTGAGTTGTACAAATTCGGCAATAAACTCAATCCGATAGATATCCCTTGCGGAGTTTTTAAATTCAAAACGATTGAAGAAGCCAATCGGCATCGCGAGCGAATTGAGCTTGAACATGCAAAGAAGCTTCGCGAAGAACGTTTGGCAAATAGTAACTCAAAATAAAATAGATGATTCATTCCCGGATAAATTAATTCCATTTAACACATGGACACCTAATGAAATTGCGAACGATCCGTTACATATTCTGGTTCATGGGTATTCTGATTGGCATGGCAGGGATCGTTCGCTGTGTGAAAGACGCACCCAGAGATAATCCGCTGGATCCGGTCGTTAATCCCAATAAATGCTGGGTCCAGGGGACAGTGTACAGGTATTATCCTCCATTTCGTCCCGTTAGTTCAGCACGAATTCAAATTTCCCCCGGCAATCAGTGGGTTGATGCTAGCCCGGATGGTGTTTTTGCATTCACAGATTTGCAGCCCGGTGATTATTTACTTTATGCAAGCGCTTCAGGATACAGTGCTGACACCATTCATGTGTCGCTCGAACAATCATCCGGGAAAACAGTACAATTTAATCTGAATGCCCTACCTAAAATTGAATCTTTCATTGTCCGATCCGAACATATAAATATGTGGCGTAATCCTCAAAGCTTGTACCGATTGTATGTTGAAACAACGGTCAGCGATCCGGATGGTATCTGGGATGTTAAAAACATCCGATTTTTAATTCCGCAATTTACATTTGTAGATACAATTAATACAAGTGAATATTACGACTCGCCCGGTAAATACATCGTTCATTATAGTGAAAATAAATTGCCAGGCTCAAGTATTGAAAATTTGCTTGGTTACCCGATGTTTATTGAGGCAATTGATGACATTAATACAAGTGTGTTATCTTCGCCAGTATACCTGGCGCGAATCATAAATATGAGACCAAACACGGTAGAGCCTCAGGGTTTTATATATATTAACGATCCTCGGCCGGTTTTAAAATGGCAACCAGTGGATGAGTTGGTTTATCCTTTCACATATCGAATTGAGGTTTTCTGGACGATTAGTGGCGTGAATAAATCGTACTTGAAGTGGAGTCAAAATGTTATGTTCGAAACAGATTCAATCCGAGTATCACAGCCCTTGGATCGGGATGAAAATTACTACTGGACTGTTTCCGTGGTTGATGAATTTGGTAACTGGAGTAGTTCGCGTGAAGCTGAATTTAAAGTAACACAGTAATGTGGGAAGGGTGGATGAATGAATATGAATCATGATATACGACACGATCCGCTTGATGCGATTTCGCAAATTAGCTGTACGATTAATACTGTACGGGAACTGGATCCGTTATTAAATACAATTATGGATATCGCGCTGCAAACCGTGCAGGCAGAGCGCGGTTTTATTCTGCTGCTTGATGACGCCGGTGAATTTACAGTGCAAACCGCACGCAATATCGCGGATGATGTGGCGATTGATCTGAGTCGGTTTTCGAATAATGTTGTGAAGCAGGCATTATCTCAGGGGAATCCGGTGATGGCATTCGATGTTCAGGCAGATGATCGGTTTGCCGGCGCCGAAAGTATTGTGTTGCAGAAAATTCAATCGGTGGCGTGTGTACCGTTGACAATTAAACAACGCTCTATTGGCGCCATCTATCTCGATAGTATTCAACAACGTTCGGGATTCACGGATGATAGTCTGCCGTTTTTAAAGGCATTTGCCAATCAGGCGGCGATTGCAATCGAAAATGCCCGGCTGTACGAACAGCTTCAGCAAGAAAATCAACAATTGCGAAAGCATGTGCAAGAGGCGCATCGGTTCGATGGTATTATTGGGTCCAGCCCGGCAATGCAGCGGGTTTTTGATACAATGACCAGTGTTGCCGACACAGATGCGACAGTGCTAATCCAGGGGGAAAGTGGTACCGGAAAAGAATTGATCGCCCGGGCAATTCATTACAATGGTGTACGAAAAGATAAGCCATTTTTGGCGTTGTTTTGTGGATCGTTGCCCGAGTCATTGTTGGAAAGTGAATTGTTCGGTCATAAAAAAGGCGCGTTTACCGGTGCGGCCGCGGATAAAAAAGGATTGTTTGAAGCCGCCGACAAAGGTACATTTTTCCTGGATGAAGTATCAGAGTTGAGTCCGCACATTCAAGTGCAATTGCTGCGTGTTTTGCAAGAGGGTGAAATTAAGCGTGTGGGCGAGACCCAGATTCGGCACGTAGATGTTCGGATCATCGCCGCGACAAATAAAAATTTGTTCGAAGAAGTGAAAAACGGAAATTTCCGGGAAGACTTATATTATCGTTTGAATGTGATTAACGTGAACGTACCGCGACTGCGTGAACGCCATAATGACATCATGGAATTGGCGGGATATTTTCTGGAGAAATCATCACAGAAGAATAAAAAAGCCATTAACAGTTTCACTCCGGAGGCAGTGCAGGCCTTAAAAACATACAGTTGGCCGGGCAATGTTCGTGAATTACAAAACACGATTGAACGTGCAGTGGTGTTATCCCGGCAGACCAAAATAGATCGATCGGATTTGCAATTGCAAGACAATCCAACGCCGTCATTGCCGATTGGCGTTAAACTGAAAGATTTCGAGCGCCAACTGGTCGAACGTACGTTGAGCGAGACGAATGGAAATATTACGGAAACAGCCGCACAATTAGGCGTATCCCGACGGTGGCTGCATTACCGGCTGAAGGAATGGAAGGATGAAGACGATCGGTAAATACCAACTGATTGCGGAGCTGCATCGTGGACCGATCACAACGGTATATAAAGCGTTTCAACCAGCACTCAATCGTATTGTTCTTTTAAAACAGTTGAACCCGGACCTGATCGCAGACACTGAACTGACACGCCGGTTTCGCGATGAAGGCTTGATGTTGGCCAGCATCAGTCATGCTAATGTACTGTCGATTTTTGACGCGGAAGTGCAGGATGATGTGCCGTTTCTGGTGATGGAGTTTATTGAGGGCCAAACGCTTGCTGAGCATCTGGAAGTACATGGGCCGGTCCCTGTGGATGTGGCTGTGGATATTCTGAGTCAGCTCAGTGCCGGATTGCAGGCGCTGCATCGATGCGGCATTTGTCATCGCGATATCAAACCCGATAATATTCTTATTTCACCGGATGGCCGCGTCAAACTGGCGGATTTGGGATTTGCAGGCGTAGCCGCCACACAACACATTCAGGGCACGCCGCCCTATATGACGCCGGAAACAGTACAGTCCGGAATCTCGGATGAACGAAGTGATTTATTTTCAGTTGGCGTTGTGTGTTATGAAATGCTTACCGGTGAAAATCCATTTGCGGCTGATACAATCGAGGCGATATTCAAACGGATCATTAATGTTGAACCTTTGTCGGTCAAGAATTCCCGTGATGATGTTCCGTCGACGCTCCTTGAAATAGTCGAGCGTTTGCTTCAAAAACAGCCCGATCAACGGCTTCAGTCACCAGGTGAAATATTATCCGAACTGCGTCTGTTACTGCAACAGCTCGAGCGTTTTGATGTTAAGGCATATTGGGATTCGCCGGAACAGTATCAACCAATCGTGTTCTCTGAAAACGAAGTTACACCATTGGGCGAAACACCCGTAGTGCCACAGACGCGAAAATCGAAAGTATTGTACATTGTGGTGGGTGTTGTGGCTGTGGCGATTATCAGCGCTGTTTGGTTCATGAAGCAATCCAGCGTTGGCGAAAAATTAGTATCCATGTCGGAGCAGACTTTTGAAAAGCCGTTGGTACCAGTAGATTCTAATAAAGCGCCGAGTGCGGATGAAAATATAGTTTCTATAAATACCGCCAAATTGAATCAACAAACCCAAGTGGCTGAAAAAAAACCGGAAATCGTCGCTCGGGTAACGGATAAACCGGGAACTGCTAAAACAATATTAGCAATTGATACCAGCCGGTTGGTTGCATTGGATTCAACGGTCATAAATAAAATTGAAGTTGAGATTGAAACTGATCCACGCGCCTGGGTCCTCATGAACGGTGATACACTTGGTATCGCGCCAGTAAGTATTAACCTAAATAAAGATGTCGCGGAAATAACAGTGTCACTACTTTGTCCCGGATTCCCGACGATTGAGAAAACTTTGCACACCCGTGCGCTTGTGGAAAACATGTGGTTTGTTTCGCTGTGGCAGGAAGTTGGTTATTTGCAGGTCGATGTACAGCCCTGGGGGGAAATTTGGATCGATGGCGATTCGCTGGATGTAACACCGGTATCCCAACCAATCCGACTGGCACAGGGTTCGCATAGCCTGACTATCCGCCATCCGCATCTACCGGCGCGGATGGAAACGATACACATAACGGCTGGCGATACTTTGCAACGACACTATTCGCTGCTTCGATAGGCATGGATTTTGCGTGAACGTAACAATGGGGCATTGGGAAATGTTGTCCGATTGTCGAGATACTTTTATGCATCAGGATATAATCAACATCATTACAAATCATTATCCAAATGTACAGGCAATTTACCTGTTCGGCACATATGGAACAGATGATGAATGGCAGGATAGTGATATTGATATTGCCGTGCTGCTTCCACATGAAACTGCCAAAAAATTGGCATCTTTGGTCATGTCGGATTGCCGATGGGAACTTGAAAGAGAACTGCATAAAAATATTGATCTGATAAATATTCGATGTGTTTCCACGGTGTTCCAAACTGAAATTATTTCAGCCAATCGTAAAATAGATTGCCGCGATACCAGGGCAGCCGATGAATTTGAGATGTTGACGCTTTCGTATTATCAACAATTAAATTTTGAGCGCAAGGAAATACTCGAGGAGATTAAGACAACAGGAAAAGTGCTGAATATATGAACGACGCTGTTGTGAATAAAAAGGAAAGTATTGAGCGTTGCATTTTGCAAATCCGCACGTATTATGCGATGCCATCGGAATTGCCGTTTGAGAAAAATTTCCTGCAACAGGATGCGATTAGTGCAAACCTGATTCGTGCATGTGAATTGTGCATTGACCTGGCTAATATTGTTGTTCGAAAGAAAAAACTTGGAGTGCCGAAAGAAAGTCGGGATAGTTTTCGGTTACTGCGAAAAGAAAAAATTATTCCACCAATAATAGCAGATCGCCTGGTAGCCATGGTGGGATTTCGAAATACACTTGTTCACCAATACCAGGATGTCGACATGAAAATCTTGATTGATATCATCGAGAATCATCTTGACGAGTTGGTTGATTTTACAAATATTGTTATGAACGTTACGGATGTCGATTAAAAGTATGTTGGTTCAAGGTTTTAAGTTCAGGGGTATAAAACAGTTTTCCTGATTATCAAGTGAGTTCATAACGAAAAATAAAATAATACCGGGAATGCTAACCCTTTATCTTCGAATCACAAATAAATATGTTTTGAAGTTAATCAAAAGTCAAAATATGGATTACGTTCATTTTTGGGCAAAACGTATTGAAAGAAAGCCCATGAATAAAAGACTATTATATATAACATTCTTCATTCTCTTTCTATCCGGTTCCGCAAAGGCGCAATGGGAAGCATTACGTTCCATGCCTGCCGCCCGTTACGGCGCCAGTGCTGTGGTATATGATGATCAGATTTATGTGATCGGCGGCTATGATGAGAATGATAAGCCAGTGAACACCGTTTCGATTTACGATCCCTGGGCCAATGCCTGGTTCAGCAACGGGAAAGATTTGCAAATCCCGCGTGGGAATGCAGCGGTTGTACTTCATCGGGATTCTATTTTTGTCATTGGTGGTGAAAATGCTGAAGGCGAACCATTGTCGTCAGTCGAAGTTTATCATCGGAATATGCCGGGCTGGAAAGTTCATAGCCAAATGAATGAAGCACGAAAGTCATTATCAGCAGTGAACTATATGGGTAGAATCTACGCGCTGGGAGGATTAACAGGTGACGATGCCCCAACCGGCAGTATCGAATACTGGGATGATTATTTACATAAATGGACGATTTCTTATACCTGGCAGCTTGATCCGTCCCGGGAATCTATGGCGTCGGTGGTTGCGGATGACGCGATATATGCTTTTGGCGGGCTCTATTGGGGACCGCTGATGGTCGCAGAACGTTACAGTCTTGATGATATTAAAATGATCCCCTCAATGCCGGAATCACGTTACGATTTCGCTGCCGTAACCGTGGATGATACAATCTATGTGTTTGGTGGACTAACTCAAGGGAATGCGGATGTCAATGTAATCCCGACGTTGCTGAAATATAGTGCACCAACAAATGAATGGATAGCAACGAACGGTGAGCTTGATCTGAATGTGTACGGGCATTGCGCTGTTTTGTATTACGATCATATCTATGTATTTGGCGGACAGCAGTTCTCATTAATCGATCGTACATCGACTCCGATTAACACTGTACTACGACTGAAAGTTCAAAGGAACTCGTCGACAACCGTGCCAGTCCAGACAATCAAACCGACGGATTATCATCTCTATCAAAATTATCCGAATCCATTTAATGCATCGACTGTTATTAGCACTCAGTTAGGTCGTCCGACAAGTGATGTGAAAATAGTCATCTATAATTTACGGGGCGAACACATTCGTACATTTGAACTCGGTCCGATGGATGCCGGAGATTTCAGGATAGTGTGGCATGGCGCAGATGAGCTTGGGCATGATGTTGCCAGTGGCGTTTATATTTATCGATTAATAATTGATGGTCAAGGATTGGAAACGAGAAAAATGATGCTGCTTCGTTAATTCTACATTCGCCTGCTCACTCATTTCAAGTATAATATATGAAAATAATAAGGATCAAAATAAATTTTCTGGTGACACTCATTTGTATTCTGCTGAGCATTCCTGGTTCAGGAATCGCCCAGGATAACGTTGAATCGATGCAGGATGCATTTCACCGTCTCGATTATGCAACGGCCCAATCGATTGCAGAAAGCATATTGGTAAACTGGCAACAGTATCGCCCGTCCGATTTGGAAACGGTGCATAAAGTGCTCGGTGTTATTCTTTATTCGGATGGAGATTTGCAGCAGGCCCAGCGTCAATTTGAGCAGGCGATTCAACTGAATCGACAGGCAGAATTGGACCCGGTTTATGTATCGCCCAAAATTATAACTTTTTTTAATGAAATCAAGGCTGCGTACCAACCGGAATCCGGTCAGCAAACGCAAGTACGATATGTGCTTGCACCTGACCGTCGTCCGGGTGCGGTGATGCGTTCTGCGCTCATTCCGGGATGGGGACAAATTCATAAGGGACAAGTGCGTAAAGGCTGGGTATTGATAACAGCCGCAACAGCGAGCACTGTAGCGCTTGTTGGCACAGCCTGGCAAACACAACAAAAGCGCGATTTGTATATGGATGCAACCACCCCAATCGCAATTGAATCCACCTACAACACTTACAATACATGGTACAAACGTCGGCAAGTGAGTGGTTACATTATGGGAGCACTGTGGAGCGTTGCCATCATCGATGCATTGGTGACAAAACCCGGTGAAGAAGCGAATCAGGTTTCACTTCAACCGATAATCAATCATGATGTGTGGGCGTTTTGTCTGCAATACACGTTTTGAGGAAGGAATATTTGAAGTCGTAAATTAATAAAATATTTATGCGGGCTGCTTTATTTAGAGCGAATTTTGAATTTTGTTTATTCTTGATTGTAATTTATTTGTTATTTGGAAATTGCGGTTTGTACGGTTACATTAATCAAATAGTATTTTACTTAAAGCGGTCACAATTTGAATATTTAATAAAGAGTTATTGAATATTAAACCAACTACCCCAACACCCGCAGTACAATCAGCGTTATATCATCGTATTGGCTTTCTTCCCCGGTAAAATGCAAAACCTCATCATAAATATGATTACGTAATTCTTCCGCAGAATACATTTCATGACAACATATTGTATCGATAAGATGTTGATCACTAAACTCATCCCTTTGGCTATTTATCGCTTCGGTTATTCCATCCGTATAAAGGACGAGCACATCCCCATGATCGAGCTTAATTGTATGCTCCCGGTAAGCATACTCTTCCTGAACCCCAATAATCAGATCAGCGCTCATTAAATATTTGCACGTGCCATCCTTTTTTCGGATGATTGGGTAATTGTGGCCGGCATTGGTGTAGGTAAATGTATGTTTGGATGAATCGAAAATACCGTAAAAAAAAGTAGCAAATTTCTCGGTCGATGTTGTCCGCGTAATTTGACGATTAATCAAGCGTGTCACTTCGGCGCTGGATTCATGACCGTATGCGGCGGCTCGCAGCGTTGCCTGTAAATTCGACATCAATAGCGCTCCGGGCACACCTTTCCCGGAAATATCACCAATCGCAATCCCGATATGATGTTCGTTCAGCTCAACAAAATCGTAATAGTCTCCCCCCACTTCCTTTGACGGAATGTTCAGCGCGGAAATTTCAAAGCTATTGCCTGCCGGAATGCTATGAGGCAGCAGCATCCGTTGAATTTCGCGGGCGACGGATATTTCCTCCTGAATCCGTTGTTTCTCCAGTTTCTCCTCGTATAATTCAATATTTTCGAGTGCAAAGGTCATTTGATCAGCAAGCAGAAGCAGTAGTGTCATCTCTTCAGATGTGAACGACGTTCCGGATGCCTTTGACCCGACGATAAACATACCAATCAGATTATCGTGATGCCGAAGTGGTATAATGAGCCGGGCGTTTAATTTCCGTAATTTTGCAGCATCGACCGAATTTGTCAGCCGGGCAATCAGCGCATCGGATTTTATGGCTTCATGAATGGTGTGTAATTGTTCGATCAATTCGCTGGTAGGTGGAAATGTTATATTGCGTAAGTCACTGTCCCGTGCGCATTCTGTCACAAACGAATTTTCCTTTTGGCGAATAAAAACGAATGCACTATCCAGGAGCATATATTCCTTTAACGGAATGACGATTTTTTCCTGCAATTGAGATGCGTCAATAATATGCAGAATGTCACGGCTAAGAGTTTGAAGTAGTTGACGATAATCCTTTTTCCCCTGATGAAAATATTTTTCAACCCCCTCTTCAATAGCACTCAAAACAGGATAAAACATAATGACAGCTAAAATCAGGAATAAAACTTCAATGATCGGAATGTCGATTCCCAACAATCCGGTGATAAAGCGTTTTGTGTTATCGTAAATAATCAGGTAAATGCCGACCAGCAACCCCGACGTAACTGAAAAGATGATACCGCGACGCAAAATAAGCCGGATGTCCAGAAATTGATATTTTATGATTGCCAGGGCGATGGAACCGGGCCCAATTATTAGTGCCAAAATGGAGAACAGATAGTTCAAGCCGGTGGAAGCGGCGAACGGGATGATCCGGGGGAGCAAGTACGAAATCGCATACAATCCGACACTAACGCGAATTCCCCAAAGAACGAGTCCCACTTGTTTACGTTGCAGAGGATTGTTTAACTCCAGATAGCCGCGGTACATAATGAAAATCGCCAAAACCACATAAATTAAATTAACAATTGCAAAAACATTGGTATGGAATTCATAGAAATAACTGAGCAACGCTAACAGCAAATTCATGACAACAACCAGCGGCTGCAACAGGACGTGCGTATTGATTTGAGATAATTTAATCAGTGATACAATCGATTCCGGACTACGAAAAATCATAATAATGAAAAAATGGATCAGATGCGGAATGTACATCAGCAGTGTAATTTGTGGGAAATCACGCAGGATTCGTTTTTCCGTTGGAAATATGAGTGCAAAAACCAACAATTGTGGAAAGAAAAACTCCCAAATAAGAAACAGACGATTCAGCACCGTCATATCCATATCGATAGGAGTCGCATAGGCGTTGATAAGTATTCCGAATCCACCCATAAGTGGCGCCAATGATGCAAAAAACATCATGGTCCCGGTTGTGCGATTGATTCGTTTGTTTGGATTTTCACGAAAGATAAGAATGCCAAGCAGCAGAATAAGTACGCCGATTGTCAGATATATAATAGAAATAATATTGAGCATAGTCATTTCCCAAAGTACTTAAATTTTGATCGATAGTCAAGCGAAAATTGGTGATTAAGAACAATTTAATGGATAGCAGAAAGTTAATATAATAAATGAAATATGGTTGATTACTAGTAGTTATTCACTCGTGTTGTCATTCCGGCACACCATCGCGGGACGGAATGACAAGTGGCTGAATAGTAACGATTACTAATTATCAATGTTAGTAACTGAGAAATTATTTTCTGACATTTTTTGGCAGAAAATGTTAAAACATATTTTAGACAGGATTTCACGGATTCACAGG
>JAFGDW010000284.1 GCA_016931935.1 Candidatus Zhuqueibacterota bacterium | reverse complement strand
TTCGGCGGGATCAGTCAACGGTATGTTCCGTACCCTGAGCTTGCCGTCTCGCAGCGGCGTGCCGTTCCGATGTATCGGAACACGAACAGTGTCGAAGGGTACACTCACCATCAGTTATTGAATGGATACTGTTTCTTAAAGTGACAAAGTAAAAGTAGATACAAAAAAATAAAGAATATTGTCCGGCTTTCAACTTTAAATACGACGAGTTATTGTCTGTCCAGAAACGTAGAGCATTCCCGCCGATGGCGGGACAACATGCGTAAAAATTGGTGCTAAGTTTAATATTCGAATTGCAAGCAGGATGCTTGCATTACGATTATAAGCATTTCCGGACAAACATTATTTAGAAACCATTCAAACCGACAATTTCAAATCCGGACGATACATCAGCAGTTTTAACACATCGTGAATGCCAAAATTCGGTTTGAAAGCATGCAATGTTTCGAATATTTGCTTTAGAAAGGCTACGTCTTCAGGTTGAGTAACATTCCAGCGGATATCATTGATATAAGGTGTTTGATATTCCCACTCAAGGTGATGGATAGCATAATAATCAGCATGTGAATTGAAAAAATCATTAAATCCACTAAACCGTCGCCAATTAGATATGTTGTGCATGATTGTCTTTAATGTGTTAGTATTGACCAGTGATACAGTGTTCCCCGCCGGGAAGGAGTTGATAATACCATTACTAATAAAATCGAATGCCGTGGAATGGTCAAGAAAAATACTGATGCATCGGTCAACAATACCCGGATCGATCAACGGACATGTTGCAGAAAGCAGAAGAATTCCGTCCGCCTGCTGCACCTGTGCAATTTTATCAATTGCATGAAACAAATGCGTTTCCTTGTTCAGATAGCAGGAACAATAATTTTTTCGCGCGATCGCCAAAATCTGGTCATGCAAGTCCTGCCAACAATGATGAAGGCCGATTGTTTCAACAAGTCTGGCCTCTTTGACCCGCTCAATAAACTGGTGCAGCGCTGGCGCTCCTGCCCACTCTTCCATCAAGAAATCCCGAACCCCATATTGCACATGCGACAGATCGATCACAACATGTACTGATTTTGGGGGTGTCATGGTGTTTACTCCAGGCTAATCGTTTAAAATAAGTGTATCCGTTAAAATTTTATGTCGATTGGCACGTTTGTCTTCGTTAATAGTCCGAATTTCGGTGATTAGTTTGTCACCGCGGTATTCAATGAAATTTACAATTAATTGTCGTGGTTTAATTTTATCCACACAGCCGCCGGAATTCATAAAATGAAATCCGCGCTGATTATATTGGTGCGATAAATGTTCATGTCCATGTAGTGTCAAATCGATGTTGTGCTTTCGCATTAAACGATATAGTTTTCGCTTGTATTGCAAACGATTAGCGTGCAACTCAATCCGTTTCAACATGGGCTGACGCGATGAAAACTGGGTATCCGCCTGCTTGTTAAAATGGTGATGAATCAGAAGTATACGCTTTTTGGCATCATGGCCATATTTTTTTAGCAGCGTTTCCAGATCTGTAAGCTGTGATTTATAAATTCGGCCTTTTGCCGCAAATAAATTTCTCAGTTTGGAATATTGGGCAATGGAATTGACACCGATAAACATTAAATCACCAACCGGCTTTATAAATGGAAATATTACTGCCGAGTCGGCCACATAGATATTTTCAAATGTCTCCAGGAAATAACTTTTAAATTCATGAACCTTTCGATTATAATTAACAGCATCACATTGTGTTGGATATTTTATTAAGTCCCTTGCCAGATGAACCCCGCCAAAAATATCATGATTGCCGATTATAACCGTCAATTTTGAAGGATTCAATAATCCATAGTCATTAAAAATTTTACGTGCTTCCCAAAAATCATCAGGCCGCGCTAAATCTGTTAAATCACCCGTGACAACAATATGTTCGACCCCTTCTTCCAGTGCGTAATTTAATAGCCGTCTGGTAATATCGGAATTTTCAGGCCGGCTTAGTGGTGAAATATGAAGATCAGAAAGATGAGCAATTTTCACGGGATATCCTTTCAATGAGGTTCATCACTAATTAAGACTTGTTGCTGTCTTAAAAAAACATTGTTGTGTTACATTTAGGTAGCAGACAAATTTACAAATAATGAAATTTTCAGAACGATACGATGACATTACCACTGGAAAAGAGAGCATTATCGAATTCGAAAAACTGCAGTCAATACATTGGAGCGGCGCTTTAATAATTAAATTTAGAAATAACTTAACTTCACTTACCGAGTTAAACCAGGTTGATGCGGGTTGAGAAAACGAAATTGATCATATTTAGTAATAGTTGAGCATCCCGATCTCATAGCCCGCAAGCGAGCAGGTTAGAATCTGGAGGATATTCTCCGTGGCAAGGACGTCCAATAACTGCACAATAATACACGATTAAGCGTCTGCCTACTTATCGGAAACCAGGAACATGTTTGGCTGACCTGCTAATAATTTATAATGATTATGTTTATATTTCAGATACTACAGCAGATTGGTTTTTGGCAGTTGTAACACCACGATAAATCGCGGTATTTGTACAATTAAATCAGCGCCATGCTTCAGCTTGGTGTTTTATAGACGTCCCCCAGGTGTTTAGCTGCTTCAGCAGCTTTTTAATATAGTATCTGAGTTATGTTCACAATCATTTAATTTATTTTTCATTTCGTCACAAAAATGTAATTCCATGTTCAATTCAAGTTCATCGTTTCTTAACATAAGAAGTGTAAAATTCCTCAAAGCTTGGAGGAAACGATGGCAAAACTAATCATTAACAATTTCACACAATTTGATATTTTCCTGATCCAACACATTTTAAGCTGGAACGGGAAACGAACCATCGATCGGATTTTTTTCTGGATATCACGTTCAGGTGATGGTTATTTGTATGGTCTCGTCGGCATCGCGCTATTATGTATCAACAATCCGATCATTCATAAGCTGCTGGCCGCAGCATTAACAGCATTTGCTCTCGAACTGCCGATTCATAAATTGATGAAGATATGGATTAAACGTGAACGGCCGTTTAAGGGAGTGCCGGGAATTACATTTCTGATTGCACCACCTGACAAATATAGCTTTCCATCCGGCCACACCGGCGCTGCGTTTTTAATGGCGTCATTGTTCGGATTTGCATTTCCTCCACTTCAGGTTGTGTTATATGTGTGGGCAACGCTGGTTGGATTCTCGCGGATTTATCTTGGCGTCCATTATCCAACTGATGTTATTGCCGGTATGGTGCTTGGTGTATTATGCTCACAATTTGGCATCTGGTTGTTTTTCTAACGTGATTTTTTTTGAGAGGGGTTAATATATGAAAGTTGCATTTTTTACTGAAAGTTTGCCACCAAGCACAGACGGCGTGGCAAACACGCTCAATCGCCTGGCAAACACACTGGTAGCCAAGGATATTGAGTTCTATTTCTTCTCCACCTTTAAACCTGATGAAAATACTGAATGGACTGATCGGGTGTTTAAAGTCGCGTCGTTTCCACTGTATTTTATATATCCGCACTACCGGGTGGGTGTACCGGCATTACACAATATTGATGACATGCTGGATGATTTTAAACCCGACATCATCCATGCTGTTACGCCAACGCCACTGGGTTTGCGTGGTCTTAATTACGCGCGTGAAAAGAAAATTCCGGCAGTCTCCAGCTATCACACTCATTTTGTCGATTATTTCAAATATTATAAATTACAGTCGATGGAGCACATTGGCTGGAATTATCTGAAATGGTTTTACAATCAATTTGATCGAATTTATGTGCCATCACCCAGCACTGCAAACGAACTTCGTGCGCGTGGCTTCGGTAAACTCGAACTTTGGGCGCGTGGCATCGATACAGCGATGTTCTCTCCCAACAAACGCAGCGATGAACTACGTCGTTCGATCGGGGTGACGGATGAACCAATTTTGCTGTTTGTTGGGCGACTGGTTAAAGAAAAGGATTTGGATGACCTGATTGAGGCAAACAGTATTCTGAAAGCGCAAGGCAGTCGCTATAAAATTGTTGTCGTGGGCGATGGACACATGCGCGAGCAATTGGAAACCGAAATGCCCGATGCCCATTTTACCGGTTATTTGTACGGCGAAGAGCTGGCCAAATGGTACGCCTCATCCGATATTTTTGCATTTCCATCCACCACCGAAACGTTCGGCAATGTGATTCTGGAAGCATCAGCATCCGGCTTACCAATTGTTGGTGTGGACAAAGGCAGCGTTCAGGATTTGATTCGTCACAATTCAACGGGATTTGTTGCCAAAGCGAACGATCCGATAGATTTCGCGGCATCATTGCTCCCGCTAATCGAAGATTCTGCTAAACGCAAAGAAATGGGCGGCAATGCACAGGAACTCGCTAAACAGTACAGTTGGGATGCGATCAATTCCCGCCTGGTGCATAGCTATCAACGTATGATATTTAACTACAGCATGAATTGATGAAAACAGTCTGCTATTAGCAGCGATCAGCTTTCACCATAAAGAGCAGATTGCTGTAAAGTAATAAACTTTGGTCTGTCTATTTTTCAGGACGGGCTGAACATTCTCATTCAACCTGAACTTACAGAAGTGGTTTCGACTCATGAAAATTTGTGATTTAACACAGGCCTTCATTCCCAATAATGGCGGCGGTATCCGGACGTACATTGAAAACAAGCGTCAATACTTAAAAGAAAAAACTGATTGGCAACATATACTTATTTACCCGGGAATCGAAGATCAACATTCTAAAAACGGCGCTTTTTCGGATTATCAGGTAGCTGCACCATTTGCACCGGGGCAGAAGCCATATCGTTTCATGCTTCGGTATGATAAGGTATTTTCCATTCTCGAAAATGAGCAGCCGGATATTATTGAATTAGGCAGTCCCTATTTGTTGCCCTGGGTGGCATTTCAATTTCGAAAATACAACCCTTGCACAGTGCTGGGATTTTATCATACCGATTACCCCGCTGCATATGTTCATCAATATTTGAAGTCACGAATTGGTACGTTATCAGCAGGTCTGGCTGAAAAAATTGCCTATCAATACGTAAAATTTGTTTACTCACGTTGTGATGCAACCATCACCGCGTCACATATTTTTCGTGATAAACTGGAAAAACTGAAAATTCCCGATGTTTATTACATTCCGTTAGGCGTGGATATCGACACATTTAATCCATCGCAACGAAATGAGGATTTACGGAAGGCCTGGAAGTGTACGGATGATGATGTGGCGCTGGTATATTCCGGCAGATTTACCGATGAAAAACGACTCGATGTTCTAATTAGTGCCTATCGTCATTTGAAAAACAACCCACGCTATCACCTGATACTCGTTGGTGACGGCCCGGATCGGCCACGGTTGACTGCACTCGCTGCCAATGATGATCGCTTTCATGTACTTCCCTACCAATCCAACCGAGGGGATTTAGCACGAATTCTGGCATCTTCGGATATTTACGTGACTGCCGGCCCGCACGAAACATTTGGTGTATCAGTGGCCGAAGCACAGGCGTGTGGCTTACCAGTAGTTGGCGTGGATGCCGGTGCGTTGCGAGAGCGGATTCCCGAAACTGTTGGTGTGCTGACTCCGATTAATGATGCCCGCCAAATGGCTGAAAATATTTACAAACTCTCTACGAACGGATTTCGTGCAAAAGGCAAGGCTGGTCGAACCCTTGTTGCTTCTCAATATTCCTGGAACGCAGTGTTCTCTCAATTATTTCAACTTTACGATGCATTTCATTCGACCAATCTTTATCACACGCTAAACATGCAACGCGCTCATGCAATCAAAACAAAACAACAACTCAAATCGATTCGATTTTCAGAAAATCTTTCGTAAAGTAATTATCTTTCTGCCGATAGGCGTGCTGGGAAATTTGCTTTTTTCGTTCTTCACAACGGATCGACATATTTTTCAGAGTCTTCAGCATATTCAATTTTCGTATTTATTGCTGTCTTTAACCCTTGCTGTTACTCCATGGTTCACCCATGCGGTACGCATGAAGGTATGGACAACATTTCTCGACAAATCAATTTCTTTTTGGGAATTGCTAAAAATTGCTGTTGGTGCAACACTTGGCGCTGGCATAAGTCCAACTGCCGTTGGCGGCGCGCCGGTTAAGGTTGCCATGCTGATGCAGCAAGGTTTTTCCGGAGCAACCGCTGTTACATTGGCTATTATCGGAAGTGTTGAAGATACATTGTTCTTCGTGGTAGCAATCCCGATTGCAATCACCATCTCCGGTATGTGGCACTCCCCGATTGTTGTTTCAATTCTATATTCGATTGTTCATTCCTATATATTTTATGGTGTTCTCATTTCAATATGTATCACGATTCTATTGTTTCGTTTCAACCGTCATGTACAAATTTTTCTCCATCATTGGTTAACAAACCTGCCAGTCGTGTCGCGTATTTATTACTATTTCCAGCATGTGATTAGCGATTTAAAATTAGTATACAGCCTTATTTCACGAAACGGGAAACGCCGCTTTCTTGTCAGCTATTTCTTTTCCACAGTGAACTGGGTAAGTTATTATATGATTCTATTTACGCTCCTGCTCAGTCTCGGTATTTACATCAATCCTTTTAAGATATTTGTACTGCAATGGTTTGTATTCTGCCTGATGGGCGTCATCCCGACACCCGGCGCTTCCGGCGGCGCAGAAGCATCGTTCTTCTTTATTTTTCATTCGATTGTTCCCGAAAGCCAAATCGGTATGATCACTATGCTATGGCGCATTCAAACCTTTTATGTGCAACTTACGCTCAGCAGTTTGTTGTTTCTTGGGATAAGCTTTGCCCGACGGTTTGAAAAAAAAATAATTCCGATAAAATCAAGTTCTAAGCCAAAGACTGTCACGGTAACATAAGGCAAGCACACACGATTCAGATAATCCGATCGTTTTTTTAATTGATTTCAATTACCTCCCTATTTGCTACAAGCTTCCCCAATTGTAAATTATAGTTCAAACGGTCATATTTCAAACATATTTATTGGGCGGCTAGTTCAATGCCTATCCTTAACGTGCTATTAGCTGTTGGCCATTAGTTAATAGCCAAAGACCAATAGCAACCAATATTATGCTCATAAATTACATTACTTAAATGTTCAATTTATGCTCGAAAGAAAGTGATTTTCAGATTTAACCTTCATTCCCTTCATTTTGAAGGAAGGCCGAAGGTAAGGGAAGGTTTAAAAAGGAATATCTTAAAACCACTTTGGACTGTGTTTATAGCCGTGTTCAGTATAAATCACCTGACTCCCGGTTTTTATCACGATTAAATTCACACGTTCGTAAACTAAAAGCTACATCATTGTAAAATTAAATTACTAATTTTGTCACACAACAGAACCAAATATCGGTAATCACTTGAAAAACGAACTTAGCTTTGCCATCGTCGGTCTTGGCTCCATCGGACAGCGACATCTGAGTAATCTCTTAAATCTTGGTCAACGGAATATTACGCTTATTCGGACAGGACATTCCACGCTAACAAACGAATTGTTACAACAATTTCCGGTTGAATCGGATTTACAAAAAGTATTAAGACAAAAACCCACAGCAGTTATTGTTTCCAATCCATCTTCCATGCATATAAACACCGCGCTACAGGCGACTGCACACGGTGTGCACGTTTTGATTGAGAAACCTGTTTCTAATACACTCGAGCATACGTCGGAGTTAACAAATTTAATCGACGAGCAAATGATTATTTCGCTGATTGGTTTTCAGTTTCGATTTCATCCTGCGCTGCGTCATATTGAACAGTGGTTGACTGAGCGACGGATCGGTAAAATTATCAGTGTCCATGCACATTGGGGCGAATATTTACCAGGTTGGCATCCGTGGGAAAATTATCAACACAGTTACAGTGGAAGAAAGGAACTAGGTGGTGGGCCACTATTGACATTATGCCATCCAATCGATTACCTGCGCTGGTTAATCGGTGAAATTGAAAGCGTATATTGCGCTAGTAACAAAATATCCCACCTGAATATTGATACTGAAGATACAGCGGCTATCATTCTGCGCTTTCAATCTGGCGCCATAGGCACGGTTTATCTTGATTATGTGGAAAATCCTGCACGTCATGAATTAAGCATAATTGGCGAGACAGGTATAATTCAATGGAATAATAAAACTGGCGCCGCACGGCTTATTCACGCCCAAGCTGAGCATCTTTTTACGCCCGATCCGCGGTTCGAGCGAAATACCATGTTTCTTCATGAAATGCAGCACTTTATCGAATCTATCAAACAATCAAAGAAAACAATTTGTGACATACATGACGGTATTATGACATTAAAAATAGTATTGGCAGCAAAACAATCCGCTCTGGAAAGGAGAGAAATACGTGTCGCGGACATTGTTTGAACTTGAGAACCGCGTTATTATTATTACTGGTGGCGCTGGTCTGATTGGCAAAGAGTACGTTAAATCACTCGTGGAAAACGGTGCGTATGTTGTCGTTGGCGATATTAATCAGACCGCAACCAACAACCTGGCAACCAGTATTAATCCCGAGCGTGTTATGCCGGTTTATCTCGATGTGACAGATCCGACATCGATTCAACAGATGGTGAGATCTACAATTAGCCGCTTTAACCAGATCGACGGACTTGTTAATAATGTCGCGCTCGACCCAAAATTTGATCCGGAAAATCAGGCGCAGCATACACTTACATTCGAAAATTATCCGCTTGATCTATGGCAAAAAGAAATCGCTGTCAATCTCACCGGCATTTTTCTATGCACCCAGGCAGTTGCACCGCATCTGCTTAGACAGGGACATGGCAGCATCGTCAATATATCATCTATTTACGGTATGGTAGGGCCAGATCAGCGATTGTATAAAAAAGATAATGAGATTGAACAGACCAGCTTTAAACCCGTCACTTATACCGTTTCTAAAAGCGCTATTTTTGGTTTTACCAAATACCTGGCAAGCTATTGGGGCAACAAAGGGATTCGTGTAAATACACTCACTCTCGGCGGCGTTTTCAATAATCATACAGATGAATTTTTTACTAAATACTGTGCTCGAGTGCCGATTGGCCGAATGGCACATGCCAATGAATATTGCGGCGCCCTTATTTATTTGCTCTCCGATGCATCGTCATACATGACTGGCGCGAACCTGGTAATAGATGGAGGTTGGACAGCATGGTAGGCACCAATCCTTATATTGTAGCGATTATTCCGGCGCGTGGTGGTTCCAAGTCAATACCACGCAAAAACGTGAAAAAGCTTGGTGAACATCCGTTGATTGCCTATAGCATTGCTGCTGGCTTGCAGGCAAATTTGGTAAGTCGGGTGATTGTATCCACCGATGATGAAGACATCGCCCGCATTGCCCGTGATTATGGAGCGGATGTACCATTTGTACGGCCATCAGAACTTGCAGAAGATCATGTCGTCGATTTACCGGTGTTTGAACATGCTATTCATTGGTTTAGCAAAAATGACCGTTTGCCCGATATCGTTGTTCAACTTCGCCCGACTTCACCATTCAGGCCAATGGATTGTGTCGACGGTGCAATTGAACAACTCATAAAAAATGAACATGCTGATTCAGTACGCGGTGTTACACCTTCCGGGCAAAATCCGTTCAAAATGTGGAAAATTGAACATGGAGTCATAAAACCGCTGATCAAATCCGAATTTACCGAGCCTTACAATATGCCGCGTCAACAACTGCCCGCGACTTTTTGGCAAACCGGGCATATTGAAGTAATTCGTACCACCACAATTACTGAAAAGCACAGCCTGACCGGGGATACCATTCTCCCCTATATAATTGAACCGGATTACGCTATCGATTTGGATACAATGCAGCAGTGGCAGTTCGCCGAATACATGCTGAAACACAGCTCACTTCCGATCATAAAGCCTGCCAGCATGCCCTATTCGGCCCTGTCCGACATCCGGCTGTTGGTACTTGATTTTGATGGCGTTATGACAGACAATCGAGTATATGTTGATCAGAACGGTACAGAAAGCGTTGCCTGCAGCCGTAGTGATGGTACAGGAGTCGCCCGTTTACAGAAAGCTGGTATTCATGTTGTAGTGCTTTCCACAGAGACCAATCCTGTTGTATCCGCACGATGCGAAAAGCTGAATATTGCCTGCTTACAGGGAATTAATGAAAAACACGCTGCGCTTATTAAACTAGCGGCAGAATACAATGTCGAGTTAAATAACATTGCCTTTGTCGGAAACGATATCAACGATCTTGAAGCCCTCAAAATCGCCGGGATGGCTATCGCCGTTGCCGATGCCCATCCGGATATTATCAATCATGTCGATGTCATTTTACAGCACAAAGGTGGTGACGGTGCTGTTCGGGAAATTTGTGAGCAACTAATCAATCAATTTAGAGGGGAAATTTCATGAAACCAATCGTTAAAATTGGACACCAGTTTGTTGGCGAGGAACAACCAACATTTATTATTGCAGAAATTGGGATCAATCACAATGGCGATATTAGAATCGCGAAAGAGTTAATCGATGTTGCTGTAAATACCGGATGCGATGCCGTCAAATTTCAAAAACGTACCCCGGAACTATGTGTTCCACCGGAACAAAAAAATATTATGCGTGAAACACCATGGGGTTACATCCCTTACATTGAGTATCGTCATCGGGTTGAATTCAGTCTCGATGATTACCGGGAAATTGATGACTATTGCCGCGAACGCGGTATATTGTGGTTTGCTTCATGCTGGGATGAAAATGCTGTTGATTTCATGGAAATTTTTCATCCGCCATGTTACAAAATTCAATCGGCGGCTGTTACAAATCTAAAACTGCTAAAACATATTCAGCAAACCCGACGTCCGGTTATTCTCTCCACCGGCATGTCAACCATGGAACAGATTCATACCGCTGTTAATATTTTGGGGACAAGTAATCTGATCATCTGCCATTCCACCAGCACTTATCCGTGCCCGCCCAACGAGTTAAATTTACAAATGATTCAAACCCTTCAACAAGAATTCCCGTGCCCGATTGGGTATTCAGGGCATGAAGTCGGACTTGTACCTTCAGTTGTCGCCGTTGCCTTCGGCGCCTGTGTTGTGGAACGTCATATAACGCTGGATCGCTCTATGTGGGGCAGCGATCATTCAGCTTCTATCGAACCGGGAGGCCTGGAAAAGTTGGTCAAATATATCCGAACTATTGAGGTTGCAGTTGGCGATGGCACAAAACGCGTTTATGAAAGTGAGCTATCGGTGATGAAGCGTTTGCGCCAGTCAAGTGTTGATAATAACGGACATGATAATGTTCATTCAAATGAATCTGACGATGATTCAATTTTTTTAAGATTCTATTAGTAAAGTTATATGAGCGATGAATTATAAAAAAAAAGAAGATTGAATCCTGGTTGAATTAAAGATATAATCCTATTCATTGTTGGTATTGCTCAAACCAAGTTTAGTAATTCCCGGCAAACATCGGCAATGTTTTTCGCTGCCTTTGCATGCTGAACAGGAGCCAATACCTTTAGCTCATCCGGATCAATATCGGAGACTGTTTCTTTTCCCAGTGCCGCTGCCACAAGTACTGTGGATGAAAATCGAGTGATAAAGGTTTGGCAATTGGCCACCATTTCCTCGGCACTTCCTGTTTTGTAAACAAGCGCATCGGGCGCCCATCGTTTAATCTCAGCTTCCGCCCTGGTATGATTTTCGCTCGGATGTAGCTTGAAAAATAACTGGCGTCCATTAGCAATTTCTAATGCCTGCCGAATAAATTGTTTGCGGTTTTCATAGCGATATTTTTCACGAAAATCAGAGGTGCAAACAAGCACATAATCTCGATGTGGAAAATCATTATCGTAGTATTTCCTACAATTATCAAAATTTGGAATTCCTGTGATTCTGATCTTGTTGTGATTGACACCTCGCTCAACAAATAAGTCACGATAGCCATCACTTGCGACGCAAAAATAAATATATTGATCGTTTAAACCGGCAACATTGGTGCCTGCCCACCAGTGTGGTAAAAATGGGAATTTTTTGATCAAGTGATAAACAAAATTTATTGGGTCAACCATACCTTCCTGAACCAAAATCACTTTTTTATCACGGATATTCTTTTGGACTATCAAATCCGCACATGTCACCACCAAATCGTAATCATATTTCCTTCCACCATAATCAACCGACAAATTATGTAGTTTCAAGTATTCAAGACACCGATTCGCCAACCGATACCCGATTACGGACATTTCTGCAAGTCGAAATTTCCGCAAGACATCCACAAAACCAGTTGCGTAATGTGGCGTAAAGTAGTTATCACATTCAACCAACTCATCCGCAATTTGATGCATTTGGGTTGTTTGATTCATTGATCCACAAATAAACAAGACTTTTTTCTTCATTTGGATTATGACTGATCTTCCGGTTTTTATTAGCCATCAGGATTATTATTTGTGCCTATTCAGGGTTATGTCATTCCGGTTCCTGTTTGTTTTCAGCGGGATACCGGAATCTCCTTCATCCAAACGTAGTTACTACAGAGATTCCGGCCCACAGGACTTCCCTGAGAAGCGGGTCGCATTTCTTCCGCAGAAAACGCGGAATCCAGTCCTGCCTTTCGGGATGCACCGCTGCGTGCTAGAACGACAGCATGGCTGAATAATAACTATTATTTTAAGAAAATCTTATTACAATTGTTACAGACTTGAATTACATTTGTAACTTGGCGTGCGCACATTAAATCAGAACAAATATGTTATTATAATTTTCGAAAGGAGAATAAAATGGAATCGATCGACTTCATTTTCAAATTATTCTCGAATCTCCGCTGGCAGAACAGCGCTCGGATATTGTGCTATATTCGTGACTCTCTGAATGCCCACAAAATTTACTGCATCCGCTATGCCAAAAATCAGAGCGGGATGATTCGCACGCCACACAAAATTTATCTTACGTTGTTCACCTATCTACAATTAACACATCGTGAACTGTTAGACATGGTTCAAAATGCAGAAGATGATGTAATTTCCAAGAGAGATAGGATTTTCGGACAAAACGTCCCCCCGCCATTTGCATACTACCAGTATGAACAATTATGGTATATATATTACGATAGCATGCTATCGCAAGCGCAAAATATGCTAGAGACCAAAATCTATCTTCCACGGAATTATGCCCGCGTAATTAACAATACTCGACACATTTACAACGGACTTCATAGAACGATTCAAATTAATCTGCGCTATATTATAGGAGAAGCACGGAAATATCATAAAATCACCGTTCCATGTTATGTGGCAAGCACCTTGTTAGCAAATATTTATTCGATCATTAAAATTGAAAAGAACGAACTTGAAAACGCATTACGCAAAACCATAACGTTGACCCGGGATGATATTGTTAAAATAGTGAATGTTGAATTTAAAACTGGCTTTACGTTGCCGGATCCAATCTTCACAACTTTATTAATTTCAAAGTGGCGGGATTACATTCTTTCTGAACTGGAAAATATTATGGCGATAAATCGAGCCAAGCCAATTGTTGCTTGATTGACTATTACCTGTAAGCAAAATCAACCTCAAATGTGTAATATATATCCGTATTCAACCTGTGGTTTTGATTCATTCAAATAATCAAATTTCAATTTGAATTTCCGGGCATTATAAATCGATAATCCGGTTAATATATTCGCTATAATTTTTTATAATCGTCTCGTATGGTTCATTCAATAATGGAGACGATATCATGAAATCAGCAGTGGAACGATTGCAAGCCATTGGAATATTATAAACAACAGCAATTCTTAACAGCGCCTTAACATCCACATCATGCGGTTGTGGCTCCATCGGATCCCAGAAAAAAATCATAAAATCAATTTTACTTTCCGCGATAAGCGCGCCCAGTTGTTGATCCCCGCCAAGTGGTCCTGATTTCAGTTTAGTGACTTGCTTTTGCGATCGACTAAAATTACTATCGACTAAAAGCATTTCATTAATCGTTCGTTCTATTAACACACCGGTTGTACCAGTACAAATCAGGTGGTGATTCATCAATTCGTTATAATTCCACCGTACCCATTCAATAAGATCGGTTTTGCGATTATCATGCGCAACAAGCGCTACATTTTTAATTCTTCGCATAATGTTATCATTTCTAATTGTTATTGGAATATTTGAAATACATGTTACACTATGCATATTAATTCTATATGAACGTTCTGTTTTTATCATATCACATTTCCGGGACTTTGACATTTCAATGACTAAGAATTCAGAATTAATTAAATTGGTCAACTCTAATTTTATTAAAAAGTGTCATTCCTATGAATGCATGAATCTTTGTACTCTGCCACAGGGGATCCCTGCATGCGCAAAGATGACATTAAAAGTAATTATTAGTCACACATAATTAAACCTACGCATAGTTATATCAATGAAAGAATTATAAGAAACGTAGACTATGTTATTTAATTCTCCTTCCTAACTTAAAGATTACGATTTGAATCCAATGCTATGCTCGAAGTGATCATCTATATTTTACCTAAATTTCTAAAACGAAAGTTAGAATGCAATATAATTGTCTTATTTATTCAGAAGGTTGCTATCAAATCATTATTCACTTCGCAGATGAAAATTTTTTAATTTCAAATGTGCATTAATGCAACTTGTATATGTTGATCTTCAAATTCAATTTTGAAATTCAGGTTTCACATATTCTTTATGCAAAGGTAATTTGATTGTAAGAAAAATTTAATGTTGATTGATTAAATTTTTCTTGAATAGAATCATTGTTATCTCTAAAACGTTGACTTGACTACATAGCATTCGTATGTGAGTTTGCCATTAATGAATTGCTTACAAAGATTGTGTAATAGGATATTCTTGAATAATAAATTGCTTCTTTTTGTTTATCTTGCCCCTCAAAAAAAAGGTGTTACTCATAGAGTAGCGCCTTTTTATTTAGGGAAATAATTGACAGTCCATTTGCAATATGGAGGTTAACGACCCATGAAAATTTGGTTGTGTGATTTCAATAGTGAATTTAGAAATATAATTACAGCATTCGACATCGGCTCAGACGATGCAGGCAGAGTCAATAAATTGCTGGATAAATTACGTATCAAGCTATATCTGAACTCCCTCAAAGTTGAAGTTGACACAAATTGGAAGGAACGACTTTTAAATATATTAAACGGACATGTATAGTAATCGCATTATCATTCTGATCCTTTTATCAATCACACGGGCGATACATATCAATTTGACGGCCGTTCATGCTTGTTATCGCAACTTAAGCGAATGAAGCGTTTGATAGATTTGAGATGCCTGACATGTGGTACAGATTTCAAAACAGAGCGAACCATCCCGATTTGTTGTCCAGGTTGGCACCAGTTGAACCTTTTCGCTGGCGAAGAAACGGATTGCGTCATCCGATTTAAGTGTAGCAATTCTATACGTTGATTCTTTGCCAATTACATTTCCACAAATATCACAACGACGAATGTTCATATCGATTATCATCACACCTCCATATCTTAGTTGCCGATTATTGATAAAATTAATATGATTCTACCATGCTATAAGTTATAACTTCATGTTAACATCAGATTAAATATATACTACTTTTTCTGGTCATTTCCCGTCTTTCCAACGCAATTAAAAAGTTACCGGCACGATTTTCACCAATACGTTAACGAAAAAATTCAAACAGATATTTTTAACACTAATGTAAAGGATTGGTCACTAAATTTTCATGTAAATTTCGCACTATTTAGTTTATTATGTAACCAACAATTTAGATGGATCTGCTTATGGTGCGCCAACAATCCGCCAACGATTTTTCTTCACCGATTTACATAGGACCATTTCTGCTCGGAATGGTAAAATTATGCTATCACATCATTGGTTCATTGATTATGGTTGAAAACAAGCACCGTCTTATTAATCTCCCAGAACCAATAATTATAGCTGCCAACCACAATTCTTCGTTTGAAACATCTCTGCTAGCGCATTTTCTAATGCAATACCGGAACGGGAAAAAAGTAAGTTTTCTGACTGACTGGATGTATCAACACGCGCCTATAAACGATTGGCTCATGAATCAGCTTGATCCGATCTTTGTATATAACAAGCCAAGCACAATATCTTTCATAAATCGTTTTCGAAAATCATCAGATCCCAAATACGCCTGTAATAAATGCATTCGTTATTTGCAAAACAATCTAAGTATTGTGATCCTTCCTGAGGGAACGCGTAATCGTAATCCAAATCGTCTAAAAGTTGGGCGTAGAGGAATTGGTGAAATTATTCTGCAAACATCCATATCTGTTCTTCCGAGCGGTACAAATTTCCCTGTCCGCATAGAACATGGCAAAATCCCAAAGTTCTGACGGATTATTTTCCGAATTGGAAACGTTATGGAATTTGCTGATATTATTACACATCTTGCTCTGGCAGATGAAAATTGTCCTCTTTCTTTGAGCGAACAATAAAAGTTACACAGGATGATGATTTCTGTAATTACGAGAAAAGTCATGATGGAAATTGCAGTTTTGTCTTGTAAACAGTATCCATATAAAGCACCAGATATTAACTTGATATAACTTGTGGGACATGCTTATTAAAAAAGGAGGCAATCTTATGACACGAATAACCACATTAAAAATTATCAATCCCGAATCACGGGCAATGGCACTCGATGTTATTGATAAAGTTTACTTGCAAGAAAAAAACTGGATTCAGTCTGCGCAACAAGAAATACCTGAAGATATTGCAACCAATAAGTCATTTTCCTGGTTTCTTGCAAAAATAAACAACAGACCAGTGGGTGTGCTACGAATTTTTTATGATCCTCCGCTGGAATTCCCCCCGGATTTTAAAATCACATTAAATAATAATATTGACTTAGAAAAAATTGCCAAAACGTGCCGGTTTGTTGAGATTGGCCGGTTTATGATTTTACCGCGCTACCGGCATAACATGTTAATTGCCTTACGACTGATGCGCATCGCCCTTAAGGAAGTTGTCGAACGGGATTATACGCACTTCATCACCGATGTAACTGAAGGCGAACTCCATTCCCCGTTTCGCTTCCATACAAAAATTCTCGGTTTTGAAGTGGTCGGCACGCATTTACATGGTGAATTGAATTATAGCTGTACTCGTATGATTCTCACGCTGGATATTCTTAAAGCATATCAACGACTGAAGGCAAGAAAGAACAGACTCTATTGGAATCTTACAGAAGGTATACGTGGTGTGCTCGAACAAAAATTGGTAACCAGATGACCTATTTTATGTCTCTATTATGCGGTAAGATTTGTGGAATGGTTACTATTCATTGGCGATGTGTCGGCTGAGCCTGTCGAAGCCGGCGACACACTAAAATATTGAGTAAGTGTTGCCTTCGACAAGCTCAGGCAACGTAAGTATCCGTAGATCTTTTATAAATTACATGATTGAATAGTCACGATACCAAATCATGAAATAATTGGGGGGAAAAAAATAACGTATCTATTCACCTGTCTTGTCATTCCGGCACGCCACGGCGCATCCCGCAAGGCGGGACTGGATTCCGCATTTTCTGCGTAAGGAATGCGACGCGCTTCCCAGGGAAGTCCTGTGCGTCACCGTGGGACGGAATGACAGGTGGCTGAATAGTAACAAAATAACGTAAATTTTCATATTATTTTTTAATAATATTTCTTTTAATTTATGAGCCCATTCTAAAAACCGCCAATTACGCGAATGGACGCAAATTGAAATCAATTAA
>JAFGDW010000283.1 GCA_016931935.1 Candidatus Zhuqueibacterota bacterium | reverse complement strand
TTTTACGTCTCACATCTCATCCCGCCATCGGCGGGAACGTTTCACGTGCGGCTTTGCCGCGCTAGTGGGTAATAATTCCCAAAATCAAAATATCAATAACCAATATAAAGTTTATTAGTTTAGTCCTTGTTTGAAATTTTTCTCAGTGAGTTTTGGATTTTATTTGGAATTTATTATTTGAATATTGGTATTTACAGCGTACCGGGCTGTGTTTATTAATGTATACGCGGCATCAAAGCATCTGTCGTATGTGGGGTGAAAAATAATATAGGCGACTTGCGGTTGTATGCACGGGCAAAAGTGCTAAACTGGGATTCAAGCAAGTATTTTGCATGGGATATAGGATACTACTAACTTGCAGTGAAGAAGAAAACGTTAAGGAAGGTGTGCATTTTTACAAAAAGTTTAGAACATAGTAATGAAAATTTTGTGTTATAAATGAACAGCCACCAATGATGTCTTGTTTAACTGATAACTGCTCACTGCTCAGAATTCATACGACAGTCCCACCTGTGGGAAAAACGGAAACAATGTCTCGGAACGACGAATCGGCGTGCCATCCTGATCATAAGTGTAAATGTAGGCAAATGTGTGAATAGTGTTGAAGACGTTGATAAAGTTCATCGTTAAGCCAATGGCGCCATAGGGCAGGAAAAACTTCTTTCTAAAGGCAATGTCCACGCGACTGTAAGCCGGAAATGTCATGGCGTTGGGATTGTTTGTTTGAAATTCCCAGATCGGTTTGGAGTCGCGGTCGTAACCCAAATCCCAATCGTACTCCGGTAGAATGCACTGTGTATAAGCAAAGCCACTGCCATAGAACGACTGAATGGCAATTAACCACTGGCGGGGCAGATCGGCGCGTAACGACAACGAAAAAGTGTGCTGTTGATCCAGGTACGAACGATAGCTGCCCCCGGATGGCGCATTTTCAATTGAATCCGTAAATCGGTAATCTCCCTGCAGATGGAGTGCACGACAGTTGAAACCAGCATGCGCATACACACCATTGGCGTGCGCCGATGTTCTGGATGTCACATCGTACAACAGAGAGCCATCACTTAACCGCTGAATCGGGATGATGTTCCGCATATCTTTATAGAACACGTCACATCCTAAATTCAGATAAACCCCCAATTGTTTCTCGATCCCGATTTCGTATTTGTCGACAGATTGAATGTCAATCCGCGCGTTGCGTGGCTTATAACCGGGCTGAACCTGTATCGCCAGGCATTGTTTCATCTCACTAAAATTGGGCAGCCGACTAAACGTTCCGAACGCAGCCTTTGCTTGCCAGGCATGTGGAAATATATAAGCAAGCTTCAAGCGTGGATTTATAACATGATCATTAAGGAGCCCGAAAAAGTCAACCCTCACCCCGGCCTGAGTTTGTAAATTCGTGAACAGAGTTCGTTCTTCCTGCAAAAACCATGAATAGTTGTTGACCAGCAGGGCATTTTCCATTGATTTATTGTAATGGGATGGCCGCGATACATTATTCATGACACACGTGTACAAATTAGTATTCATCAATAAATTGTAATGTAATTGCTCATAATGAACACCAGCTTTTGCATGATAGGCGGGTGATGATTCATAATAAAGAATCAGCTTTTCTTCCAATCCGCGGATATTGAATTGACTTGATTCGCCTTCACGATATTCATAATTATATGTCTGCGTGGTCAGTTCCGGAATACTTGTGCGGCTCACGAGCGACCATTGCGAGTCGTTCATATAATTTTGGTCTGAATAGATCAACGATAGCTCGTAGTGTAGCTTATCTGATATTTGGTTGCTTGCATTCAGTGAAATTGCCTGAAAATTAAATGCTGAATTATCGGAATTAATTTCCTGCACATTGTCGAACGCAACAATGGATTGATTTGAAATCGAACCAAGACTATTGGGATTAATTAATAATCGTTCCCTTGAATAATTCATTCGTGGATCAAAGTTGATATTATCGTCGGAGCGCAAATAATTTAAACGTATCCGCTGTGTCTCTGTTAGCTGGTAATCCACTTGCGCCTGAACATCATAATAAGTGAGTGACGACCACTTGTGCTTGTCGATGGAGTTTAGAAACTCGTTCACATGGCTTTGCTTGCCCGTGACCAGCCACGATGCCCGGCTGGTTAACGGACCTTCGATTAAATAATTGGTATTAAATAAATCGGACATGATTTTCCCACGCACGCGTTCCGCATTTCCCGGACGATACGATACATCGAGAATCGATTCAAATGCATCGTCACATGTAACGTCAAAAACGCTGGTGTGGGAAGCGCATTTTTGGATGACATCATAATTTATTATACCGGGATTCATCGCAGGTATGATGGTAGCATGAAACGGCATTTGTAACTGAAATCCATTTAACATAACATGATGTTGGTTGTACGCCATTCGATTGTTACGATCCGTACCAAGCATCGGGTGTAAACGATTGCCTGTAATTTTAACAGAGAATGTTTGATTGTCTCCATCACCGCTGAAATAGATGTCATTGCTGTTATAATGCATGAACGATGCATAACTCATCTGATTCGCCATATCACCAATTACACCAATGAATGGTTCCTCTTTTAATTGATTCCGACTGATAAATTCAATTTCTTCAGCAATTGGAGAGGCAAATACATGAATTGGATTGAATGCCATAATGTGTGGTCGCAATTGAATGTGCAATGTATTTGATTGGGGAGCGACTTTCCGTATTTCTGTTTCATATCCCATGAAACTTACAACTAACTGTCGGGTGCTGTCGGGAATCGCAAACTGAAAATTGCCGTTTAAATCGGTTATCGTTCCGATATTTTGTCCCGGGATGAATGCATTGGCGTATATTAATGGTTCATTTGTTTTCGCATCTCGCACGTTGCCACTGATTATCTGTTTATTCCACGTCAGCTTTTTCGCGCATCGGATGATAATAGTATTCGGTGTTACAAATTCATGCGTAAAGTTGAATGGCTGAAGCAACATGCTCAATACATGATCAGTCGATTTGTTCTGAGCCTGACAGGTAATTGTTACATTGTCAACAAGTGAATCATCATAGATAAAATTCAATCGGTACGTGGCGGAAAGTTCCTTTAAGACGGTGCGTAATGGCGAGGATTGAAAACAGACGGAGATAGAATCTGCATGCGGTCGCTCGGAATATAATCCAACCGGCAGCCCGCTGATGGTAAGAATGAGTATATAAATGAATAATTTTGGCTTCATTGTTCTGGCACAGATTATTCAGTATTAATACGTTTAATGACAAAATACCTGGAAATGAAATTTTGGAATTGAAACTATACTAAAGCCGAATTTTCGGATTTGTTACTATTCAGTCGTGTAAATTAAAAAAGATCTACGGATAACTACGTTGCCTGAGCCTGCCGTCTCGCACCGGCGTACCGCCGCTGTTCGCGGCACGAACGGTGTCGAAGGCAACACTTACTCAATATTTTAGAGTGTCGTCAGCTTCGACAAGCTCAGCCAACGGATCGCCAATGACTGAATAGTCACTCGGATTTAATCTTAAATTCCCTTCCTCGTGAAGGAAGGGAGTAGATGAAGGTTTATAAAACAGGAAATCCGAAAACCAATTCATTACCAGTATATTCCACTTACTGTAAAATGCTTCCCGAACTCTGACAATGCAGCACCGCTTATGGCTGTGCAGCTTCGTTGTCTGCCTTGTAAATGACGTATACGCCGTCTACATTTTTGTATCGGACGTCCAGTGATTGACAGATCGAATAGAGCACTTTTTCAATCGGCAAGCGATCGAACGTGGCTGTCAACGATTTATGATTGAGCGCCCGATTGTCGACATGTATTGGAACATCATAGTAGCGTTCCAGCTCTGCGAGTATTTCCGGTAGACATGTCCGTTCAAACACCAGCTTCCCCTGTCTCCAGCCCAGTAGTTGAGCTGTGCTCACTTGCTCCGGAACGCTCGGTGTATTTGAGTGCGCAAGTGTACTCATAAATCCGGTGGTCAAAATCACAGCGGATGAGCTGTCATCGATTGATGAAAACTTCACGCGGCCTGCTTCCACAATCACGCGTGTTGCCTGTTCGCGGGACCAGACATTAAAGCGGGTGCCGAGCACTTTTATGGTTCCCCGGTCAGTACGAACAATAAACGGTGTTGATGTTTTCGCCACATCAAAAAATGCTTCACCGGTGACAGTAACATGACGCGTTTTCTCCCTGAAAGAACGTGGATATGACAGTTCGGTACCGCTGTTCAACCATATACGAGTGCCATCCGACAGGGTTACTTGCCTAATCTGAGTGTTGCCTGTACTAATTTTGAGAAGTTCATGCATGGAATGGTAGTACCAGGTTGAAAACACAGCAACGACAAGAATGACTGCTGTAGCAAACGCCAGGCGTCGTGGCTGAAGAATGTTGGATGTGGAAGCTGACAACCAATTCCCAAACCGGGCGCTTAGCGACGGTTCGGGGAGCGGATCCTGGGGAAATTCAAACGAGTTCCACGCCGAATTGACGTCGGGATCGTCAGGGAATTCCATGTGCTGTCCGGCGGCGACAATTTTTGAAATCAGATTGTATTGATTCTGATGCTCGTCGCTCTCTGCCAACCACTTATCAAGGTTCTGTTTCTCTTGCGGAGAAATGTTGTCATTTAGGCTGTTCATGATCGAAAGCGTAAATTTGTTTGATTTCGTCATTCTTTAAACCAGTTGAGATTTCTAAAGTTTATCATTATGAATTGATAGTCGCACTACACTGAAAATCGAAGTTGAGCCGCGTCGAGTTTGCGCCTCATATTTAAATACGTACGATCCCGAAATCGATCATACTACGGTCATAATTTTTTTAAAATTCAACTCACTATCATTAATTCTTGACCCAACAAAAATCGCCACTCATTATTCTTTACCCATGACCTGATCACCGATCACCACTCTTCATTCCAGTTCCCGCTGCAACAACTCTATTGCTTTTTTCATGCGCTTTTCCACGGTTTTTTTTGATACCGAACACATTTCAGCGATTTCAATATAAGTGTATCGTTTTACATGGTGCAGAACAAACACCACTCGACTATCGTCAGGAAGTTTTTCCAGGGCGATGTTAAACCGTGTCGTAAACTCAATATCTTCTTTAGACATCAGTTCCGGCTGATCATTTTGACGTTCAAAGTAAGTATGCTGGACTTGCTGTTTCCGGTAGCTATCAATCAATAGATTATTGGCAATACGAAACAAATAGGCTTTTATTGATTTTTTTGAGTCGATATGGGCGCGGTTTTGCCACAATCGTTTAAAAATATCCTGAATAATTTCCTGTGCAAGTTCTGTAGATTGAATCCGGCTTACTACATAATGAAACAGTAATTTATAATAGCGATGATAAAACGTTTCAAACGCTTGTTTGTCAGATTTCTTTATTTCTTCAGCTAATTGGATGTCGGATTTTGAATTCATTTGAGAATTGGTAACCGATGGAAAGCCGCGCCTGTCGATTTGTCATCAGAAATAATTCACGTTGCTTTTATTAATACAGGCATTGGGTTATGTTCATGTAATATAATTTTAAACTGTATGAATATCAAGAAAAAAGTGTGGTAAGTAGACTTGAGGGAGGAAGATTGGTGTATGCCGTTGGAAGGTTTGTAATGATCAAGTGACAACTATATGTTAATGCGATACGAGATTTCAAAATGCCGTTTACTTTTAACGGACAGACTTCCGAAATTTCCAAAATTCCGGAAGTCTAATATTTTGAATAGAATGGTAGTCAGTAATGCTTCACCATGTTCTATTATAATTTAAAACTCAAATTCAAATCCACCAATCGGCAGAAAACTCCATTGATAGATTGTATCCTGTTTATTATCTGTTTTATTCCAGTAATACGTGGCAATATTTTTTTGATTGTAAGCATTCCATAAACTGAAATAAGCGACAAGAGTTGATTGGTTGAAATAAAACCGACGATCAAAACGAATATTGAGTGTATGATAGTCCGGGTATCGTTCTGCGTTGACGCGCGTGGCATCAATGACTGCTGAGTCTGCGAGTCTGGATTTTTCCTGATCAAACGGTGTGTACGGCGCTCCGCCGGCAAAATTCCAGCGTATGCTGAATTCCCATTTATTATTCGGTTTATACCCGCCAATCAGATTGAAAATATAACGATTGTCGTAAATCCGGTCGCGCCATTTGCCATAGTAGTCCTGGTAGCGGCAGCGGAACAACGAAGCACTCACGAGGCCGTAAAAATCCTTTGCCATTTTTTTCTGAATCAGGAATTCCACGCCCCGTGACCAGGCCTGGCCATTATCGGTGAGATTGTGATAATTGGTAAAAAAGGTGGACATTCGCCCGTCATCAACCACAAATTTATATGGATTCTCAGGGACGAGCGGGAAGTGGGAATATTCTTTATCCTACAATTTTATCGACATTTTGGTATCGGCAGTCAGCAGGTAATCACAACCAACCACGTAATGCAGCGCTCGGGTGTCATCCAAATTCTCATTTGCGGCATCCTGAGAAATGATGAATGTCGGCAATGTCTGATAAAATTCTCCAATCGCCGCATTAAATGATAATAAAGGGCTTACTTGCCAGGTCGCCGAAAGTCGGGGCGATGTATGGTATTTACCATTGATGGAGTTGTAATCGCCGCGCACGCCCCAGTTCATCATCAAATGATTGACCGGATACCACATATAACTGAAGTAACCGCCAATTCGGGTTGAACGAAACGAGTTATCAACAGTAAGCGCAGGCTGCATCTGTCCCAGTCGATTTAAATCCGAAGCATAGTAATAATCATAATCAGCAAAATTATAAGCGCCATCCACGCCGAATTCCACGCGGTTAGTTTTGCTAATTTGAAAATAGTTCAGATTCCGAAAATTAACCGCGCCTTCAAGATAGTCATTGTGGATTTGCAATTCTGATGTGATAATGTTATTGAAATCCCGGTCGCTGCAAATGAACGAATGCGATAACGATGCCTTTGAATATCCTTTGTTACTCCACAACCAGCGCCAATTCATGCCAACTGTATTTTGCTGGGCTGCAAATTCCCCAAACGATGGTTGTCCGCTGTCAATGGCTTCCTGTTTCGAAAACCCGATATCGCTGCGGCCATAAAGTGTGAGAAACGACAATCGATGCCGTGGGTTTATATCGTAAGTCAGCTTGCCGTGAATATCGCCATAACGTGGCGCTGTTCCTGTGTCGATTGCATCGACCACCAAATCCAGATAGCTACGCCGTGCTGACATTAACCAGGAGCCTTTGTGATTGGAAATCGGCCCTTCCATAATAGCGCCCACACCAGCCATGCTCATATCGAGTTGCATATCGAATTCGTCAGTATTACCATCACGGAATTCCATGTCGACAATCGAAGACAACCGATTGCCGTAGCGCGCGGAGAATCCACCGGCGTAAAAGTTAACATCCCCGATGAAACACTATTTATTAGGATGTGTGAAAGGCGATGTGATTGCGGGAAGCAACCACATCGCTTTTATTATGCTCTCATCAATTTCAACTACATAAACTAAGCCGGAACCGCCTTATAACCATAATTAATAATTCCGGCATCACCTTCCGTTGAAAGTTTTCTCATCTGAAGTTTTACCGGCATGCCGATATATAGTTTATCAATATCGCAATCGGTAATTTGTGCACATATTTTTGCTGAATCGGACAATTCAATCACCGCGATGGGGTAGGGTGTTTGATAACTGAATTTGCTTGGTGCCGAATTCAGCACGGTGAAGGTAACAATTTTTCCTTCATCACTTAAATGGACTGTTTCAAATTCCTGCGAGCGGCATTCATTGCACACCGGCCGGGGAGGAAAAAATAGTTTTCCACATTTTATGCATTTCACGGCTTCAAGCCGATATCGTTGGGGTATATTCCGCCAATATTTGGGAACTGACATTTAAACTGCCTCCATAATATGAATGAGTGAACTTCCGCCAATACCGCCAATATTCTGAGTCAGGCCGATTCTGGCGTTTTGCACTTGTCGCTTGCCGGCATCACCGCGAAGCTGATACCCAATTTCCACAATCTGGGCAACGCCAGTCGCTCCGGCAGGGTGACCGCGTGATTTCAAACCACCGCTTGTATTCACCGGCAATTCACCATTGAGCGCTGTTCGTCCCTGTTCTGCAGCAAAACCACCTTGACCTTTTTCAAAAAATCCGATCGCTTCAGTTGCAATCACTTCCATAATTGAAAAGCCATCGTGAATTTCCGCAACGTCAATGTCTCGAGGTCCAATCCCGGCGATTTTAAATGCTTGCTGCGCGGCAAGTTCGGTTGACTTTAATGTCGTGAAATCTTCGCGGTTGTGCAGAGCAAGTGTGTCGGTTGCGTGTCCCCAACCGGTCACTTTAACAATCGGCTTTTTGCTGATTTTACGCGCAGTTTCCATGCTACAGATAATTACTGCCGCCGCGCCGTCGGTGATCGGCGAGCAATCGAGCATGTGCAACGGATCGGCGATGATGGTGGAGTTCATTACATTCTCAATTGTAATTTGCGATTGATATTGCGCATTGGGATTCAATGCGCCGTTAAAATGATTTTTCACAGCTACCGAAGCAAGCTGCTCACTTGTGGAACCATAACGATTCATATGTGACCGCGCCATCATTGCGCACAGGGCAGGAAACGTGATGCCGTGATAGCCTTCATAATCCTGATCGGCAGCGGTGGAAAGCGCAAACGTTGCGTCTTCAACACTTACGTCCGTCATTTTCTCGACGCCGCCAACGAGCACAATATCACTCAAACCGGACATCACTTCAGCCAGACCGGTTCGGAATGCCAACGCTCCTGACGCACATGCGGTTTCCACGCGCGTTGCCGGAAGATGTTTGATGCCCAAATAATCCGCCAATTGAACGGCGATATGTTCCTGGCCGACAAAGAGTCCGCTCGTCATACAGCCGACGCACATGGAATCAATTTTATCGATCTCGGCATCGGCCATTGCTTTGAGCGCGACATCAATAAACATGTCGCTGAGCGACCGATCCCAATGCTCGCCCCATTTATGAATTCCAAGACCAATTATTGCCACTTCTCTCATAATTATCTCCAAAAATCAGCTTATTATAATTTTGTCCCGATATTTGGCATACAGTCCGTAATCCAAATAAACAAGGCGCTCGTTTACATAACTCATTGTGGTTTTCGCTTTATCGCGGGTTTGGTAAATTGCATCCGTCACCCGGAATAGAAACGCATCACTGCCGGCGCCGGATCCGTACGATACCATCATAATCAAATCATCCTTTTCCGCGATGTCAAGCACAGCGGTCAAACTGATCAGACTGGAGGCTGAGTAGGTATTTCCGATCGAGGGCGCCAACAATCCGGCCTTGATTTGGTCCTTGCTGAAACCAAGCATTTTACTTACGCGCTGCGGGAATTTGCCATTTGGTTGATGAAAAACAGCATATTTGATTTCTGCCGGCGTCACACCGGTTTTTTCCAGGAGCATTTTTCCGGCCAAATGAACATGTTTGAAGTAAGCCGGTGTTCCGGTAAAACGGCCGCCATGTCGGGGGTATACCTGATTGTCGCGACGCCAAAAATCGGGCGTATCCGTGGTGCAGGAATATGTCGCTTCAATGTTGGCAACAATATTTTCTGTTCCCACGAAAAACGCCGCTGCCCCGGATGCCGCAGAATATTCCAGCGCATCGTTGGGGGCGCCTTGTGATGTGTCGGCGCCAATGGCTAATCCATATGTTATCAGGCCGGCTTTCACCAGGCCATAGGTTATGAATAAACTTTCGGTTCCTGCCTTGCAGGCAAATTCGAGATCCGCACAGTGACAATGTGGCACGGCATTAATCGCTTCTGCTATGATGGTGCTGCTGGGTTTCACCGCATACGGATGCGATTCCGAACCAACATAAACGGCACCGACTTTATTCGGATCAATAGCAGCTCGTCTCAGGGCGTTCCGGGTAGCTTCCAACGACATGGTGATGGTATCTTCATCCATACCAGCCACTGATTTTTCGTTGAGAAACAGGCCTCTCTTATAGCTTTCGGAATCAGCTCCCCATTCTTTGGCAATATCTTCCACGCGAATTCGATAACGTGGAACATATGCCCCATAACTGGTTATTCCGACCATAGGTATTATAATTCCTTACATTTGTTAATAGGTAATAGTATTTTTTCAGCCGCCGGAAGGAACACAACATTCGACGTGTCTCCAACTGGGGTAGGGTAAAAATCAGGGTTCATGTGAGTTTTAATGCTTTTAGTTGTATTGAGCGATTATGTTGGTTGAGCGTAGCTTTTGCCAACGGCTATTAGCCAATAGCCGCATTATATTGATTTACTTGCATGAGGGTGCACATGTTCCCTGCTGCATCTTTTTGAGGCCGCAACGAAAAAATACCAGCGAATGGACGATTCACTACGCATTGTTCGATTATCTCAATTGTACACCCATTTTTATTGGAAAATATAATATAAGATCAATTTCTTTAAAAAGCAATTATGTTCTTGCCTTTCTTTTAGTTGGTTGGTGGAATTGATTGGGGAATTTGGGTGTTTGATGGGGGAAATGGGTTTTGTTGGCTTGCCGTATAATGTTTTTTAAAATCAAAATAAAAAACCCCTGCCAGTCATTGCCAGCAGGGGCTTAGCTTGTTTGCTATTTTCTACACATTATTTGGTTTCATCATCCCAATAGGGCATCGTCGATTCTATCACCGACGCCCAGTATGAATTGGATGCTTCCGTATAGATTTTATTATAGAAGGTTTTGTAATCATCCAATTCGGTTTGGGGACTCGCCTTAACTTTTTGCCGTAAATTTGCATCGTTCATGTAAATCAATGTCATCATTGCGTTGGCACGAATGTAATCACTTTCGTCTTTCAACGCCATTTTGTATAATTGTTTTTCGATCGTGCCGAAATTCATTTCCGGATGCAGATATTTAAATTGCGCAATTAGATACACGGCGCTCAGACGGATTTGATCGTTTTCAGATTTCAGCGCTTTGGCGTACATCTGTTTCGCCGTCTCCAGCTTCTGATCCGAATGTGATTTGGCCAACCCCATGTTGGCCAGCAATAGAGAAAATAGCAGTGTTCCGATTATCTTTTTCATATATATCTCCCAAGATAATGTTTAAAATAATGAATGAAATTATGATTCATTCGTTTCGGTTAAAATTGTTCACATGGTTAGGTCATAAATCATGCCAATCATGTAGAAGTTAGTTTAATACATTTAATTTTCAGTATTAAAATAACGGGATAGTGTTACAACAAAATGATGTTCTGTTATAAATTGTAAGACATTATCCTGAAACAATGATTACAATTCTGTTGTCAAAAATTAACAATACACATTTTTAACAAGATGCATGGTTACATCCATGTTAACAAAATCAGAATTGTCTCATGATGTCTTATTTAAATATTTCAGCTTTGATAGTTGCGTTCGCTATTCGCTTTATCTCTGCATGAATTGTTACTGATCCGAATCCTGAAGATTGAGACATGTCTCAATTATAATTATCTTGTGAGATAAAGAATTGACAGCGGGGAACTATTTGTTATTGTGCGCATTTATTCACAATAAAAGCAGGAATAAGAGATATGGAAAATTACGTTCATTTCGGCACATCATCCTGGGCATATGAGGGCTGGATCGGTAATGTGTACCATCAATTATATGCCGACGGACGGCTTAAAAAGGATTGCTTGCAGGAGTACTGGCAGGATGGGCGGTTTTCAACGGTCGGTATGGATTTATTTTTCTATAATCCGCCATCGGAGGTGTTGTTGCAGCATTACGCCAGCCAATTTCCTGCTAACAAAAATTACCTGGCGTGTAGCAAAGTGTGGCAGGAAATTACATTATATCGATTTCCTAATCAGGCTCAATGGGGAGCACGCAGAGGACAATTAAACCCCAATTTTCTCAATGCGGAATTGTTTGAACGGACGGTGCTTAATGCGCACCGTCAGGTATTTATGGCCCAAACCGGACCATTCATTTTTGAATTCCCATACATACGCAAAGACGATCCTCCATTCACCACGTTTATTGCTGCATTGGATCAGTTTTTCTCAAAATTGCCGACCGACTTTAAGTACAGTGTGGAACTGCGGAACAAAAATTTTCTGCACCCGGACTATTTCAATGTGCTGCGGAAATACCATGTGGCGCATGTGTTTAATCAATGGTCGTATATGCCTGCAATTCGCGAGCAGTTAAAATTTGATGCGCTCACTGCTGATTTTTTAGTGGCCCGCATACTCACGCCAAGTGGAGTTGCCTACCAGGATTCGGTAAAAATGTTCGAACCATTTAATAAAATTATCGAACGTCAACCTGAAATTCGAGCGGATGTGCTGAAATTGGCTATGATTGCCATCAAAGAACGAAAGTATGCCTACCTGTTAATCAACAATCGGTTGGAAGGCTGCGCACCGGAAACGGTTCGAGAACTAAAGGCGGAGATGGAAAGTAAATCTGTTCCGGATAGTAATTAGGTGTTTGAACAACTTCCTGTTTTCTATTATATGCTGCTTCCGAGATTGTCCAAAATATCTCTTCCTTTTATAAGGAGAAGGCTAAGAGAATGTACATAATGATAAGAAACTCACAAAACCACTTCAATACATTTATATATACCTCCCGATAAAGTAATATCAGAAATTTGAAACATCATCAAAAATTTGATGCCATATTCAATTTATTCCCGGCGTTTACCCTTATGTTAATTTTTCTAATTCCATAAAATAAAGCAGATTAGGAGAGGCAATATCGACCAGATATAATCTGGCATGTTGCTTGCATTTTGGGGTCAGGTATGTCACGCCCATAAAGAAAGGAGAATGAAATGCAAGCAAAAATAAAGATTGTATGTCTCCTGAGTGTCTTCCTGTTGGTATTTCACACCGCCGTCTACGGGGATGGTTTTATCGTTCCCCAGTCGGGAATCAATATTTCCGTCAAGTATCACCATGTGAATGTAACGATTACAGATCAGGTTGCTTTCACAGAAGTCGACCAGGTGTTTGTCAATGATAGTGACATGGATAATCAGGAAGCCATTTACGTATTCCCGCTCCCCAAAGGCGCCAGCTTTACTGATTTTTCTATGATTGTTGATGGCGAAGAACTGCACGCCGAAATGCTCGATGCCGACTCTGCCCGCGAATTTTACGAGCAGATCGTACGTCAGCATCTGGACCCCGCTTTACTCGAATACGTGGGTCAGAATTTATTTAGAGCCCGGATTTTTCCCATTAATGCCCATGCCGAACGACGAGTAAAAATATTGTACAACGAAATAATTAATTATGATACTGATTTATACCGTTATGTGTACCCGCTTAACACCGAAAAATATTCCGCCAATCCCCTGGAAGATGTTTCGGTAAACGTAACTATTAAAACATCTCGCCCGATGAAATCGATTTTTTCGCCATCCCATACAATTACCGTGCAAAAATCTGATGACTATAATGCGAGTGTCAATTATTCGGAAGAACAAATAAAACCGGATATTGATTTCATTCTATATTATACTACTTCTGCGGACGAGATTGGCATGAACGTTATGACCCATCATCTGGCCAATGAAGATGGTTTTTACCTGTTTCTGGCATCGCCAAAATATAGTATTGATGAATCTCAGGTTATTGCCAAGCGAATCTTTTTTGTAATAGACCGTTCGGGAAGTATGTCCGGTGAAAAAATAGTCCAGGCAAAAGATGCATTAAAATTTTGCGTGACTAATTTAAACCCGAGTGATTATTTTAATATTATTGATTTTTCAAGTGAAATTACATCATTTCAATCGGAGCTGTTGGAAGCAACCCCGGCCAATATTCAATCGGCCTTAGGCTACATTTCTACCATTGATGCTGGTGGCGGTACCAATATTAATGATGCATTGCAAACAGCACTAAAGGGATTTACAGATGAATCTACCCCGAATATCATTATTTTTCTTACCGATGGGCAGCCAACCGTCGGGGAAACCGATAATGCCGTCATTCGCAACAATGTGAAAACAGCAAATACCCACGGTGCCCGATTGTTTTCATTTGGTGTCGGTTACGATGTCAACTCAACCTTACTCGATCAACTCGCTGAAGAAAATAATGGTATAACAACCTATGTGAGCCCCACGGAAGATATTGAAATTGCAGTGTCAGCCTTTTTCACAAAGGTAAATAATCCGATCCTGACTAATTTATCACTGGATTATGGTGCCATTCAAACATACGATTATTTCCCGAAGAAACTACCGGATCTGTTCAAAGGTTCACAGCTCCTTGTCATTGGGCGGTTTCAAAATAGTGGCAGCACCATGTTGTCGCTTCAGGGCGAAGTTAACGGAATTGCGAAAACATATCAATATCAGACGGAATTCCCGGCAACGAATCCTGAAAATGATTTTCTGCCGCGCTTATGGGCGACTCGAAAGATTGGATATTTGTTGGATACGATCCGTTTGGAAGGCGAAAATCAGGAATTGATCGATGAAATTATTGTGTTGGGGAAAAAGTATGGTATTATAACACCGTACACATCATTTTTAATTTATGAAGATGTTCCCGATGCTGGCAATTGGGATGAATTGGCGTATGAAACCGGACCTGCTGCTTTTGATAACGCCGTTAATAATGGCAGGTACCGAAATGCCTATAACACAAATAATGTCCGATCTGCAAATGTACGTTATGCTGGCGATAAGACATTTTTTGAGCGTGATAGTTTCTGGGTCGACTCGCAGCTGGACGAGTCATTGCCGTTTACTGATATTGAATTTGCCAGCGATCGCTATTTCGAAATCATCGCTAATAATTCAGAAATTGCTCGGTATTTTTCAGTCGGAAAAAATGTAATTGTCGCTTATAACAATGAAGTTTATCGGGTGCATGATGACGGTGAATTAGAGATAACGGTTCCACAAGTGTTTCGAATTAGACAGAATTATCCGAATCCTTTTAATTCGACGACAAAAATTCGCTTTACAATGTATCAGGATGCAAGAGTGGACATTTCGATTTACAATTTGTTAGGGGAAAAGATAGCTGAACTTTATGATAACTTTGTCGAAGCAGGGAATCACGAAATCAATTGGGATACAGATGGATGTGCCAGTGGCATTTATCTATGTTGTCTCCGCGTTGGTCGTTTTTCAGCAGCAATGAAAATGACTCTTTTAAGATAGTGCAATGTTGCGACGCTACATAATTTGATCTATTGCCACATATAAGGCATTTTATTCTCCCCAACAGAAAAGCCCATCTTTTTAGATGGGCTTTTCTATTTGTATTTATGTGAATGCCGAGGGCGGGAATCGAACCCGCAGGGTGTTCATTTCGCTTTTTGCTTAACGAAATAAAGATTTCGTATAACTATAAAAACGCCCACTCCAATGATCAAAATCGGCCATGCAACTGATCTGAATCCAAAGCCGCTAATACCGATAATCAGCTCAAAAAATACAAATCCACAAATGAAAAGAATTGCACCGATAGTCATTACTTTTTTTCCATCTTTGACCAATTTTGGCTGACTACGCATCGTCCCGAATACAAACATTGCAATGCCAACCGAACCCGGAGCAATAAGTGCCCAGGCATAAGCCCAACTTTCCCAGTGGTTGGTGATATTTTGATAACCAAGTAATAATCCAACTGATGTAACAATGCACCCTGGAATCATTAAACCTAGTCCTGCAGATTCATTCACAGCAAATGCAATGACTATCATCGCTATCCCGGGAAAGATAATATAAAACGGCCAGGCAAATTGTAGAAAATCAAATTCAAAATAGTTTAATAGTAGTAAAATAATTCCAGCCGATATTAGCAAAATGCCAATCGTGTATGGACTAAGTTTTTGTTTTGTCTCACTCATATAATACCTTTGTTGTTTTGTTTTCTATATGCTATTTATGTTGCACGATGGATACTTGTACGATGCTATTCAGTAAAGGTTTTCTTTTCGATTAAGTATACAATTGCGTTCATGATTATCTTGATTCTACTAATTGTTGGCTGTTCATTAATCTGCATATCCTCATATCCACTTAATTACACAAATCAATTACTGCCAAGCATCTATTATTGGATGGTTAGTAAACCGCAAAACATCAAACCTATTGGATAAATTAATATTTAGTCACAAAGCTTGAAATATACATATTTTTAACATATATTTTTATTTATTTATTATTTCACCAACCATCATTTGTTGCTTTAGCGTTATCACATTAGGATTGAGGTGGATAATATGGAAGATGGAAACAAAACTAAAAAACAACTGATTGATGAACTGCAACATCTCCGAAAACAATGCGCTGAACAAAAAACTAATAACCTGGAATATAGCAAAAAAATAAATAAATTATGTCTATTCAAGACTATTGTTGAATCGTCACAGGAAGCGATTTCTCTGGTAAACTCAGATGGTAGATTAGTGTATATAAATCCTGCATATGAAAAATTATATTCCCGAACATTACAAGATACATTATTAAATTACAAAGATTATAGATCAAGTGAATCAGTTGAAATTTTTAATAAGCAAATTGTTCCTAAGTTAAGCCATGGTGAAAGCTGGGAAGGAGAATTAGATAGTTTTGATGCAAATGGAAATTTATTAACACATTGGGAGCATGTCGATCCGATTAAGGACGGTGAAAATGAACTACTTTATTCATTTCGAATCTCGCATGACATGAGTGAAAAAAAACGAGCGGAAGAATTTTTAGAGATTGAATATGAACTCGCACTTGAATTGAGTCGGTCAATAACCTTAACAGAAGCATTCCAATATGTCTTGGAAGCAATATGCAGAATCCCGGAAATTGATTGTGGAGGTATTTACCTGGTAGATAAAAAAGCAGGGACGCTCGCTTTAGCAGCCCACATGGGATTAACACCGCAGTTCGTAAAGAATGTATCTAATTATAAAAATGACTCCCCGCAATATAAGCTCGTTATTGCGGGCAATCCATACTACTCCCGGAATCCGCAAAACTTCTCATTCGGGGAAGATAAACGGCGGCAAGAAGGATTGCGAGCATTCGCCATTATTCCGGTTAAATATCAGGGAGAAATTTTAGCTGTTTTAAATTTGGCGTCGCATTCATTTAATGAAATTCCTGAAAGTACACGTCATTTCCTTGAGGTTATTGCGTTACGGATTGGCGGTTTGATTCGAAGAGCAAAAGGGCAAACCAAACTAATAGAAAGTCAAAAAAATTTACAGAACTTATTTCATGCAATAAAAGATTTTCTTTTCATCCTAGATTATAAGGGTAATATTATTTACTGTAATCCCGTAGTTGAAAGATGCCTGGGGTATAGCCGTGATGAATTGACCCGAATGAAAGCCGATAATATTCATCAGGTCGATACGCGGGACCAGTTTTGCTCAATCATTGATGGAGTCATTAACAATAAAATTGATACAAGTACAATCCCACTGTTAACAAAAATCGGAACAACGATACCTGTAGAGACGAAATTCACATTGGGAGTATGGGATGATCAGAATGTCATCATCAGCATTTCAAGGGACATTGCAGAGCGTAAATTGTTAGAAGATTCTCTGCAAAAAGCACATTCTGAACTTGATATACGGATTCAAGAACGCACAACCGAACTTACAAAGCTCAATAACAAACTTCAAACTGAAATTCAACATCGCCGATCAGCAGAGGAAATCAATACCAACAACATTGCTGATTTAGAAATTCTATCGGAAACCGCCATTGGATTTGTAGCTCTTCACCCTGAAGATGATGTGTATTCATTCATTGGGAAACAATTAAAAAAAATTTGTGGCGATGCTATTATAATTTTAAATTCTTTCAATCCTGTCAATAAAACTTTCTATCTTAAGCATATAGACGGATTAGGCAGACAGACTGATAAGATCATTACATTGCTAGGTAGACAGTTAGATGGATTCTCATCAACGTTAAACAATGAAGAAGCTTATCGCGAATTGTTAACCGGTAAAATAGTAATCGTTAATGGTGGTTTGTACGAACTTTCGTTTCATGAAATTCCGAATAAAATCTGCAAGTCAATAGAAAAACTGCTGGGAATAAAAAATATATATGCGATGGGAATGAGCCGGAATAATCAACTGTTTGGAAATGTCGTGATATTAACAAAACAAAAGTCCCTGGCTTTTACTATACGCACACTCGAAACCTTTATTAATCAGGCAGCAGTTGCTTTAGAACGAAAACGTGCTGAGGAAGCACTTGTTCTGAGTAAAGAAAAATTTAGGCTAATCTTTGAACAATCTCCAGTGGCAGTAGAATTGTATGACTCAGGTGGAAACTTAATTAATGTTAATGTGGCATGCTTAACCATGTTTGGAGTAACCCAGATTGATGAGTTGACTGGTTTCAATCTCTTTACCGATCCGAATATATCCGATGTTGTGAAAGATAAAATATTAAACGGTGATTCGGTTAAATATGAATCGATTTTTGATTTTGAGATAGTAAAACAATATCACTTATATGAAACATCAAGATCGGGTGCAATGAATGTTGATGTATTCATTCATCCGCTCAGACTTAATCAACGAAGCCCTTATGGGTATCTTGTCTATGCCCGCGACATAACGGCTCGGAAACAGGCGGAACAACGCATTATAGAATCAGAAAAGAAATATCATGCTTTGTTTGAGGCTGCTGGTGATGCCATTTTTGCTTATCAACAAGTAGATCAAATTCTTAATGTAACAGATTGCAATACCAATGCAGCACGTATGTTTGGATATACACGAGAACAAATTATCGGAAAATCGCCATTACAGTTGTCGGATCAAATCCAGCGAAATGGACAAAATTCTGTAAGTTCTATTCAAGATTTTACAACCAGAGTCATGAATGGGGAACAATTAAATTTTGAATGGCTTTCACAACGAGCGGATGGAAAAATCTTTGATTCAGAAGTAACTCTTAAGTTGGTTGAAATTGGCGAAAAGCAATACATTCAGGCAATAGTACGGGATATCACTGAACGAAAAAAGTTGGAACAGGAAATCATTAAAACAGCAAAACTTGAATCGCTTGGTGTTCTTGCCGGTGGAATTGCACATGATTTTAATAATATGCTGACAGGAATATTCGGAAATATTTCTCTCGCTCGAATGTGTAAAGATTCATGGGATGAGGTTGATGAATTGCTCGATGAAGCAGAAAAGGCTGCTGCAAAAACTAGAAATTTGACTCAACAATTACTTACGTTTGCTAAAGGTGGTTCACCGGTAAAGAAAATGATGGCAATCAAAGACTTAGTAAAAGATAATACTACTTTTGCACTTAGGGGAACGAATATTAAATGCGAATTCACTATTGCGGATGATCTCAACGCTGTGGAAATGGATGAAGGTCAAATAAGTCAAGTACTCAATAACCTAATTATAAATGCGATTCAGGCAATGCCTCATGGGGGAATCATCAATATAACAGGTGAAAATCTAAATATTACAAAAACGAATTGTTTGCCCCTTAGTGATGGGAAGTATGTAAAGATAAGCATTTGTGACCATGGTACTGGTATAAGTTCAGAGAATCTAACAAAAATTTTTGATCCATATTTTACAACAAAGGAAAAGGGTAGTGGTTTAGGACTTGCGACAGCTTTTTCCATAATTAAAAAACATGGTGGTTATTTGGCTGCAACTTCAAAGGTCGGACTAGGTTCCACATTTTCTTTCTATTTGCCGGCACTAGCAAATAACCTAGGTAAAATGACGAATAACTTTGATGATCAATTATTTGTTGGTCATGGAAAAATACTTGTCATGGATGATGATTCAATTGTAAGAAGAACAATTGGAAAAATATTAACTCAATTGGGCTTTAGTGTCGAATATGCACAGGACGGTAAACAGGCACTTGATATATATAGCAAAGCTCTCAAGTCAAGAAATAGATTTGATATTGTGATTATGGATTTGACAATACCTGGCGGTATGGGCGGAAAAGAGACTGTTCGCAAACTGTTAGAGATAGATCCACATGCAAATGCGATTGTATCAAGTGGATATTCGAATGATCCAGTGGTATCCGAATATCAGCACTATGGCTTTAGGGATTTTATTCCCAAACCATATAGCACCAAAGAATTAATAAAAGTATTACATCGAGTTTTAGCAAGTAACTCATCTGAGCATGTATTATAAGGATAAAAACGATAAATCTAATCCTTTTTTTATGAATCTTGATGATTATTATACGAGACATAACATCCATACGACCATTGGTACTATCATTGACTTTGATGTTAATAAATCGATTGTGATATTAACGCTAAAAATAAATCCAAGCGGATATAATTTAAATCGTGTTATAGTAAGGGTTCCATTTCAGGCACTGCGCCCAATTCGACTGTAATGCCTGTCGCACGAGCTATTCAAGATTCGGATACATTAACAATGGCACCAGTTAATACTGAGGCTGAAAAATTCCTGCTTCCTTTTTACCTGAAGGGACAAAAACAATAGCTGTTGAAGATAATGTAGGCATGAATTGTGAATGATGTCAAATGTAGTATTGGATCAGATACCAATATCGGTTCTCTTGAATTACGAACTCCTACACCTTGAGACAATGTGGTATTTATATGTATCCCCTCGGTGAAGTGCATCTTTCAATTTATTCAATAATTCCGTATCTTGGCTCCGTCATATAATAGTGAAGGAGTGAAGATAT
>JAFGDW010000282.1 GCA_016931935.1 Candidatus Zhuqueibacterota bacterium | reverse complement strand
TTGTATAATCTCTTCCTCTAAGAAATCCTGTTCATCCTGTTATCCTGTCTAATTTTTTTAATTCTGGTTTATCCAGGTTAGGAGTCTGTTAGAAAATCCATTTAATTTATCTGAGCGTTGCATGAGCTTGCCGTCTCGCAGCGGCGTGCCGACGCTATTCGCGGCACGAACGGTGTCGAAGGCAACATTTGATTTTGTGCAATCGTCGACTTCGATAAGCTCAACCGACGGTTTAGCATGAACTAAGGATTTCAGATAGGTTTTTAATATGCTAAATACACAAATTTACAGAGCTACTCATGGTTCAAAAATTAGTAATCAACTAATCAAATAAAACAATGGAAACAGGAAAATCCAGATAATATCCACTAAATGCCAGTAGAGGCCGGAATTCTCCAGTTTGATCAGATTCGATTTGTGTTCAATATCTGATCCCGGTTCATGGCTGTAAAGCACGGAAATACGGCGGACAGAATCATCAACCTTAATACCTTTTAATAGTGCTTTACCAGATGCATCCTGAAATGCGATCTGGCTGCCACGAATACCATCCACCTGATCCGGCTCAATGGAAAATTCTGTTTTCGGTTGTTTATTGATGAAGAATAACATGACTGAAAGAATCACGACGCCGACAATAATATGCAAGCCGTGCAATCCCGTCATGGCGTAGTACAAGCCGAAGAATAAAATTTCACCATCTTTATAAAATCGCGACAAATCCGCTGATCCCGGATAAATACCATGGGCTATTTTGGCGCTCCATTCGAAGTATTTCACCACCAGAAACGTAATGCCCAGCAGAATCGTAATCACCAAAAACACTGATGATAGTTTCCGATTCATTCGCTGCAACGCGGAGATCGAAAGCGCCATTGTGAGACTGCTTGTAAGCAGAAACATGGTGTTTAGCGTGCCAAGCATTTTATCGAGCTCAAGCGCGCCCACATGAAATTCATGGGCATGTTTAAAGCGGTACACGGCATATAGCAGGAACATGCCGCCGAATAATAGCAGTTCGGTGAACAGGAACAGCCACATTCCGATTTTAGCGCCGGTTTGGTCGCTATGTTTTTCGATTGCTATTTCATTGGTCGTACTCATTGAACTGTTATCCCCTTAAAGTCATACGGATCGCCTTCTACTGTGGGTATTGTATGAAAATTTTCGGTCGGTGGTGGCGACGATGTCTGCCATTCCAACGTAGCTGCACCCCAGGGATTGGGTCCGACTTTTACGCCTTTGAAGATGGAATAAATAATATTGGAAAACATCATTAAAACGCCGGAAATAACAATCCACGAACCGATGGTTGAAATTAGATGACCCAGATGAAATTGTGGCAGATAGTCATAATAGCGACGCGGCATGCCCATCCAGCCGATGACGAATAGCGGAAAATACAGTGTATTGAAACCGACGAAAAGAAAACCCCATGCTGTTTTGGCGACTTTTTTATTGTACATCCGGCCGAACATTTTCGGGAACCAGTAGTGCAGTGCACCAAAAAAAGCAAACCCGGCGCCACCGAACATCACATAATGAAAATGGGCAACCACAAATGATGTATCGTGAATCTGCACATTCAGTGCTAACGCACCTTGCATCAATCCTGTCAGCCCACCGATGGAAAACAAAAAGATGAATGCCAGCGAATATAGCATAGGCGTTTCCAGATAAATGGAACCTTTGTATAACGTGGCGGTCCAGTTAAACACTTTAATAGCAGACGGAATTGCGACCAGGAATGTGAGCAGTGAGAAAATTAAATCAGCATTGTAGCTTTGACCGCTGACAAACATATGATGTCCCCATACCAGCGAACCGAATAACGCGATTGCGATACTGGAGAATGCGATAAATTTATAACCGAAAATTGTGCGTCGGGCAAATACGGGGATGATTTCCGAAATCACACCCATACCGGGCAAAATCATTATATATACTGCCGGGTGCGAATAAATCCAGAACAGATGTTGGTAGAGAATTGGATCACCACCTTTGGTCGGATCGAAAACGCCAACTCCAGCGACGCGTTCGAAAATTACCAATAATAGTGTAATACCAACAATCGGCGTTGCCAGTACCTGAATCCAGGCCGTCGCATAGAGCGACCATTCGAATAACGGCATTTTGAACCAGCCCATGCCCGGAGCGCGCATGCGGTGGATGGTGGTAATAAAATTTATCCCGGTGAGGATCGATGAAAATCCTAATACGAACGCGGCGAATACCGTGAGTGACACATTCGTACCCGTGCGAATGCTGTAAGGTGCGTAAAACGTCCACCCTGTATCTGCCGGCGCTGCACCGGAAATAAGTGAATACAGCGCTAACCCCACACCACTGATGTACAGCCACCACGATAATAAATTAAGTCTCGGAAAGGCGACATCTTTAGCGCCAAGTTGAATTGGCAGGAAAAAATTTCCGAACGCAGCAGGAATGCTGGGAATGATAAATAAAAAGATCATGATCACGCCATGCATTGTGAACAATTGATTATAAGTGTCCGGCTCCATGATGGTTTTGCCCGGAGCGATCAATTCAAGCCTGAACAGAAAGGCGAATGATGCACCCAGCAAAAAGACAGTCATCAATGAAAACAGATACAAAAGTCCAATGCGTTTGTGATCGACGGATAATATCCAGGAGAGTATCCCCGTATAGCGACCCCGTTCCTGAAGAAAACTAACATCATGTACAGCTTGTTTTGACATAGTAGATGCCTCAATTTTTCTGACGTGCTTTGCCTGAAATAACAAGCGTTAATCCAAACAAAAATGCGATGAATAAAATGACAGTCCCGGCGATTTTGGTGACGTTCATGGCGTAGGTTCTGCCTTCGGGATCGTAGCTGAAACAGTAGAGCAATACTTTATTGATCGTCGCACCGACCCGGCCTTCCGATGCTTCCAGCAATGCCAGTTTCACATCGAATGGCGAATAATCCAGCCCCATGATGTAACGCGTTATTTTTCCCTGCGGTGATACAATGATTAGAGCTGAAGCATGGATAAAATCCTGTTTGTCTGCTTTATAGCGAAATCCGGCTGCTTCGGTTATTTTTGAAATTGTAGGCTGATCGCTGGTGAGAAATAGCCAGGAAGCTTCGGGCATTTTGTCACGCAACGGATTGTAATAATTCGCTTTCGTATTCCTTGATGATTCGGGCGTATCGGTCGGATCAAAACTGATTGTAACCACCTGATAATCAGTGCCGGGTACGAGCGTGAGCCGATCCAGCATATCCCCAAGACTACTTAGCAGTCTCGGACAAATGCCCGGGCATCGATAATAAACAAAATTCAAAATAGTTGGCTTGGTGATGATATCGCGAAGTTGTACAGTATCGCCGTTGGAGTTTTGAAAAGAAAGATCGAGTGGAATAGTATGGCCCAATTTTTCAACGATTCCGATTTCAATATCCGCATCATCGGCATGTACAGGCATACCAATGAGCAGGAACCAGATACAGAAACCGGCACATCGCAAAAGATGTTTCATGATGTCCCCTCACGGTTTATGTGCTTGATAACCGGTATTGTTTATGGCAACGATTAAATCATCGAGTGATAATTTGGTACTGTCATATTTCACTTTGACGACGGCTTGCTCATGGTCCGCATCAATTTCAACAATGCCGTCCTGCTTTTTCACCTCAGTCTCTATGTGAAGCTCGCAGCTACCGCACATCATACCGGTAACCGGGATGGTGATTTCAGCAATTTTGGGAGTGATTTTTAGGTCGGTTTTTGATTGGTTGGAACAAGAAAGGACAAAACCTGCAATTAACATTACAAGTCCGCCAGAGAGAGGTTTGGAAAATGTTAACTTGCTCATATTTATTGTTTACCCAATAAAAATGAATATTTTTTAATAACAATAGTTGATAGTACAAAATAATATTTAAAAAGTCAAGCAATTTTTTACGTCCCTAAGTTGATAAATAAGTGATAATTAGTCTGGTATTGGCCAGTATTTCAACCCCACATCGTGACTGAGAATAAACAAGCCAATGAAGCCAAGCGAGACAGCAAATTCCTGAATTCCGATATAAAGATGGTGCGGCGTGATGGATGGCACAACCAGTACGTACAGATGAACGAACGATCCAAGCAGAATCAATGTTGCAACAATGCTGGAGACGATTTGATTGGTTTTGCCTTTTTTATTTAATAAAATAATGAGTGGCACAAAAAAGCCCAGAATTATGAAACTCCAGGTCATGGTTTGCCAGGGATGTTCATAGAACCGCAGGTGGAGAAATTCCGTTTCTTCCGGCATATTGCCATACCAAATCACCAGAAATTGTGACCATACCAGTGACATCCAGAAGATGGCAAAGCCGAACAACAACTTGCCCAGATCGTGGAAATCTTTATCACGCATAAAATCTGCCGGGAACAGATGCCAGCGACCAAACACGGCGGACATTAAAATAACGGACAATCCCGTATAAAAACAGGCTGTGAAGAAATGCATTCCCATAATTGTGCTGTACCAGTGCGGAGACAGCGACATGATAAAATCGAAAGCGACAAATGTATAAATCACAGCATAGAGAATTAGCAGGACAACAGCAAATTTTCGTGGCCGTTCAATCAGGCCGGTATCCGCGCTGCGGCGCTTGTTAATGAAAACGATGCTGAGAAAGGTTAACAATCCCATACCCAACAGGTTGCGTCCGTATAAAAACGGCAGGTTTAAATAAATTTGTTTGGCAGCGGGAATTTCGACTTTGGATATCCATGGGAAAATGTGAGGAGATCCGATAATCATAATTAATAGTAGCACAATTGATACAGGCAGAAACGACACCAGCGATTCAGCTACACTACGCATGCGTGATCCCCAGCGGGCATTGGTAATTTCCAGAACAGCCGAAAAAATCGCGCCGGCCTGGGCAACGCCTGTCCAAAGAAGGAAATTAACCAGATAGATTTGCCACATTCGTGATGGTTCGTTACTGCGTGCGCCCAACACAACAAACACAATGCCAGCCACAATCAGGGCACCGGTAATAATTCGGATATTTTTAACAAGCGCGTTGTTTTCTTTCATTGCATTCCTCAAGTTTGAATCATTTAATTACTTCCTTTCCCGATAGATCAAGTAGCACAAAATTCCCCCTTTGAAGGGGGACGATTCAGTCCTGCACCGCTTGCGGCAGCAGGATTGAATCAGGGGGATGTTTAACAATCGGGAGTGTCTAAAGTTGCATGGTTGAACATCCCCCCAGATTCCGCGAGCGGAATCATCCCCCCTTCGAAGGGGGAATTTATATTGCATACATTGATAAAATGGGATGTGCAATCCGTAAATTTTACATTAAAATTTATTATACATCCACCTCAACCGTATCTACCACAACATCATCCGCCTCGCTGAAAATGGGGCGGAGCTTTTCCAGTTCATCATCATCCGCTTTAATGATCATGCCAAACGAATTCTCGGAGAATTTCGGATCGTAGTTCGCCAAACTTTGACGTGGTAATTTCGCATGAAATAACAGCCCAAGCAGTGTGAAGCCTGCACCGAACAAGATCATTAATTCAAAAGCAATAATTATGAATGCCTGAACTGTCACCAATGGTTTGCCGCCGGTGATTAGCGGCCAATCGAGTACTGTATAAATCGGGAAAGCAAAACCAATAATTATTCCCAAAATGGCTCCGCTGAAAGTAAACCAGCGAACGCCACTCGGTTTTTGTGGAAGCAGTTCAAATACCTCATGCAGGGGCATTGGGGAGAAGACTTCGATATCCAGATCCACAAAACCGGATAGTTTGTCGATGGCTTTGATGAATTTGGTATAGTCGTTGTACACAGCCTTAAGTCTATTTTTTACACTAATCATGATCCCCTCCATGCATATCGTGGTGAATTTGCCCTTTGACTTCGCTGATGGCAACCACCGGAGCAAATTTGACAAATGAAAAGAACAGCAATAAAAATCCACCAAAACTGCCAATAAAAATCCCCCATTCAATATGCGTCGGTGAATATTGTCCCCATGCATATGGATCAAAATCACGGGCAAGCGATGTAATGATGATGACAAATCGCTCCATCCACATGCCAATGTTTACAAAAATTGAAATGATGAACAGGATTTTTACATTGGTACGGATTTTCTTGAAAAAAATAGTCAGTGGGATAAACATGTTGCAGGTTAGCATAATCCAGAAATACGGCCCGTAATAACCAAACGCCCGGTACAAAAACGATTCCTGCTCGAAATTGTTATTGCTGTACCAGGCGATGAAAAATTCTGTTAAATAGGAATATGAAACTATGAGTGATGTCAACAACATCATCTGCGCCAGGCGCGTGAAATGTTTTTTAGTAATTAAATCTTCAAGCTTGAATATTTTGCGCAGCGGGTAAAGAATGGTGATGACCATCGCGCAACCGGAGAAAATAGCGCCGGAAACAAAGTAGGGAGCGAAAATCGTGCTGTGCCATCCTGGCAAAATCGACATGGCAAAGTCCCACGACACAATTGAGTGTACCGATATGACCAGTGGCGTGGCCAGAGCGGCAAACAGCATATAAGCGGTTTCGTAGTGATGCCATTGCTTGTGCGTCCCACGCCAGCCCATAGCAAATATGCCGTATATTTTGTTTTTCACACCGGTGAATCGATCGCGCAGCACAGCCATATCGGGAATCATACCAACAATAAAGAACAGTGTACTCACGGTCATATAGGTCGAGACAGCGAAAACATCCCAATTTAGCGGCGATCGGAAATTAACCCATAACGTCCGGGCGTTGGGGTAGGGGAACAACCAATAGCAGAACCAGATGCGTCCGAGATGAATTAACGGAAACAGTCCGGCCATCATCACAGCGAATACAGTCATGGCCTCGGCGATGCGGTTGACGCTGGTACGCCAACGCGAACGGAACAGAAACAGAATTGCTGAAATCAGTGTGCCCGAATGCGCAATACCAACCCAAAACACAAAATTCGTCAGATAAATGCCCCAGGCAACCGGATTGTTCATACCGGCGACACCCATCCCCGTGGTGATTTGTGTATACAAGCAATACGCGCCGAAGCCAATCATCGCCAAAAACAAGGCAATCGCCAGATAGAATTTAACGCCCGGCTTTTGCGTGGAATAGGCAACGCGTGAATTGATATCAGCAGCGGTCAGTGCCGGTGCAAAATAGTTTTCCTTATCCATGTTTAATTCCCTTTAAGTAAATCACCGAGGGTTTGGTATTCAATTCTTCAAACACAACATAGGCGCGGTAATCATTGACTAATTTCGATACTTTACTTTCAGGATCGTTTAAATTACCAAACGTAAGTGCGCCAGTAGGACACGATTGAGCACACGCCGGCATTACTTCACCATCGCGTACGAGCCGGCCTTCGATTTTGGCATCCTCTTTGGCTTTGCGAATCCGGTGTGAGCAGAATGTACATTTTTCCATTACGCCTTTGGGACGATGGTAAATATCCGGATTGAGCTGTCGATCCGTCGGCTCCGGCCATTTGGGAGACCAGTAATTGAACCGTCGGGCTTTGTACGGACAATTGTTGGAACAGTACCGTGTTCCCACACAGCGGTTGTACACCTGAACATTTAGCCCTTCGCTACTGTGCATGGTTGCGTATACCGGGCAAACAGTTTCACACGGCGCGTGTTCGCAGTGCTGGCACATCATTGGCAGGAATCGCGAGCGACCGTCACCCATCTCAAACCGCTCGATACGAATCCAGGCCATTTCGCGACCACGTTCGACCTGCTGTTTGCCGACAATCGGAACATTATTTTCCGCATAGCAACTGACCACGCATGATCCGCAGCCATTACACGCTGATAAATCGACAACCATTGCCCAATCGTATATCGGATGCTTGTGTTCGGGGTAAATTTCCGTATGTTCATGAATTGGCCGGTGCGCATGGTTTGCTTCCAGTTTAACTGCTTCAGCCAGTGGAATTTCCTGGATAATTTCCCGACGATGTTGATCGTAACTACCCTGCACCCGTGCTATTTTTCGGCTTTTTTCAGTGCGTTTGATGGAGATTTCGTCAGTCATAAAAACCAGATCGCCCGATGAAAAATCGTTGGTACGTGACAGCAGTGAAATCGGATTCCCGGTTTCTTTCACCGCCATTTCGCCATAATTCGTATGACCAGCGCCGATCTCCATGGCTATCACGTTCGGATGAATATTATTCGTAATCAACACAGGAGCTTCGATTGTCCGCTGATTTGCGGATAACGAAACAACGTCACCATCCTTTAAATGATGTGCTGCAGCGATTTCCGGGTGAATTCGTACCGGCGTATCCCATACGCTGTTGTCCGTTCCATGCGGTAATTCCCATAACCAGGATTTATTGGCGCCGCGGCCATCGTAAAAGCGGTGACTTGCTTTAACCTGAAACATCGGTGCTGCGGGAATGACCGGATGCTTCAAGGAGCTTAGAAAATCAAATAAATTGCGGGAAATAGATGGCACCGAATCCATCGTGCGTTCGTCGCTCCACATGCCACCTTGCTCAAGCATTGTCTGCCAGTTTGGTCCGAAGGTCTCTGACGGTTCGACTTTGCGGAATACCGCTGCCCATTCATCGTTGATGAATTTTTCAAAAGTTTCCGGCAAATCGGTGGAAAGTCGTATCGATAGCAGGATTTCTTCGATCGCGCGGGATTCATAAATCGGATCTATTGCCGGTTGTACCAGAGAGAAAACGCCGGGCTCAGGTTCGTCCAGGCCCCAGGTTTCAATACTGTGGTGAATTGGCAGGATGAAATCGGCTTTTGCGACGGTTTCGTTCATCGTCGTGGCAAATGCTATTTTGAGCGGTACTTTCCGCAATGCTGATTCGAGTTTTTGTGTGCCCGGGTAATTGTAGATGGGATTGGTCTGGTGGATCATCAACGTGGAAATCTGTCTGGCTTCCATCGATTCAACAAATCGGTCAAAATCACTTACCGCCCAGGTCGTGTCGTTATCAGGAGAGTTGAATAACTCAATCGTCTTCCCGAAATTGCCGGCAATATAATTGAGAATGGTTGCTGCCACTACCGACTCTGTGCCGCGTTCGTGGCTGGCAACGGCATCGCCACAGAGAACGAGACTGGCGTCACTCTGGGAGAGATCGCTAGCAATTTTTTTCAGTATATCAAGCGCTACACCCGATAGCTGCGATGCAGTTTCAAGTGAATAAGGCGCCAAAGACTCCGCCCATGTATCGCGCATGCGGATATCATTATCTGAACGCTTTTCCAAAATATATTTTGCCAGCGCCAATAAAATAGCGGGTTCTGAACGTGGCGCGATGATATGGCTTTCATCCGCGTTGGTCGATGTTAAACTGCCGCTGATTCCAAGGTAGACAAATTTACATGCCTGGCCGTCTTTAAGTTGACGAGCGATGGCAAAGTTGTGGCTGTGTTGAACCGGCGATTGCCAAGTTTCCATAAAATCTGCGCCGATAGACAATATGTATCGTGCCTTATCCAAATGGTATGTCGATGACACCTCCTTGTTAAAAACAATTTTATTAACCTGAACATCCGCTCGACGGTTCAAGGGTTCGTACTCTACCAAAGAATTCTGGCCAGGTAATGTCCGTAACCATGTCTCCATAAATTTTTTCTGAGCACCATTAACATGACCGGTCATAATTGATGTTCGTCCGGTAATCAAGCGGGAACGAATTTCACGCAGCGCGGCTTCCCATGTCAATTCCGTTTGTTTGCCGTTTTCCGCAATAAATATTGGCTGGCGGATGCGATCGATATTATACAGCTCCTGCAATGCTGCTTGACCGCGTGGACACAAGCCGCCACGACTGATCGGATGATTGGGATTTCCCTCAATTTTTATAACATTTCCATCCCTGACTTTATGCATAACGCCGCAGCCTGCCGGACATTCGCGGCAGGTGGAGGCGTACCAATATGGCATGCCCGGAATTATTTCTTCAGCGGGAATTAATTTGGGGTACAACTGCTGTAACGGCCCACGTGTTACGGGCGGCGCCATTGCAAAACTTAATGCACCCAGAGATTTTAAAAAGGAACGTCGGCTGAATTTCATTCGTGTTACTCTCCTTGATTAGGACGATATAATCGAATCGTTCACAGGCTTATATTTCCATCAATGATGATTTGGAAGTTCCATATTTATCTGCTATTATTCAGTCATTTCAGCAGTGAATGATCCACTCGCTTACTTATGACAATTTATACATTCGCGCGGTCCATCGCGCCGTTTATGACAGGTGATACACCAGCCCATTTCCAAAAATGATCTGTCTGATGATCCACCGGCGGAGCGAATGGCAACCGTCATGTCTTCAATTGGACCGTGACATTCCTGACACCGTAATTTGGCGACAGTAGTATGAACCCGATGCGTAAAGTAGACATGATCTTTAACTTTATACACACGTTGCCACGGAATTTCATCAACCGTTTCCAGAAGTTCGGCCAGTTTTTGCGCTTCCGGCCTTTGAATATCAGCACCTTCATGGCAATCGCGGCAGACTTGTGTCGGGGGAAGAGTCGCATGAATCGACTGTTCAGCGTATTGGTGGCAGTACAAACATTCAAGATTTAATTTATTAACATGTAAGGAATGATTAAATTGAACTGGCTGTTCCGGCATTGGGCCGAATCGGTGGATGATTAATCGGCCACTAAAAGCCAGCAGTATTACAATCCCAACCCAGGCAAGAACGCCAAGTCCCAGTAACATCGGCAGACGATTATTATTCATTGCTTCCCACCTCCAGATTAAGTAAATAGTCGACAACCAATTCGATCTCCTTTTCAGAGATGGGAGGTTTGGGCATAATCGGAAAATCCGGATTTATTTTACGGGGGCTATTAACAAACTGAATCATGGCGTCCCGGTCATTTTTGTACTTATCGATCGCGTACTGCATCGGCGGACCGACAACTTTATGATCGATTGCATGACACGCCATACAAACTCCCTGAAAAACCGATTCGCCGGTAACAACAACTTCGCCGGTCGGAGAATATGTTTTCATAAAGGTTGCCAATTGCGCACGGTAAAGATCCGTCTTCATCGCCATTATTTTCTTTGGTTCACGTAAAGCATTTTCCCTGACGACATGGCGCAAAGTGCCCATAATTGACGCCACCACCAGAATTACAAAAAAGATTATTATCGGATGAATGTTTTTCCCCGCATATAAATTTAATGATAGCAGGTAAACCGCAATCCCGGCAACGATGATTGCTACAATAATTAAATAGAGCACCATTGGAGAATCGGCCGTAACTGGCAATGTAACATAATTCAGAAAACCGAACAGAAGCTGGAGCAATGTGGCATACATCGCCCATTTAGCGCCGAGATTTTTTGCACGGGTATAGAATGCGGCATCCTCGTGATGATCTTTTAATTTGAAATTAAAATAGACAAGTGTGAAAAATCCGGTCAGGGCAACACTTGCATTAAGAAAATGAAGATATCGTGGCAGTACATTCGGCGCCCAAATGGCTTGCCAAAAGCCGTAAATGTTTTTCCATTGGTCCGGATACAACATCAGATTTATATTTGAGAGAAAAATAAGCGGAACGAACATAAAAATGGCAAACGCCAGTACACCCCAAAAATATTTAAACCGATCGCTGTATTTGGTGGAATCCCATGTGTATTTATAGATGTAAAGTGAAATAAATGCTAACGCAACAAGCCAGATAATCGACAACCAGAGCGGGGCGGTAATATTATTGGCTGCATAAAAAAAGTTGGTATACACCAGGCTGATGGCCAGAAGCGGAGCGATACCGATAACAACAGCAATACTTTTGTTGACGGTAACTGTATTCCCCATTTCGCGGGCCATACGGCTCCAGAACGGATCTTCTTTACGGAGCATGCGAAAGAAGACGGTCATAAACGTGCCACCAATCATAAATGCGATGAATAAAATATGAACCAAAAAAAACGTGATCAGTGCAAATTTCAAAAACCACATTGGAGCCGGAAGATCGAGCGGCAAACTGATGGGAATAATATCCATGACTACTTATTACCCTCCGATGGTTGAACGTTCGTTTTCCCGTTGGCCTCTTTAACGATTTTATCAAGGTATAATGCTAATGCTGTGCGTTCGGCATCCGTTCCAATAAATGGAGGCATAAACGGGTGTGACCGTTTATATGTTTTTAAAAAGTTTTCATTTAATTCAGGATTTTGGAGAATATTGGTTTTCTTGGTGATTCCATTAATGCCGCTATAGGTATGGCAAGTTGAGCATTCCAGCTTAAATATTTTTTCTCCCAGTCGTAGTTGTGGATCAGTTTCTTTGGCGGATCGTTCCGCCCAACCAAGATGCGCCGAAACACCGGTTTTATTCAAAAAGGGCGCTTCGTCTTCACGCAATGCATTGGAATACAGGTACTGATGGATGGTATACGGCTTTCTGATAAATTCACGAACACGTTCCATATTGCCCATGGCAAACACCATTAAGAATGCCGGAATAAATGAAAGCAGCACGTAGTCTTTTTTCTTTGTGAGAAGAATTAATCCAAAGATCATCATTAAAATAACAATAGAGATATAGAAAATTTTGCTCAGGTAAGCCCATGTTGCATATTTCATTGTCATCAATGCAGTGGAAGTAAGATGGGAAATTTGCAACGGTAAGCTATTGTAGTAACTAAGGACAAACAACAGGAACAGTGGCGAGGCAATCAGCAAACTTTTGCCGGCGAATTTCCAGACTTCCGGCCATTGATCCCTATAATCCTTATGCAAACGAGTAATAAATAAACCGAATGCAATGGAAAGCAATACAGCGATAAAGGTACGCGTCATCAATTGCGGCACATAGGTGGGATTAAAAAATCCACTCCAAAATGATTTTGTCGCCAACCATTGTCCCGGAGTCAACATTGCGCCAAGAATTCCAGTAATAAGCATCATTGTCAACCAGGAGGCGGCAACATATACGACCCCAATTTTGAAACCCGTTTTCGACCCATATTTATCCCAACCGAGGTAATAGAACATGATAAGAATTACTTCGGAAACGAATACTATCCATTCAGTAAACCATGCCCAAAAGAAAATGTGTAATAATGAGCCAATCGTTCCCGGCGAAACCGTAGCCGTGGAAAGCCAAATTCCGACGCCTGTGAGAGCCCCGACTGAGGTGGTAATGATGAAAAAGATACCCAGCACTTTAAACACTAATTCGTTCAAGCGCTGGTTATCCGTTCGGATCGAAATGTAGTGCAACAATACAATAAAGAAACTACCACCTACAGCCATGCCATGGGAAATACTCACGTGGATGGTGCCTATAATTGCAATTAGCATTCGATTACCGATAAATGGCATCTGGAAAATCGGCCATTCCATATAGAAATCCTCCTAAGGAAGTGAAAATCGGACCAATATTGTACAATATGGATTGCGTGAAAAAAAATTGAAACCGTTGAGGCCAATCAAAAAAAATGGTGATTAAGTGAGGTACTGGCTTTTTTTGATTCATTTATAAAACGTACTTATTATAAAATTTAGAATCACTACCGGAGAAAAGTTTTTTGATTACTATGACCGCAGGTTGGGGTAAACGATATGAATCGATGATGTCGTGTCTCACTGCCCTCACAGCAATTGATATATTAAAATGTTCAAAGAGTAAATAAAATAGCTGAAAAATTTAACGGATGGTCTAAAGTTCAACCTAATAAAAAACAAAAATTTTTTTAAAAGTCAACAAAAAAATAGAATTAACTAAATCAAGTACAGTTTGGAATGAGATTGTATTTTGTGTGAATTTCTGAATTGAATGCAATGCAGCATAGTAATATTTGAACTTTGGTTTTGGAAAAATTGGAAGTCTTAAAGTAGCGGGCACACAAAGGCGCCCGCAGTTTAAGGCATGGAAAGCAAATTTTATTAGTACACCAATTGACCACCATGATGTCCAATAGCAGAAACTATTGGTAAATACGAGAAAATAAAAATCGGCAACAGAATTTGGATTCCTTGAGGATGGACAAGAATATCCGGCTGATAAATCATGCTTACCAGAACGATTATATCAAATACCAACACAACTGAAGTCATAATAATTTTTCGGGTAATATAACCGATTCGCTTACCGAAATAATTATATTTCCAGGAAACCCAACCGGTGGCAATCGCAAACGGAAGCGACATAGTACCCAATATGTGCATGTAGAAAATAGCGTCCAAGAGTGAAGCTATTGGACTAATCAAATAGTACCAGCCGAGAAACAGTGATGACGTAATGAAAAATGCCATCGGAAAATGGACGACCATCGGGTGTGGATGCCGTTTTAGAAACGGATATTTATCAAAAAAATTGATTAACCAATCTGGGACCGGTGGCTTTTCGACGACTGCATCTTGCTTTAATGTCCCGACTTGAGGATATTTTTGAACAGTTTCTTTGCCATGGGGCGCAGCTTCAAATGCGTTTGACAGATCGGTACCTGCAAAGTGGCGATTCATATGCTTGCCGTTTTTCCATAATTTACTTTCAGTGACATCATATATTTTGCCGTCAACGGCGACATACGCGGGTTTGCCGTCTTGCCCGTTGTATTGCTCTAGTTCTTGTTTAGTAAGTTCCAATATTTTCCTCCGTGATACTTAACTGTGGTTTTTATGCTTTGTAATTAACTAAACTAATATCTAAAAGAAGCGATCAGCCCATCGTCTGTTAACAATAATATCACAATATGATAACGAGACAGGCTTCAGCTATCAGTGTTCAGTAAATAAAAAAACAAGACCTTAGTAACTGAGAAATTATTTTCTGACATTTTTTGGCAGAAAATGTTAAAACATATTTTAGACAGGATTTCACGGATTCACAGGAT
>JAFGDW010000281.1 GCA_016931935.1 Candidatus Zhuqueibacterota bacterium | reverse complement strand
TTTTACTATTTAGGCTGTCATCTCGAAAGAGATCCGCCGAAGGCGGATCGACTGAGAACTTAGCGAAGCGTTTTCACGAACGAAGTGAGTAAATCCCCTTACATTATGTATTACGTAAAATTTAACCGGACAGCAGTGATTTTATTTATTTAGATTGATTATATATAGTGCATGTTACGCGCGAAAATGAAGGTAAAAGTCACTTTAAATCAATAAGATAGGATCATAAGTGAAACTACGTATTTAAAAATCCGTATAAGTGGCCAACCAAGGGACCGATTTGATGTCTATATTTACAACGTTGATTCAGGTGATTAAGGCACACTTGGAACGCAGAGGGAAACAATTTGATTTTGGTTGCAATTAATTCGTAAATCAGATGAGTTTCGAAAGCTAAACAAAACTAACTAATCTAAAAGGCAATCTGATGAACAGAATACTGGTCAATCTGTTATTTCTTATTTCACTGAATGTTTGTGCCCAATCCCCCGGTACTTATTATGTTGCGGTTGACGGTGATGATAATAATCCCGGAACCTTGGCACAGCCTTGGGCTACATGGCAAAAGGGATTTGATATGGCTACTCCTGGAGATACGGTATATTTTCGTGGTGGTGTGTATTATAACTATGATAGGGTCATATTGGGAGCTTATGGACATGGCACAACCGGTAAAGCAGACAGTATAATTACTTTCGCCGGGTATCCTGCTGATATTGCCATAGATAATTGGCCTGTACTTGACTGCAAATTTCATTGTGATTCAATGACGAGCCAATTTGGTAGAGTTTATAATTCTGCAATAGAAATGTATCAGGTGCAGTATATACATCTAAAGTGCTTAGAGGTTAGAAATGTCTACCAATGTGACAGTGTTCTCAATGGAGCTATAACAGCCACAAGTGTCGCTAACATTACATACGAAAGATTAAGGGTTCACGGCGCAGGAACGGGCAGGGGGTATTGGCATACCAGCGGTGCATGGAGTTTGGCAGATGTAAAATTTGCCGCCTACTACTACGACGGTAACACACAGGCCGACACGATAACCATAAACAACGCAATATTTCCTCAACCGGATACCACAAGGTGGATTAATTGTGATGTGTGGAACTGCATCGATACATTCAGAATTCCGATGTCGGATGCGGGAAATGGTGGGGATGCGTGGAAAACGATTAGCTATTATGGTAATTATTATTCATGGGATGGATGTCGAGCATGGAATTATTCTGATGATGGATTTGACCCCAATGGTGGTAAAAGAGTGCTGAATAATTGCTGGGCTATGCCGAGCGGTAAATATGCGGGATTCCCGGCAACAGAAGGTAATGGATTCAAACTGACCAACGCAATAGTGAGGCTTGATTGGCTTCAGTTTCTTGCCCCGGAGGATTCTGCAATATTGGTTAATGATTCAAGCATAAGGCTTAATAATTGTCTTGCACTTTTTTCGCCGAGTGGTTCAACTTCAGCATCCGCATTCTTATTTGGGTTGGAAGCTGACACAACAGAAAACATACGGTTAAATAATTGTGTATCCTATTACTTCTCAAGTGCATATCGCAATGATGCCTGTGATGCTGTTGATACGCTGGGTGACGCATATCGCAATTGTGTTGCATTTTACACCACGGGGACAAATCCATGTGGTTCACCTAATATTTTGGTGGCTGGCGGTAAGCCTGTATTTATAACTAATAGCACATTTGAATGGATGGATGGCGGGTATTACCAAATTAACAGTAATTATAATTTAGATAGTTCAGACTTTGTTACTACCGATAGTGTAACACTCGTTAATCTATTTACTGCACCAAGACAATCTGAGGGTAGCCTGCCCGTCAACAGACCATTGATGTTATCGCCAACAAGCGATTTAATAGACGGTGGAGTAGTTGCCTATAATGATCAGGTTTATAGTGGTATAGCACCGGATGTAGGTTATCATGAATTCGAACTTACCTCCTGCTTCGAAATGCAGGAAACGTCCTGTATAAATGTTCCTGTTGATGCTACTTACACCGGAAATGCTTCGGCTTCTGCCACATATTACTGGGATTTTGGCTGCGCCACCGTCATCAGCGGTTCCGGGCAGGGACCTTACGTGCTGCAATGGCCAACAGCGGGATGTGATACGGTTTCATTGTATGTTGAAGAATTGAATGCTACCTCAAATACCACAGCACACGAAATTTACATTCTGACGCTCGGAGTGATCACTTCAGACTTTAAAATACAATTACATGAGGATACCCTTGGTCCTGAAAATGCCATGGATAGTATTTGTCCCGGAACGCTTGTGGATATTATTTACACAGGAAATGCTACGGATACAGCAACTTACTATTGGGATTTTGGCTATGCCATGGTCATGAGCGGATCCGGGCAGGGGCCTTACACGGTACAATGGCCCTATGGTGGATTTGCAGCCGTATCATTATACGTTGAAGAATTTAATCTGGTATCTGATACCACAACAATCGATCTTTACGTCAACTTTGATCCGGCTTTTACTATTTTACCCTATCCGAACGACACGGTCCCTGTCAATGATACCATTGTCTTAACCGCCGATATAGCATCAGGTTCGTATTTGTGGTCGACCGGAGAAACAACGCAATCCATTCGTGTATTCAATGCTCAGCCCGAAAACATGGGGGCTGTTCAAAGCTACTGGCTAATAGTTACTACCGAGATGGGTTGTTCTTCTGTGGATTCCATTACGGTTGTATTTGATGACCCTGTGCTGCTTAATGAGTTTCAGCATGAGATAGAAATGAACGTTTACCCTAACCCTGTGAATGATCTTTTAAATATAGAAATGGAGATAGTTGAGCAAGGAGAGTACATCTTCGAAGTATTTGACAATACAGGCCGTCCAATAATACGGAAAGTGAAAACTTTTGAATCAGGTATCCAACACATGCACCTTGATATGAACTTCAATACTCCTGGATTGTACATGCTTTCTGTCAAATCCAACAAAGGGATGCTGGGATTAAGAAAGATCATCAAGTACTCTCTTTGAGGTTAAATTTGATGTAATGGCTCGATATCCTATTTCAAATAATATTTAAGAAGCTAATCCCTGCAAGAGTATTATATCAAATTTGGATAGGAATCATCTTGCAAGTATTCTTTTTCATTGCAAACAACCTTTCTCAAATCCAGCAATGATCTATTTCACAAACTGGAATTAGATTTAATTTTAATATAGAAAGTATAAAAATAATACTATCTTAGGAACGGAATTAACTAAGTATGATAAAAGTTATTACTATCCTTTGTTTTAATATTTTAATATAAATTATGAAATTATCAGTCATCACAATTAGTCTGAATAACTATGATGGGCTTAAAAGAACAGTAAATAGTGTATTGAGTCAAGATTATAAGGATTTTGAGTACATAATAATCGATGGTGGAAGTACTGATGATTCTATTAAGCTAATATCAAGTTACCCTGATGGTATTACTCAATGGGTAAGTGAACCGGATCAAGGAATATATAATGCAATGAATAAGGGAATAATAAAAGCAAAAGGGGATTATCTGCACTTTCTTAATTCGGGAGATATTTTGGTTGATGGAACAGTATATAGCAGAATATTTAGGTATTCCAATTTGAGAGCAGATATTATTTATGGTGACATATTTGAAATAAAAGACAATAGTAAGCAATACCTTCAAAAATCCTTAAAACCTGAAGAACTAACTTTAGCAAACTTTAATACCAATGCAAGAGCAACAATTCAGCATCCCGGTGCTTTTATCAGAAGGCATTTATTTGAAAATGACTTGTACGATGAAAATTACAGAATTATAGCAGACATACATTTTTTTATAAAAAAAATAATATTTGAAAATTGCACAGTTGAATATTTGGATTATCCTGTAAGTATATTCGATAATACGGGTTTGAGTAGTCAGCCTGAAAATTGGCAAAAAACTATTTTCGAGCGTGAAAGAATATTTTCAGAATTCCTGCCCCCAAGAGTATTAAAAGATTACGATTGGGTTTATCAAATTAAAGATTCCCCGATTGCACCTTATATGCCATTATTGAATAAGACCACCGGGTTTCATAAGCTGGTGGCAAAAATAATTGGTATCCTGATATCAGTTTATTCACTATTTCGAAAATAATGTTCAATATCCTCAGTATCATATCTATGGTCACCAGTCAACAATTGATATATGCAATCCATTAATGTATTCAATATCTCAGGTGCTGAATCTCAGGTGCTGATTGTGGGTATCAAATCGTAGATACATCTGAATTCGTCAACAAAACCACATCATTTAACTTCAATTATTACTTTTGACGATTTTTTTAGCACCAATTTGTCCACCGTCCGATTTAACAGATAAGATGTACACACCCGGATAAATTTGATTCATATCGAGCTTCATTTTTTGTTTGCCAGGAATTAAATGACGCTGTTCCTGAATAATAGGAAAACCGATACAATCAAACACTTCAATTATATACTGCCCTTTCTCAATGATATCCAGTTCAATGTTCAGATCATTACCGAAGGGATTCGGGTATACCTTGATTTGTATATAATTTGAAAATTCATATAGAAAGGTAGGTCCCTCAAACACAAGCGTTATGTATTCCCTGCTGCTACACCCGGCGTCGTTCGTTACCTCTAACCAATAGTCCTGGCTTCCGCCTCCCGGTCCCGAGGTATTGAATACATCAATTGATGCTGT
>JAFGDW010000280.1 GCA_016931935.1 Candidatus Zhuqueibacterota bacterium | reverse complement strand
CTGTCCCGCCGGAATTTGGCGGGACAGGAATGACATACTTTTAATTTTGTAAAAGTTGAACAATTTATTTAATTCAGAATCCTTAGTTTTAAATATTGTCATTCGTATTAGTAATTCGAGAATCACCGAAGCAATAATTATCTTCCCACATAAATGAAAAATAACATAACCTTAAACAGCCATCCACATCCTACTACCAATACGAAAGGTTGATCATGAAGAGTACACTGGTTCATACTGTTATTTCTATTTTCATGCTGATTATGGGCTTATTAAATGCAGCGGACGTCATGCAACCAACTGCCATTGATTCCGCATGGGACGCGTTGACAAGTAACAATTTTGAACAGGCTGAACAAAATTTCCAATAGGCGATTCGTGATGACGCAACGAATCCGAGACCTTACCTGGCGCTTGCTTTTATACGACAGCTTCAGGAACATAACGAACAGGCCTGGGAGATGTATGAAACGGCACTGAACAATTGTGAAAATCCATATCCGTACATCTTTGCAGCCTTTCTAACAAAAAGAACATTAACAGTTGCAATTATTACTTGAACTCACGTTTCAAAAATAATTTCATTTCTGTTTTTCTCTGCGTAACTTTGCGGTCTCTGCGTCAAAATTCACAATAGATTCAAAACTGATTAAGTGTACTTAACGTCGTAGTATTAGTAAAGGAAGGTCAAATTATGGATGACGAAATCGATGGCTTCTATCTTGATGACGGAACCAAAATAAACCCGAATCTTGTACCGAAGCCAGGTTTGTGCGTTACCTGCGCCAATGACGACGATGCTATTGAACCAGAACTTTGCATCCTAACTCGCATCGATCAAATGGAAGATAATGATTTTAAATGTTACGCATACGAGCCTAAACGCTCTTATTAAATGTAATTACATATCACAATTCACTCAAACATTCTGAGTATGAATCGTTGTGAGTCGGGGAGATGGTGACAAGGAGAACGGGTGATTAGCCTAACTATTTTCTACAATAATTCTTCGCTTACAGCAAAGCGTGCAGAAATCCGCGTAGCGGATTCATTATTATAGTCATCTAATCCCAAAGATCAACGAACCACGTAGTGGTTCAATACTTATTTGATTCTAATTTTTGTATTTTTTTAAAAGTTTAGTGATAAAAATTAACACGCATAAAGTAAATCAAAAACCAATTATGAACACAACCGACATCACCACTGGCACTATTTTCAATATTAAGCGATACGCGATTCACGATGGTCCTGGTATACGCACAACTATTTTTTTGAAGGGTTGCCTGATGGCATGTCCCTGGTGCCATAATCCCGAAGGTATTGAATCCGAACCAGAACTGTTGCATCGTGCCAGCCTGTGTATTTTATGCGGCGATTGTGCCCGTGCCTGTCCCGAAGATGCGATTCAAGCCGATCCGCAGGGGTTGAAAATTGATCGTGAGCGCTGCACCATGTGCCTGAAGTGCGTGGAAATCTGCCCGAGTGGCGCCATGCAACACGTCGGCAATAAGATGTCGGTCGATGAATTGATGCAGGTGATTTTGCGCGATCGCATGTTTTATGAAGAATCGGGGGGCGGTGTTACATTTTCCGGGGGCGAGCCGTTTTTACAACCAAAGTTTCTGAACAGCATGCTCGACGAATGTAAAAAACAAGGCATCCGCACCGCTGTCGACACCAGTTGTTTTGTCGAAACGCCGATTTTTCTGCAACTGCTGCCTAAAATCGATTTGGTGCTGTTCGATTTGAAATTGCTTGATGAAAAACCACACCAACGTTACACCGGTGTTTCCAACAAACTTATTAATGATAATATAACGGAAATGGATCGGGCGGGCACAATGAGCATTATGCGTATTCCCCTGATTCCCGGCATTAATGACGATAAACGGCATGTATTGGGATTTGCCCGGATTGCAGCGACTATGATTTTTTTAGAGGAAGTTCATATTCTGCCATATCATGATATGTATAGGGAAAAAGTTGCCGGGCTGGGAAAGCTCGATACCAAACTGGAATTTAAAAATTCCGGGAACGACGCACTCAATCAATTGATTGAATTGCTTGAAGCTGAAGATATCAAGGTTGTAGTAGGAGGATAGATGAATAAACGGATTGCTGCCTTGCGCAAACAGAGTGTGGAAACACAGCCAACTATTTCACCGCAGCGCGCCGTGTTGATGACGCAATTTTACAAATCTACAGAGGGCAAATTGCTGTCGCCAGTGATGCGACGGGCATTGGCGTTCCAGTATTTAATGGAGAACAAAACAATCCGGATTGAAGACGGGGAGTTGATTGTCGGTGAACGTGGCTCCCGGCCGCGGGTAACGCCGACCTACCCGGAAATATGCTGCCACACGCTGGAAGAACTGGACGTGCTCAATTCCCGCGAAAAAGTCGCCTACACTGTGGATGACAAAACAAAGGAAATCTATGAGGATATGATCATCCCGTACTGGTACGGCAAAACCATTCGTGAAAAAATATTCGATGAAATGACAGGGCAGTGGCTGGCGGCGTACCATGCGGGCATCTTTACCGAGTTTATGGAACAGCGCGCGCCCGGCCATACCGCGTTGGACGATACGATTTACAAAAAAGGACTGTTGGGATTACTCCAGGAAATTCAGCATGAGCTTGAACAACTCGATTATCTCACGGATCGAACTGCGTACGAAAAACGCGATCAATTGCATGGCATGGCAATTTGCGCCGGAGCGATTATTCACTATGCCGAACGCTATTCCAAATTAGCGACGCAAATGGCACAACAGGCAGATGATCCATTCCGACGTCAGGAATTGGAAACCATTGCGGAAATTTGTCAACGTGTTCCCGCAAATCCGCCGCAATCATTTTGGGAAGCGTTGCAGGCGTACTGGTTTATTCATGTGGGAGTAATCACCGAACTGAATACATGGGATGCCATCAGCCCCGGCCGGCTGGATCAGCACTTGTTCCCGTTCTATCAGGCGGAACGTAGCGCCGGCAGCTTGTCCGGCGAGCAGGCGAAAGAATTGCTTTCCGCCTTGTTTATCAAATTCAACAATCAACCAGCGCCGCCAAAAGTGGGTGTCACTGCCCAGGAGAGTGGCACGTACAACGATTTCGCCCTGATTTCTGTCGGCGGTCTCACCCCCGATGGCAACGATGCTACCAATCCTGTATCGTATCTTATTCTTGATGTGCTCAACGAGTTGAAACTGGTGCAGCCGCATTGCTGTATTCAACTCAGTCAGCAGAATCCCGACAGATTGCTGAAGCGCGGCCTGGAAATCAATAAATCCGGTTTCGGCCAGCCATCATTTTTTAGCACCGAAGCAATTGTACAGGAACTCACCGGCCAGGGTAAATCCATGGTCGATGCCCGTTGTGGCGGCACCAGCGGATGTGTGGAATCCGGGGCGTTTGGCAAGGAAAACTATAATCTCACCGGCTATTTCAATCTTCCCAAAGTGCTGGAAATCACTCTAAATAACGGTACTGATCCGCGTACCGGTAAGCGCATCGGCATTGAAACCGGAGATGCGGAATCATTTAAAACATTTGACGAATTATACCTTGCATTTGAGAAACAACTGACGTATTTTATTGATGTAAAAGTGCAGGGCAATAATATTATCGAGCGTATTTATGAAACGTTCATGCCGGCGCCATTTCTCTCGTTACTCATTCAGGATTGTATTCGGAGCGGAAAGGATTATCATGCCGGCGGCGCCCGTTACAACACGTCATACATTCAGGGTGTGGGACTCGGCACGGTGACGGATGCATTCAGTGCGATTCGGTTTCATATTTTTGAAAAACAAACCATCACCATGAAAGAACTGTTGATGATCCTGCATGAAAACTACGAAGGTTATGAACGGATTCGCCAGCTATTCATGAACAAAACGCCGCGCTACGGCAACGATGATGACGCCGCCGATAATATCATGCGGCATATTTTCGAGACATTTTTTACGGCGGTGGATGGCCGGAAGAACATGAAGGGCGGCACCTATCATATTAATCTATTGCCAACCACCGTGCACGTGTATTTCGGTTCGATTACCGGCGCCACTTCCGATGGCCGCAAAGCCGGACAAGTATTATCCGAAGGGGTATCACCCGTTCAAGGTATGGATCGCAACGGACCGACAGCAGTGTTGCATTCTGTTTCCAAAATGGATCATCTGCGCACCGGCGGGACGTTGCTTAATCAAAAGTTCACGCCGCAACTGTTGGCAAACGAAAGCGGTATTGCCAAAATCGGCAATTTGATCCGTACGTATTTTAAAATGAACGGGCATCACATTCAATTCAATGTGGTCACTGCGGATACACTGCACAAAGCCCAGGCTGAGCCGGATAAGTACCGTGATTTAATTGTGCGTGTCGCCGGCTACAGCGATTACTTCTGTAATCTGAATGCCGATTTGCAAAATGAAATCATCGCACGCACGGAGCACGGAGACCTCGAGTAGCGGGTAAGTCATAATTATTAGCGCTGAATTTTCAATTTTTTCCCTATGCACTCTGCCCTATGCTCTATGCAGATTCCACTCGAAGTTTCACTTTTTAATGAAAATAAAGGAAACCTTATGTTTGACAAACAGATTTACGCGAACCGACGGCAGATACTCAAACAACAAATTCAAAGTGGACTGCTGTTGTTTCCTGGAAATGCTGAAAGTCCGATGAACTACAACGCGAATACGTATCATTTCCGTCAGGATAGCTCGTTTCTTTACTATTTTGGTTTGGATACACCCGGTCTGTACGCGCTTATCGACACCGATACCGGGGAAGAAATAATTTTCGGTAACGATTTTACGATCGACGATATTGTTTGGATGGGGCCGCAATCCACACTTTCGGAGAAAGCAGCCATGGTCGGTGTGTCGCAGGCATCTGATTTGGAAGCGTTTGAGAAAACCATCGTCGAGGCCATTCATCAAAATCGGCCGGTTCATTACCTGCCACAGTATCGTCACGACAACATTATCCGGATGGAGCAGTTGACCGGAATTTCTACGGCGAAAGTCAATCAACGCGCGTCGGAGGAATTGATCATGGCAGTTGTGGCGCAGCGACTGATTAAATCGGACGAGGAAATCGCTGAAATTGAACAGGCGCTGGATATCAGCTATGATATGAATATGCTGGCGATGAAACAGTCGCGGCCGGGCATGTTTGAATATGAAATTTACGGCCAAATTGAAGGTCTGGTACTTTCGCGTGGCAGTTATGTATCGTTTCCGGTAATTTTTACCACCCGGGGCGAAGTCTTGCATGGTCACCTGCACGACAAAGAAATGAAAGATGGTAATTTGCTTGTGCTCGATTCCGGCGCTGAGTCACTCCGGCACTACGCCAGTGATATTACTCGTACCTTTCCCGTAAACGGACATTTTACGCCGGAGCAGCGGGATATTTATCAAATCGTACTCGATGCTAAAGAAAAAGCCAGCACAATGATGGCGCCCGGTGTCAGCTTTCGGGAAGTTCACCTTGAAGCGGCGCATGTGATTGTAGATGGTTTGAAGCAATTTGGTTTCATGAAAGGCGATACCGATGAAGCGGTTGAAGCAGGCGCTCACGCGCTGTTCTTCCCCCATGGTCTCGGCCATCCGCTGGGGTTGGATGTACACGACATGGAAGGACTGGGCGAAACCTATGTCGGTTATGGCAAAGATGTGCAACGCAGCCATCAGTTCGGTACGGCATTTCTGCGATTTGCCAAATTACTGGAAGCTGGTCACGTAATGACTGTGGAGCCAGGTATTTATTTCATGCCGGAGTTGATCGCCCAATGGAAAACGAAAAACCTGCACCCGGATTTTATCAATTATGAAAAAGCAGAAGAATTTATCGGTTTTGGCGGTATTCGAATTGAAGATGATGTGTTGGTAACAGCGTCTGGCTATCGCGTGCTCGGCAAGCCAATACCGAAAACTGTAGAAGACGTCGAAGCGGCGTGTCAGTAAAAAAGCATTTACAGTATCATTATGATATGCAATGGAGTGAACTTGCTTTTTCAAATTCAATAGATAGTTTAACTTAAGTGAAACGTCAAACGTGAGACGTGAGACGAAAAAATTTATAATAGATTTTCACTTCGCCCAATATTGAACGGATACCATTTAGCCGACAGCATTTTCTACGTGATAAGCGTTTTCCCTCCTTCAAAGGGGGGTCAGGGAGGATGTAATATGTTAATCAGACTGATTATTTTTGTCCTATTTTTTATACCAAATCTACTTTTCGCCTACGGCTCAATTTTATTCGATGACTTTTTTCTCGACAAAACCATGCGTGTTGACTATTACCACATCGGCAATGCAACGGATGAAATGATCACTATTGATCAGATTTATGAACAGGGGACCTGGGCGGGAAATCCCAAGCGGTTGCTGGATCCGTTTAATAACGGAAAATACTGTGTGAAAGTGTACGACGTTGCCAGCAACCAGCTTATTTTCTCCAAAGGCTTCAATTCCTACTTCGGTGAATACCAGACCACCGATCCGGCAATCGCCGGAAAACAACGCACCTTTCGGGAGACCGCATTAATTCCTTGCCCCAAATACCCGATTTATTTTATGATTGAAAAACGTGATAAAACCAACATGCTCTCCCCGTTGTTCTCGGAGACGATTGATCCGGCAGCGATCAGCATTCTTCGGGAGCAATCTGCCTCGGAGGTAAAGGTTTATGAAGCCATACACCATGGCACTGTCCATAAAAATGTCGATCTGGCGTGGATTGCCGAAGGTTACACCGCTGATCAATATGACAAGTTTAAAGCGGACGTCGACCGCTACGTGGATGTATTGTTCAATGTGGAGCCGTTCAAAAAACATCGGAAAAAATTTAATGTATATGGTGTGTTCCGGGCGTCCGACCAAAGCGGTGTGGATGAACCCCGGCGTGGCGAATTCCGTAATACAGCGCTGAATGCGTCATTTAACGCACTAAATCTTGAACGTTACTTGCTGACCGAAGACACAAAAAGTCTGCACGATATTGCCTCGGCCGTTCCGTACGATGCCATCATTATTATGGTGAACATGGATCGTTATGGCGGTGGCGGCATTTACAATTTTTATGCAATTACCACCGTCCATAACATTTACAGCGAAAATGTGTTCGTCCATGAATTTGGCCATTCATTCGGTGGCCTTGCCGATGAATATTTCTCTTCAAGCACATCCTACAACGATTTTTACCCCCGCGGTGTGGAACCTACCGAACCAAACATCACGGCCATGCTGAATCCCGCCCATGTAAAATGGCAGGCGCTGCTTTCACCGGGCATCGATATTCCTACCGACTGGAGCAAATCTCAATACGAAGCGCTGGAAGACCAACGTGTGGCCCTCCGCCGCGAAAAGCAGGAGAAAGTCGCCGATTTGACCCGCGGTGGCGCCCCGGATGCAGAGATTGATGCCGTCGAAAAAGACTACGACAAAAAATACAATGATATTGTTGCGCAAATCAAAGCATTCAAACAGCGCCAGGAAAATCTGGAAACTAAAGTCGGCGCGTTTGAGGGCGCGGGTTACAGCGCCAAAGGCCTGTACCGTCCCCAACTCGATTGCATGATGTTTTCCAACAGCGATAAAAAGTTTTGCAAAGTATGTGAAAACGCCCTGGAAAAGATGATTTTGTTTTATGCAGATTGAGTGCACGATAGGCTGTGATAGATTATCTTGAAATGATTGAATAAAGTTGCGTTTTTCTCAACCACAGTCCTTTTTTTGTATAAGATAGTTGGATAACATCTGTTTCGGAATGTTTAGTATTTTGAATGTTATCCGGAAACTGTATAATCATGGGATCCGCGCGATTATATTTTAAGTTTGGTTTAGTAGCTATAATGAAAAGTTCGATATGTCCGGATATCCCTATACTCCTGGTTGTTTTCATCGGGATTTTTAGGTTATCCTAATCAATATCAGCAAACCGATTACACTCTATACATTTGCTAATTAAGCAATTAATCGGACAAGACATATTTCATAATATTGCAGTTGATGATACTATAGCCTTGATATTATCAGCTTTCTTCATTATATTCATATAAACTTACCTCATTTAATAACGATTCAGGAGAATGAACGCTATGAAAAAAAATCTTTTTTTATTTCTTTTGGTATGTTTATTATTAATATCTGTATCATGCAGTCAATCCAATAATCCCGTATTGACCATTGAAGGCGGTAAAATCGTTGGCGTGGAAACCCCTACGAAAGGCGTAATCGCTTACAAGGGTATCCCATTTGCGGCTCCTCCGTTAGGCGACCTGCGTTGGAAAGAGCCGCAGCCGGTTATCCCCTGGGAAGGTGTGAAGGTTGCAGATACTTACGGTGACGCTGCCTGCCAGGTAACATGGGATCCCGAGAGTTTTTACGGCAAGGAATGGCGGGCCAGCGGTTCTGTCCCGTTCACTGAGGACTGTCTATATCTGAATCTCTGGACTCCAGCTGCCGGCCAAACGAATAAGAAGCTTCCTGTTGCCATGTGGATACATGGCGGCGGCTATCGTGAAGGCTTTTCCTATGAACCGGAAATGGATGGCGGCGAGGATTGGGCTTCACGCGGGGTTATTCTGGTGCAGGTCACTTACCGTCTCGGCGTTATCGGATTTTTCTCACACCCTCTATTATCTGCTGAAAGCCCTCACAGTGTCTCGGGCAATTACGGCGTTATGGACCAGGCCGCTGCACTTAAATGGATTCATGATAATATTGAACAGTTTGGCGGTGATCCGGAGAATATCACAATCTTCGGCCAGAGCGCCGGCGCTGGCAGCGTCCAGACATTATGCGCTTCCCCGATATCCAGAGATATGATCAGCAAGGCAATCAGCATGAGCGGCGGCGGTTTGGGCAATTCCAGAATGCCAAGGATGTCATTTGATGAAGTCCAAAAAGCCAACAAGGAAATGATGGACCATTTTGGTAAAACCACACTGGAAGAAATGCGCGCGCTTTCGTTTGAAGAACTGACGAAAATGGCAAGTGAGTACGGAACGGTCTCCAAGAAACGCATGTTCTATAGCCCTGTCGTTGAAAATTATTTCTTAACAAGCTCTTTCAGCGATGCAGCGCTCGCAAACGAAATTCCGGACATTCCTTATATGTTCGGATACACAGCGAATGACCTGGGTGATATGACGAAGCCCATCCAAGATTTCTGCGCCTTGCGCGCGGAAAAAAGCAAAAAGCCTGCTTATGCCTATTTGTTTGCACGTCAATTGCCGGGTGATTCAAGCGGCGCTTTCCATTCGTCGGATTTGTGGTATGTGTTCCACTCATTCAGGCACAGTTGGCGGCCATTTACGAAAGGTGATGATGCGTTAAGTTTAAAAATAGTCGATTACTGGACCAATTTTGCCACGTATGGCGAGCCAAATGGCAAGGATGGCGGTATTTGGACTCCTTACACTGTCGAATCTCCGAAATTTATGATCCTCGATGCCAATGAAAATGAAGCGCTTTGCTCGATGACCGAAACGCCTGAATACAAAGGCAGCACATTCAAATGGTTTACACTGCCTGCGGCAACAAAAAATAAATAATTGCCCCCCAAAAGGCTTGGGATCAAATTTCCAGGCCTTTTTTATATGGTTTAAAATTTTTTTTAATCTTATTTTCTGGCTTGAATTATTCATAAACTATAAATTAATCGTAACTATTCAGTAACACCGCCAAGCTGAATATGATCAAGAAGCGTGAGATTGCCGGATCATTGCCATCCATTTTTATGGGTAATTTTAACCTGACGCCAGAATCAGATGCCCATGAATTGTTCTGTGGCAAAACAGGCGCAGCAGATATATCCGTGGCCATTTTATTGACTGCTGGCAGGCGCTTCACAAATCAGAGTTGGATGCAGGCACTGTCAATGGTTTCACGGGTACGAAATCCAAGAGACGTATCGACTGGATTCTGGCGACGCCGGATTTTGTTGTCGACAATATTGAGATAATTTATGATAATGAATACGGACGCTATCCCAGTAACCATTACCCGGTATTAGCTGACCTGAAATTGAAATAAAACTAACGCTGTGAAAAATATGTTAACTGAAAACTTAAAAATAATTCCCCTTTATTTTTTGAAGCTATATGTGTTGGTGCAGATTGTTCAATAGGGGGAGCCACGAACGCAGGGTCTGTATTGAGCTCCGAGGTCTGGATTGTTGGGATCATTCGGATAATTCCCGATACATCGGGAAGAAAGCCGACATCTTTGAGCCGTGCGGAAGGCAGTAGTCTTACATGCGTTATGGTAAGTATGTACGACACCACCGGGGTCTGCAATTGCGAGCGGGGCATGTTTGCACAGGGATAATCCGGGGACTTGAGAGCGCTATCTGTCTGCTAAAGTATTGCGGAGTGTATACAGACGAACCGGATGAAGAAAATTTTAACAACCGGATCTGTGCGGGGGATGGTAGCCATTGACTTTAATGAGTAACCGCCGTCTCTACCCGGAACCAGACAAAGGCTGATTACTCGCGCGTTATACGCCTAGTATCAAGGTAGTTATAATTAATCTTAGATATAGAAATCTATTAATTCAGAGGAAATGTAAACATGAACAAACAGACACTAAAAACAGTAATTTGGCTGGTATCCGCTATTTTATTTACTATTACTTCATTTTCCTGTGTTTCAGACAAGGCTGACAAACAAGAGAGTTCGTCTATTCAGATTTCGGACAAACCGATGACGTTCTGTAATCCCATCACCCTAAATTGGGGCGCTGATAGAGCACGCCGCGCTGGCGAGCCTGTTGTCGTCATTCATCAGGATGATTATTACCTTTTTATTACCGGGCTTCAAGGCTATTGGTATTCCGCCAATTTTAAAAACTGGACGTACGTTGATGCTCCGGATCTCCCGGGAGGCTGTCCATCGGTGGTCAGCGATGGAGAGCGATTGATTGTCTCCGGTGATAAAACCCGCCGTGATGTATTTGCCAGTGAAGATCCCAAAAGCGGCGTTTGGAAAAAGGTGGGCTATTATGACCGGGAATACGGCGATGCGGACATGTTCATCGATGACGACGGCCGCTACTATATGTATTGGGGCTGGTCCCAAATTTTGCCGTTCCAGGTTGTTGAACTCGATCCGGATAATGGCTTCAAGGAAAAAGGCAAACCTGTCACCTTATTTTTCGGCGACTACAAAGCGCATGGTTTTGAACGGAGAAGGCCAGAAGATGTAATATTCTCCATTTTCTCATACCGGAACTATTTACCTGAGGAAAATCCCTGGATCGAGGGGCCGTGGATGGTAAAGCACAATGGAAAATACTATCTGCAATATGCTGCAATCGGCCTTGAATTGTCTACGTATTCTCATGGTGTCTATGTGGCTGACAATCCAATGGGCCCGTTTGAATATTCTCCGCATAATCCGCTTACCTTTAAAACAACCGGATTTGTGGTAGGTCCTGGTCATGGCAGCACGTTTCATGACAAGAACGGGCAATTATGGACAATTGCGATGGTTCCCTCAATGTATGGCGGCGGCAGAGGATCCGCTGATATTGCATTGTTCCCCACTGCCGTGGATGCTGAAGGCTTCATGCACTCCAATACTGAGTTTGGTGATTTTCCGCAATATTACCCCGGCCTCAAAGAAAACGCAGTTGATAACAACTTTACCGGCTGGATGCTTTTATCCAGGAAAAAATATGTGGAAGCATCATCCACCCTCAAGGGATTTGGACCTGAGAATGCTGTGGATGAAAATTTTCTGACCCACTGGTGCGCCGCATCGGGCGATCCCGGTGAATATATGACAGTGGATTTGGGCAAAGAATGCGATATTTACGCCCTGCAAATCAATTTTGACCGGCATGACGTGAAAATTGAAATGGGCAGAGGCTTTCGCATGCCGCCGAGTTTGAGCCGCTATCAGTCCTTTACTGTGGAAGTTTCAGCCGATAATGAAAACTGGTCGACGATTATTGACAAAAGCAACAACACGGTGGATGACAGGCATGATTATACGGAACTTGCGAATCCTGTAAAAGCCCGGTTTGTTAAACTAACCAATGTATTCACCCATGATGATGGAAAATTTGCCGTCAAGGATTTCCGGATTTTCGGCAATCCTGATGCCGCTAAATTTACAAAGGTGAACGATGTTATGGTTGTCCGTGATCCCGAGAATCCCTGCGAAGCGACGCTATTATGGCAACCGGTTGCTGGAGCCGATGGGTATGTGGTTCGCTATGGCATCGAACCCGGCAAGCTTTATAACGACTATATGGTTTATGATGCGTATACGTTGAACATTCACAGTCTTAATCGCGATGAAAAGTATTACTTCGAGGTAGAAGCATTTGACAGCGGCACAGACAATTTCCATGAGAAAACAAGGCAGACGATGGGGATAGGCGCTGAAATTGAATTGTTCAGAGGCAGGGAAATGCTTGGGAGAAAAATGATTGTTGAAGGTATAAATGAATATATTTTTGAAAATATAGTGCCGGGTGAATACCAGTTAAGGCATACGTTCGGCCCGAATATGTGGGCTGGGGAGCTAATCAAAGATCAGGTGATCGGCGCTGGTGATCAGGCAACATTATCAGAAACGCTTTCCGATTTAGGTGTGGGCACAGAAGTTCTTGGACAATTGGAAATCAAGGTACTCCCCGGAAAAGATAGTGGTAAATTTGTCGTGTCACTCAACTATAATAAACCATAGCTATAAGATGGAAAGATTAGGTAAACTGAATATAGGCGTACGATAAGCAGTATCGCCAATCATTCGAATAATTTATTGGAAAAATTGCGTATTAAACGGGTAATAAGGAATTCAATATTAAGGTGTATTCTGTACGAATGCAACTATACGCAAAGCAAGCGTAGGCAGCGGAATTCAGCATACACACCAAAATAGTAAAATAGATATAATATTCTCAACAACACATTTTGAAACGTTTTGTTTGGCGGAATTAATAAAGACAAAAGATATAAAGGCGAAATAATGAAGATGAATCTGTCGTGCCCCTAATTCCATCTTTACGAAACAATGAAAAATAGATTGTTATAAATATAATTCTACGGTAGTAATAGAATGGTATCCTTTCAGTATTAATTGGTTATGTTGATCCGCCGCGGCGGATCATGCCAAAGGCAGATGCGCCTTCGGAGCACTCAGTCAATGGTATGTTTCGTACCCTGAGCTTGTCGAAGGGTACACTCACCATCAATTATTGAATGGATACGAAGAATGAAATATAATACTATATGCAAGTTACACTTACAAGACTAGTTATTAGTAACTGACAAGTAATTTTCTGACATTTTTTGGCAAAAAATTAAATATGTAATTCAAGCTTCCAGCTTGATCGCAAGCTGGAAGCTTGCGATACACTTCTGGCTTGTCCAGGTTATTAAAGGAG
>JAFGDW010000279.1 GCA_016931935.1 Candidatus Zhuqueibacterota bacterium | reverse complement strand
TTACTTATGACGCTGGAACCGGACAGCCTGTTTTAAATTGGCCGCCTGCATTTGATTTAAGCTATTCAAACGTTGCTCTGCAAGGGGCCGCGACAGATGGTTTGCCAATGGGTGACTTAAACTGGTTCCCGGATGCAAAAGCAACCTACCTGGCAAATAGAGAAGATAATATTGCAGCATTAGTAGATTCAATCACAAATGCAACGGCTCTCTATATTCCTGGTGATCCTGAATCTGAAAGAATAACAGCTGCAAACATGGTGGCAATTGAATACGAAGGCGGCGCCGCGCTTGCCAAAAAATATGAACTCGCTCAGAACTATCCGAATCCGTTCAATCCAACGACAAATATTGGTTTCGCTGTTCCTGTGAGCGGCAAAGTGAAATTAACTGTTTATAATCTAGTTGGTCAGGTTGTCGCCACGCTTGTTGATGAACAACTGTTTGCCGGTAAATACTCCGTGAATTTTGATGCAGCAAATTTACCAAGCGGCATGTACATTTATAAACTTCGCGCAGGTGATACTTTAATGAGCAAGAAATTAATGGTGCTTAAATAGTGCAATATCCGCCGTTAGGTTAAGCGCTCAATGCCTGTTGTTGATTGGTATAAAACTAATTGGCAACAGGCAATTCTGTTTTTTATCGGTATCAAACATGTTCTGATCCTGCCTACAGGATAACAAGAGTCTGTTTTCTGTTTACGATTGCTGGTCATAGCTCCTTCGCAGTTAATTGGGGATAAAGAATATAAATAAAAAATGAAATTAACAAAGAGTTTACAAATGCATTGGTCTAGTTGTTTTTTAATGGGTTTCCTATTTAGTAGTTTCGTGGATGTGTCAGCAATGCCCCCAAAAACAATGATACAATCCGAAAACAATAGAACCACGTTATTCATTGCTGGGAATTCTACCGCAAAAAACGAAGCGGCGAATGGTTGGGGAAGTCACCTGCAAAAATATTTTGATTCCGAAAGATTAACCGTTGTTAATTCAGCAAAAGCTGGCCGCAGCAGCCGAACTTTTATAACCGAGGGATTGTGGAACGAAATTTATGATAATCTTGAAATGGGTGATTTTGTAATCATAGAATTCGGACATAATGATGCGGGTCAGATTAATGATGACAGAAGGGCGCGCGGCTCCATTCCAGGCCTGGGTGAAGAGACAGAGGAAATTGACAACCTGGTTACAGGCAAACACGAAATCGTGCATACATTTGGCTGGTATATGCGCAAAATGATAAACGAAACCAGGGAAAAAGGAGCGACTCCGATTGTGTTAAGCATGACTGCCCGTAATGTTTGGCCGGATAACAAAATTGAGCGTGAAAATACATTCTGTACATTGTCCCGTCAGATCGCTGAACAAACCGGCGCAACATTCATCGATTTGCGTAATATGATTGCAGATCAATACGCCTTGCTTGGGCCCATCCGCGTGCGGGAATTATTCCCGAAGGACCATACCCATACCAGCCCGGAAGGCGCCAATATCAACGCTGCCATGGTTGTTTCGGGACTGAAAGCAATTAATAGCCCGTTGACAGCGATGTTATCGGAGATGGGAGAAAGCGTAACTCCTTATGGACCGGATGTGTTAGTGGAGCAAGTCAGACAATGGCTGACCTCAAGCTGGATGCCTGATGTTCAACCACAATCAGATTCCACAAAACCAACGTTGTATGCGATAGGCAATTCAACGGTAAGAACCGGAACACGTGGAAATGGCGAAAACGGCCAATGGGGCTGGGGCGCGCCAATTGCCGATTTTTTTAACCGCTCCCGACTGAATGTTGAGAATTGCGCCTGGGGTGGCACTAGCAGCCGGACATTTCGCTCTCTGGGATTTTGGGAGAAAGTTTTGCCGCGGCTTAAAGCGGGCGATTATGTGATCATGCAATTTGGGCATAATGATTCCAGTCCGATTAACGACGACCGCCGCGCGCGCGGCACCATCAATGGCAACGGCGATGAAACCCAGGAGATCGATAATATTCTCACCGGCAAACATGAAATTGTCCATAGTTATGGCTGGTACCTCCGGCAATTTATAACAGAAATAAAAGCTAAAGGCGCCACGCCGATTGTGTGCTCGTTAATTCCCCGAAATAAGTGGACTGGAGATAAAATTAACCGCTCTATTGATGGCTATGTTTTATGGGCAAAGCAAGCGGCCGAACAGGAAGGCGCAAGCTTCATCCCCTTCAATAAATTGATAAGCGATCATTATGATAGCGCCGGGCAAGAAAGAGTGACTGCGCTCTATTTTGACGAAGGTGAAACCACACATACCAATGCAATGGGCGCCCAGATGAATGCGGCAATATTATCGGAAGCGATTAAATCCACCGAAGGACTTGATTTGAAGAACTTTTTAAAGGTGGTTGAGCCGCAATAACTTTGCTGACTTTATCTCACGATTAAGGAGCAGTTGATGCCAAACACTTTAAAGGTTACTTTTCTTTTCATAATCTGTTCTTTTGTAACTACAATTATATACTGAATCCAAAGTGGTTTTGGGATTTTAAATTTCGTGAATTACTCTGTATGAAGTCACAATATTCAATTTCTTTAAAAATGAATCCCAAAACCACTTTGGCAGCATTATATTCGCAAACAATCGAGTGCAATACAACTTAAATCCTCAGTGGAAAGTTTGTATCGGCGATCCCAATGAAACGGAAAATGCAGATGTTAACGATAACGATTGGAAATCAATAATCCTACCGTATGCCTGGAATCAGGATGAAGTATTCAAACTTGATATTCATAATTTATCCACAGGTATTGCCCGGAACCGAAAGCATTTTAGCATACTTTTCTAATAAATAATTCACTTCCCATGCGGCTTGTAAACGATTGAAGTGCGAATATAATTTTTAGCATGTTGATTAACAAAAAAAATAACAGCCGCTTCAACATATAAGAAAGCAGTGGTTTATGAAACCAATAAAATCATTATTTTCTATTATTGCAATATACCTGATATTTTTGGGCGCTGCAAATGCACAATATCAAATAGAAGAACTAGACCGCGGATTAGTTGCCGTCGCAACAGAGGGCGGAGTTTACATTGGGTGGAGGCTGTTGGCAACAGATCCGGATTCGGTTGCTTTCAATATTTATCGTGGACAGGAAAGGATTAATAGGGAACCAATTACTGTTTCTACAAATTTCCTGGACAGTACCGGAACGGTCTCTGACCAATATTTTGTGGCCAACGTTCTGGATGGCGTTGAGCAGGATTTATCAAAAATAGTCTATCCCTGGCAGCAAAATTATCTCACTATCCCCTTACAAAGGCCGGCAGGGGGACAGACACCAGATGGTGTTAACTATACCTACAGTCCCAATGATGCCAGCGTGGGAGACCTTGATGGCGACGGAGAATACGAAATTGTTCTGAAGTGGGATCCTTCAAACTCGAAAGATAATTCTCAATCCGGTTATACAGGCAATGTTTACCTTGACGGATTAGAGATGGATGGAACCCTGCTATGGCGTATCGACCTGGGAAGAAATATTCGCGCCGGCGCGCATTACACCCAGTTTATAGTTTATGACCTGGATGGCGACGGCATTGCAGAACTGGCCTGTAAAACGGCCGATGGCGCTGTTGACGGCCTCGGCAATGTTATTGGCGAGGCTAATGCTGACTACCGGAATTCCAGTGGTTATATAATCTCCGGACCTGAATTTTTTACAATCTTCAGCGGCGAAACCGGTGAAGCGCTTGTGACAACCGATTACATACCTGCCCGTGGGGATGTTAGTTCATGGGGTGATGATTGGGGCAATCGTTGCGATCGTTTTCTGGCTTGTATTGCATATTTAGATGGCCTTCGGCCCAGTGTGGTTATGTGCCGTGGTTATTATCGAAGCCAGGATAATACGAAGGGGAGAACTGTGCTTGCTGCATGGGATTACAGGGATGGTCAGCTTACAAGCCGATGGACTTTTAATGCTGTGAGATTAGGTGAAAATAGTGAATATACCGGGCAAGGCAATCACAATCTTAGTGTTGCAGATGTCGATTTTGATGGAAAAGATGAAATAATCTACGGCTCAATGGCTGTCGATGATGATGGCAGGGGGTTGTGGAATTCAGGTTTGGGGCATGGAGACGCCATACATGTATCTGATATTGATCCCAATCGTCCGGGACTGGAGGTATGGGGCATTCATGAAGAAGCGCAAATCGGCTCAGCATTACTCGACGCAAAAACCGGGGAAATTATTTGGGGAACCGGACCGGGTGATGTCGGCAGGGGCGTCTCGGCAAATCTTGATGATGCACAGGATGGCATGGAATGCTGGGGAGGCACGGACGGACTGCGAAGCGCTCAGAATGTGAAAATTGGCCCGGCGCCGCCTTCTTCAAATCATGTGATCTGGTGGGATGGAGATTTGGCCCGCGAGCTTCTGGATGGAAATAATATTCGTAAATACGGCGGTTCTCATCCCTATCTGCTTATTGCTGACAGTTGTTTATCAAATAATGGTTCAAAATCAAATCCCTCATTGCAGGCAGATTTGTTTGGCGATTGGCGCGAAGAAGTTATCTGGCGGACTTCAGATAATCAAAACTTGCGGATTTACACGACCACCAATACAACCGGTTACCGGATGCCAACATTGATGCATGACCGGCAATATCGGCTGGCAATTGCCTGGCAAAACGTCGCTTATAACCAGCCGCCGCATACCAGTTTTTTTATTGGCACCGGGATGTTTACTCCGGATAGCCTGAGACCTCCCTCAGCTCCGGTGAATGTCCAGGCGCTTGCGCTAACGGACTCAGTAAGAATTTGGTGGGATGCAAATATCGATTTTGATTTGCATGGCTACAATATTTATCGCAGTAAACATCCGGACGAACCATTTGAAAAAATCAATGATATTTTGCTCGTTAAAACGGAATTTACCGACACAAATGTTGAGAATGATACAACCTATTATTATGCAGTGACGGCCATTGATACGGATGGCAACGAATCAGTCTTTTCAAATATAGTCGAGGCGACGCCAACCGTTCGTCCTGATACTCCGACCGGCGTCTCCGCGCGCAGTGATCAGCATTCTGCCCTTATTCTATGGGACTCCCAGGATTTTAATTACGTCTCCCGGATCAAAGTTTACAGATCAGAAGCATCGGACGGCGGCTATACTTTAATCGATTCCCTGGCCAAAACCATAGGGTCTTTTACCGACAGCCAGTTAACGGAAGGCAAAACATACTATTATAGCATTGCGATTGTCGATACTGCGGGCGTTGAGTCTTTTCTTTCTGATCCTGTTGTTATTACAACCGGATCTGCATTTACGATGCAGGCGGAAGATGCTGCAACTATCGGAACGGTATGGCTTGATGAGAACCATATCGGTTTTCACGGCACAGGTTTCGCCAATTTTGATGCAAGCAATAGTTCCGTTGAATTTACCCATATGCCGGGTTTCGGCGGCGGTGAGCGCACTTTAATTTTTCGCTATGCGCTGGGTAATACCAATCGCACCGGCTCTCTCACAGTTAATGGCGTATCGCAAAGTTTGACCATGCGAAACACAGGTGAATGGACAACTTATGTTGTGGATAGCGTAGCAGTCACACTTGAAAGCGGTTATAACAATACGATCCGGTTTTCAGCGACAGGCTCTGATTTCGGCAATCTTGATGAAATAACAATTGCAGGCAAAACATATATTGCCATAGAATCTTCGCGAGACAGTGACATTCCGGTGAGCTATCGACTCCATCAAAATTATCCAAATCCGTTTAATCCGTCCACAACGATTAGTTATGATTTACCCAAAAATGATCATGTAAAATTAACGATCTATAATATACTTGGAGAGGAAGTTCAGTCGTTCATAAATAGAGAAATGCCAGCCGGCGCGCATCGTCTTACTGTAGATATGAAAAACCGGCCGTCAGGCATATACTTTTATACAATCGAAACCGGCCATTTTAACAAAACCGGAAAAATGCTGCTGATTCGATAGTCTCAAGATTTTAAAGAGAAAGTCAAGTTATGAATAAACAACTCACCCGTCGAGAGTTTTTAAAAATTGCCGCTGCTGGAACAGCTTTTCTGTCATTGCCGAATTGTACGTTGAAACAATCGGTGAATGGAAGTAAAAAAAAGCCAAACATCATTCTTGTTGTTGCTGATGATCTGGGTTACCGGAACCTGGGTTGCTATGGACAACAAAAAATAAAGACGCCCGCCTTAGATCAATTGGCCGCAAATGGGATGAAGTTTAACCGGTTCTATGCGGGTAATGCGCTTTGTCTGCCTTCGCGTGTATCGTTGATGACCGGACTGCATAGCGGACACTCACGAGTCAGGGAAAACGGAGGCGGGGGAGTGCATCCGCCGATTCATGAAGAAGATACAACGATTGCCACAGTTTTAAAAGCTGCTGGATATAAAACTGGCATGACCGGCAAATGGTCGTTAGGCGATCATTTTATCGGCTGTGTTCATGAAGAACAGAATACCGATGGCAGTGGAGCCGTTTATAAACACGGCTGGGATTATTATTTCGGCGAGCCAAATCAAACCTATAATCATAATTATTATCCCGAACAATTGTACCGCTACGATCCCAATGGCTGGATCGGCGCCAAAACGGAGGGCAAGCGTCTCGATCCGGTCCGCTATCCTGAAAATGAACGGAAACACACGCACTATTCACATGATGAGATTACAAAAAATGCGTTGGCCTTTATCGATAACGTAAAAAGTGATCACTTTTTTCTTTATGTGCCATATACAATTCCGCATGCTGATTTTGTTGTACCCGAGTTGGAAGAGTACACGAAGAATAAATCCTGGGAAGATAATGCAAAAGTGTTCGCTTCAATGATCAGCCGGATGGATCGTGATTGCGGCCGAATTGTCGATAAACTAAAGGAACACGGGATTGAAAAAGACACGCTTTTCATTTTTACCAGTGATAACGGCGGCCTTAAGGATTTTGATGATGAATTTGATAACAATGGTGAGTTGGAAGGATATAAAGTTGACTTGAGCGAAGGCGGATTAAGAGTTCCTTGCATTGCATACTGGCCGGGCAAAATTAAAGCAGGCGCTGTATCTGATGAGCTGCTCGCATTTTGGGATTTTATGCCGACTTTTGCTGAGCTGGCCGACATTAACCCTCCGGCTCCGATAGACGGTTTATCCTTTGCGCCGACCTTAACTGGAAAAGGAAAGCAGACGGAACATAAATACCTCTTTTTCAATATGGATGATAAAAATCAATATATTGTAAGAGGAGAGGGAGAAAATCGGAATGATGAAGCGATTATTGCGGAAGCCTTAACAGATGTTGTCGTACCAAGGTTTTCACAATAATCAATGGATTTGAAAATACTTATGAAAACGATATCATTTTTGTTGTTTCGTATTCTAATGATTTCTGCTTGTCAAATGGATGAAACGGAACATAGACCTGATGCACAAAATTGCCAACGTTAGCATTATTTTACGATGATAGCATTTGATTTATTAGTCCACATCTTTCCTGAAGGAACACATCACGGAACCGTTACTAAAATTAACTGGGGATTATTTTATATGATACGGAAAACGAAACTAAACTATTAAAACCGGCGGAAAAATCATGGCAAAAAATAAAGCATATCAATACCTGGTAGAACAGTTTTGAGCAATGCTTTAGTCCAGTTGATCAGCCTGGGTGAAATTGAAAATCTCTGCGAGGGCCGCAAGCTGGTAAGTCAATTGGATGAAATTGAGCGTTATCAACCTGCCGAACAAGCGGTCTGGGAAGCAGCTTATCAGAAATATCAAACATTATGAAATTATATCTATTACATCCGCGCGATCAGATTGTGGACATTATGAATCGCATTTATAACAATGGCATGACCACGCTTTCCGGGGGCAATCTTTCCATACGTGATGACAATGGCGATATCTGGATTACACCCGCCGGTATCGATAAAGGCAAACTTCAGCCTTCGGATATTATGTGCGTAAAAAAGGGCGGCGCTGTAATCGGCAAGAACAAAGTGTCGTCGGAATATCCTTTTCACCGCTGGATTTATGAGAAGCGGCCCGATCTTAACGCAATTGTGCATGCGCATTCACCAGCATTGGTTTCGTTCAGTATTACGCGGCAAATTCCCGATACCAATATCATTCCTCAGGCGAACCGCATCTGCGGCAAAGTCGGTTATGCGCCGTATGCGTTGCCCGGCAGTGAACAGCTTGGCGAAAATATAGCCAATACTTTTTCTGAAGGATTTAATGTCGTGTTATTGGAGAACCATGGCGTTGCTACCGGAGGTGAAGACCTGTTAAATGCTTTTCATCGACTTGAAACGCTGGAATTCTGCGCACGCACAATTCTTCAGGCCAGGCGTTTGGGCAATATCAGCACATTAAATGATGAACAAATTTCCTTTTTTGACCATCGCCAAAACAGCTTGCCGGAAATTGAAGTGGAAAAGCATTCCAGCCGTGAACGCGAATTACGTAAAGAAATCGTTGATATCGTTCACCGCGCTTGCGACCGTTATTTAATGATCAGCACGGAAGGGGTTGTTTCCTCGCGTGTTGATGATCATTCTTTTTTGATTACACCCACAGGGATGGGACGGCGCAGTTTTGAGCTTCAGGATATTGTTCTAATCATAAATGGGAAAAGGGAAAAGGGCAAAAATCCCAGCCGTTCGGTGTTATTGCATGAGGCGATCTATAAAGCAAACAAGGATATTAATTGTATCATTTCATCACAAACACCCAATGCGACTGCTTATGCCATTGCCGATCATAAACTGGACACACGGACGATCCCGGAAAGTTATGTGGTTTTGCGGGATATCCAGCTTATCCCCTATGGGCAGCAGTATAAAGAACCGGATAAAATCGCTGAGATTATCTCACATAAAAATCCAGTTTTGCTCATTAAAAATGAATGTATTTTGATAGCCGGGCGCAGCATCCTGGAAGCTTTTGACAGGCTTGAAGTGGCTGATTTTACTGCTCGTTCAATTATCGATTCACTATCCATCGGAAAGCTGGCGCCCATTGGCAAAGATGAAGTGGATGAATTAAACGCGCATTTTTTGGGCAGCAACTAAACAATTTTAGTAGAAACGTTACTATTCAGTTATTAGTTATTTGGTGTTAGTAACTGAGAAATTATTTTCTGACATTTTTTGGCAGAAAATGTTAAAACATATTTTAGACAGGATTTCACGGATTCACAG
>JAFGDW010000278.1 GCA_016931935.1 Candidatus Zhuqueibacterota bacterium | reverse complement strand
CCATTATGTGAATTTACATTGATTGAAATTCAAGTCTCGAAATAATTTCGAGCAATTGTCCAAAGATAGATTTGTAAAATGACATGGCCCGATAACCTTTAATTTTGTTTATATTTAGTGGTCACTATAATATAAGAAAATTTTAGGTTATTCGGGCCAATTACTTAATCTTTTTTTAAGTTAACCGGACACTCGTGATCAAACATATTTAATTTAAACTTCCTTTTATGATTTTCAGAATTATTCTTCAATGTATTCAGTAAACGCTTAAAAGAACCGGCTGGTGAGTTTTTCCGCCGGTCGGGGTGACTTTGTTGTTAGTGTTTTTCCAGCTTTTATTATTCTCATTTGGCTCAAGTAGGTCCCATTCATTACCATACAAATCTTTAATGACCGCAAATGTCCCATAATCCACTTGTTTTGGATCTCGAATAAATTCGATACCTTTTGATTTAAATAACTCGTAGTCTCTCCAGAAATCATCGGTGTAGAGAAACAAAAAGACTCTGCCTCCTGTCTGGTTTCCAATATGTGAATTTTGCTCTGGCGTTGAAGCTCTTACCAATAATAAATTTGAACCGCCATTCCCTTATGACGTATTACAATCTATCGTTTGCCTCGCTCAGAACGACAAGCTAAGTGATGCGATACTAATAATTGCCGGATTAATAAGTTGAAAAAAATAGTAGCGCAACGGAATCCGAACGGCGCACAATTTTTATAGGTTAAGCACAGCTCCCATAAATATTATAAAACGCACTAAACCAAAACTGTCATTTACCCACCGAATTAAGCAAGGCTTTCTGGCTTCCTTCCTCAATGCTTTTAAACTGGAATAACCGTACAGTATTTTGATGTACTAATTGAAGCATAAATAAGCGCAAAACCAGAATGCCTTGCGACGCTCAATGCACGAAACATTCAGAAACTATTTCATCATAATCATCTTCTTCGAATCGATATAATCACCCACTTCAACCTGATAAACATAAATGCCTGACGACACCTTCTGTCCTTTAGTATCCAGTCCGTTCCAGACAATCGATTTCAATCCGGCAGGCTGGTATTCATTCACCAGCGTACGAACCAACTGCCCATTCGTGTTGTAAATGGAAAGCTTCACTTCACTGTTCATTGCTAATTGGTAATGGATTGTTGTCGTTGGATTAAACGGATTTGGAAAATTTTGAGTTAAATTATATTTTATTGTAATTGTTTTATCATTAAACGTATGAATATCCGTTTCAATATCCGATTGGTAACCAGTCCTTTGATTATCCTTTTGAAATGTTGGCCATTGATGCGTTTCTGAGTCACCGATTTTATCAAGGTCGGGTTCCGGATATCTAAATCCGTAGAGGATGCTATCGTTGCTACCTACATATAACCTTCCTGTTTCAGTTAGTAGTGGTGACGATTGAATAGCGCCAGCGGTTTGATAATACCATTTTAATTCCCCGGTCAGCGACAGTGCAATTAGTCTTCCATCCTGGCATCCAAAATAGATATTATCATTCGACGAAATGGCGGCAGTTCCGTAAACCGGAACACCAACATGATAAGACCACAGCATGTCACCATTCTGCCTGATAGCATAAAAGAATCCATCATCGGAACCCACATAAATATTGCCATTCATGTCGATTACAGGCGATGAAATAATCGCGCCACCAGTTTCAAATTTCCATTTTAAAGCGCCTGCATCGGAAAGCGCATATAAACTCCCATCATTACTTCCGAAATAAACGCTGCCGAATGTGTCAATAGCAGGAGATGATTTTACCGCAGCTTCTGTCTGGTAATCCCAATTCAGTTCACCGCTTTCTTTTAAAGCATATAGGCGACCATCATCACTGCCGAAATAAATAGTTCCCGCTTTAGAAATAGACGCCGATGAAGAGATTGGGCCGCCAGTCAGGTAATTCCAGTATATGTTTCCATTAGTGCTATTCACCGAATACAACCGGTGATTGGTGGTTCCTACATACATGTTACCGTCGGGCGTGATGGCAGGAGATGCCGTTACAATACCCCCCATGGGACGATCCCAAAGAAAATTACCGTTGATATCAAATGCATAAAGTCGTGTATCATTCGAACCGACGTAAATATGATTATTCGGACCAATAGTTGTGGTCGACTGAATGTCGCCACCTGTCATAAGAAACCAATTCACTTCGCCTGAATTTTGAAAGCAATATATTTTATCGTCGGTTGACGTCGAAAAAAACAAGCTGTCTCCAATTGTGCTAACCGCTGATGAAATCGTGCCTTTCGTTTCAAGTCGGTATGAACACACATGAACAGGGAATTCTGAATAGTTGATCATTCCCAATTCATCAGTGACTTCCAAACGCACATGATGAGTGCCGGTTGGCAGGTTAATTTCAGCGTGCGGCTCGGTTCCGACTACAGTCTTATCCACAATCCATTTATACGTTGTAATGGAATATCCCTCAGAATTGTAACTGCCGGTTCCATCTAAACTGTTCCTTGCAAAACCGTCCCAGTCGCTGTCAAGCCAGACAGAATCAGCATGAATGACTGCCGTGGGGCCAACAGCCATTTTCAGTAGCCAAATATCGGATTCACCATTTCCATAAGAACGGGTCGAACCCGTTATAATATAGCCCCCATCAGTTGTTTGTTGAATAAAATTTCCTTCATCAACTTGGTTGCCGCCATATAATTTCGTCCAGATCGTATCGCCAATTGAGTTTGTTCTAAGCAGCCAAAGATCGTTGTACGATATTCCTGTGATAATGTACCCTCCATCTGTCGTTTGCAAAACAGAGCGGCCTTCATCAATGCCATACCGTGCATATCTTTTCGTCCACGTGGAATCGCCGAGCGCATCCGCCTTTGCTAACCAGAGATCACCTCCAACTGAACCTGTTAAAATATATCCGTCATCAGACGTTTGTTGAACGCCATATGCGCCCAGTGGATGACCATGGTAGCCATAATACCATTTTTGCCAAATTAGATTACCGGAATCGTCCGTTTTAATCAGGTATATTCCTTCAGGATTTCCACTGGAGGCCAATATAATATATCCACCATCAGTCGTTTGTTGGATTGAACAGAATGTACTCATAACAAATTGCACTTCTATAGTTTTTGACCAATCCAACTCGCCCAGGGAATCCGTTTTTGCAAACCAAATTTGGGGCCAGCCATACTCTTCGATTAATCCCGCAAGTACATATCCATTATCTTTCGTTTGCAGAACACGGAAACCTTCATCAATAGTATCGTTATTTCCAAATTTTTTTGTCCAAAGCGTATCACCAAATTCGTTTGTTTTAATCAACCAGATATCAAAGCGTCCATTGTCAGAAGATTTCGAGCCAATTATAATGTAGCCGTTATCAGCCGTTTGCCGAACATATCTGCCCGTATCAAAATTAGTTCCGCCGTATGTGTGCGACCAGATTTCATTGCCAGATGCATCTGTTTTTAGTAACCAAATATCCGATAGTCCGTTTCCAAACGATCGTGTTGAACCAACAATGATAAATCCATTGTCTCGTGTTTGTTGAACACAGTTGCCCTCATCCATTTTTTGTCCGCCAAATGTTCTGGTCCAAAGCGTGTCGGATTGGGAATAAGCGAATTGCCAGCAGCATAATATGATTATGATGCATGAAAGCAGGTGTTTATTTAATATTTGGAGAATCATGATATCCTCCCATAGTTATATGATTTTATTATTTCAAAAACCAAATTGCTCACAATTTAATTCGCCGACCACGAATAAAATCAACTTTTTGCCTACGTTCACTCATGTGCAGGGCTGCGCTTGTTTCGATAGGAATGCAGTATAACTCTTCATTATGTGCGATACTACCTGAATTTCTAAATTGAATTGATCAAATTTGCATGGTCGGGTTGCATTCACATCGATTTGGAATTAATGGCTCATCATCTGGGAAGTAAAAACTGGTTGAGTGAGAATCACCCGGACTACCAATAAAACGTGCGAACGATAAAGTTTCGTTTTAGAAATTTAGGTACTATTTTAATACTGTCATTTTTTTCACATCGACAAAGCTTTTTGATTCTAATTTGTAAAAATATAATCCCGTTGCCAGATGTTTTGCATCAAATACAATGTCATGATGACCCGCTTCATATTCTCCCGATGTTATTAATTCTATCTCTTTGCCCGCAAGGTTGTAGAGTGTCAATTTAATATCAGATTTTTCAGGTAGTTTAAACCTTATTGTGGTAACGGGATTGAATGGATTTGGATAGTTTTGCAATAAGGTTAAATTTGTGGGTAGAGTTGATGTAGGGACTTTTGCTGAGGTCAGTTGCTCAAGAGCTACAGAATTAATTGAACCAATTTCTTTACCAGAATAGTCATAAACAACTATTTCAATTGATGCCATTTCTGCTGGCAGCTCAAGTGATTCATTAATTTCAAATTTTACAAGTGGCGTAATATTGTGAGTCGTGCCTTCTGTTAGAATAGCTCCGGCAGCATCTTTTGTAACTAATTTTGCGGTTCCAACATGAAAAACGCCAAACGTCCCTACAATATTTTCAGTTTGAGAATTCAGGTGTAATTGTTTTTCTATTGCCCCGGCTTCATTTACGCCCAAAATTGGTCCGTTCATGGTCGTTGCATACCAATCTTGACGGAAGCTATATCGACCGCCATTGGCTGCCAAATCAACAATTGGACTGGCAACTTCAACTTCGAAATAGGCTCCTCCTAAATAAACTTGAACACGCCCCCCACCATTATCACCGGGATATATTTCATCTTCAAATATTTTAAAAGTTTTAATGTAGGCTTTGCTTTCGCCCTCATCAACAGACCCAATCCAGCCTTTATGTGGATCAGCAAAGAGCTTTTTCCCTTCCGGGCGAAATACAACGCCATAGATTCCGGGGGCAACCTCGCCTTGCCATGCTGTAGAATTTGCATTGTCACGAAAATAAACGCCATCGTCACCATGTTCACTATGCGGATTAATCGGAAAGTACACCCAAAAATCATCTCTGGGTGTATTGGCTATCGTCTGTGTAACATCCCAAATGCTCCAACTTTGTGCAGCGGATGCTTCATTGATCATTGACTGATCGACGCGTACCCGGCTTGTGCCTTTATATACAGTCATTTTCCGCTCGAAGCGAAGATCAGGCGCTTGCCATTGTTCTATGCCACTCGATACAAAAACAGATGTTGAATCAGCCGAGTTTTCCACAATTTCTGATTCATAGGCGCCATAATCTAAAACAGGCGGTGGAGGCCAACCCCATCGTGAATTTTGGGGACCCGGCCAAACAACATATCCGCCAAATCCATGAAATCCTCCAAATGAGGGTGTGTATGTTTTGCCAATTTCTCCACTATTCACATACAAAAAATTATGATCGTTAAGATCGTATTGCATTATTCTCGCGCCAATATCAGGAACTGTCGCAAGCGTGATTAATCCATTTGTTTGTACAATGGAAATCCATCCCCAGTCATTATGATCAGTAATTGAAGTAATTTCTGTATCTGCCGGTTGTGCAAAAACTGCTGTGTTCATCAGTGCTACAAAAATAGCAATTGGGTACCATCTTTTCATCGAGTTCTCCTTTAATAACCTGGACAAGCCAGAAGTGTATCGCAAGCTTCCAGCTTGCGATCAAGCTGGAAGCTTGAATTACATATTTAATT
>JAFGDW010000277.1 GCA_016931935.1 Candidatus Zhuqueibacterota bacterium | reverse complement strand
CTGTGAATCCGTGAAATCCTGTCTAAAATATGTTTTAACATTTTCTGCCAAAAAATGTCAGAAAATAATTTCTCAGTTACTAATTGATCACTCCTGCCATCATTCAACAGGGAAACTCAGTTTATCCAAATCTAAAAGATCAAAGAATAGGGGGCCTTTTTCGCCCTGGCGTCAGCAATTGGTCAGAGTTTTAACAATGAGAGTCAATTCACGAATGTCGATAAATCCGTTTTTATTATAGGTACAGAGCATGATGCCAGAGCGCTAATCACGACCAATGCAGCACACGTTATCACAAATTAATAAAAACTCAATATACGTTGAATTAAAAAGTAAAATTGGGCATTATGTTTTCATGAACGAGGCAAAAATAAAATTGCAAAATGAAGCGCCTTTCATTTTTAAGGATAATAAATCTGTAAAGCGAAGCGAACTTCACAGCAAGGTCACCCACATTGCAATCGACTTTTTTAATGAAGCATTGATGAAAAAAATAGTAATATCTATTTGGCAATACACCACATTGCGCTATAGTAACCACACATTGCTTTTCGGATTCAATCTTGAAGCTATTTCTTTCTCTCAATAAAATGATCTGAATGTGTAGAATCAGAAAAAAGTGGAAAACCAGTTCAGGCATAGTATCATTTTGTGATAGACATGTTGGGGGACAATATCTCAATCGGTACTAAAAATTTAGAAGGATTTCCCCATTTCAAAAAAAAATCGGCCACGCCGAGAACAAGCGCAGCCGATCGTGAAAGGGAGTTACTTGCATTACAAATGCAATTCCAATAGTTCAGTCCTGTCGTCCTAAAATCAAAATTACCTCATTTTCCGATTTACTTAACAAGTAACATTTTTCTATTAACTTGCTGACCATTCACCTGTAGTTGATACACGTAAAGACCACTCGCCAGTTCATTTCCACTAAATCGTGCGGCGTAATCACCTGCATGCTGTACCCCATCGACCAGGGTTCGAATATTGCGACCCTGTAAATCATACACAGCCAGCGTGACATGTCCTGTTCGCGTCAATGAATATCCAATGCTTGTTTCGGGATTAAACGGATTGGGATAATTTTGTGACAATGAAAATTGTTTGCTTGTTGTAGTTTTATCAATCGAACCGATCCCTGTTGCTGAAATATCAGTAAGTTGAATTTCAGCGCTGTTATCGGTCGGGGCAATATCCGTCCAAAGCGAGCCAATAAACTGTCCAACAAGCTGTTCCATCGGATTTGTTGAGCCGAGTAATGCACCAACGGTTGCCATCGTTTCCATCGACGGCGCTTCGTCGCCCATGTAATGCGCAATCATGGCGTTGGTTATGAGCGGCACTGCTAAAACCGCCTGTTCATCGGACAATCCATATCCGCCGGTTTCCACAGGAGCCGTGACCGTAAAGTTTACTATAAGCTGTAATCCATCCATCAAAAATTGCTGCGCATAGGCCTCAAATGGAATCCCACCCAATTCGTAATCGATGGATGTTACTTTGTGTGTTTCCACATTGACTGCTAATTCCGGGGTAATTGTCACCTGTCGATATGGACTGGGATAGGTCACCAATGAACCGGTTTCGATATCAACTATTTGTTTTCCATTTTCATTCTCGAAGATCGTGATGTCCTGAGAATGATAATGCCCCGTAAATACAAGCTGCCTTCCATGTTCGACCAGTGTATCGCGCAGCGCTTCGTTATTGCTAATTACATACTCGGGGAAAAAGGCTTTCTGACCAGCATAATGCTCTAAAACAGCATGATGCAACATTCCGATTGGCAATTTACCCAGTTGCCTGGCGGTTTTTAGATTTTCAATGAGCCATGTCATGGTAGCCGCGCGGATATTACCACCGGTAATTGTTTCTGTTTCTGTGTTTCCATCATAAAGACAACCATCGAGCGCAAACAGCCAGATGCCCTCCGCTGGCTCCACAATGTAGCTGAGTGAATTCGGGTCTTTGGCGATAGCTTCATTATATCCAAATGCAGCGTAAATCGTCGAGAATTCTTCAGGCGTCACATAATCGATCGGTGTCGCCGTGGTGTCGTTAAATTGCATGGCATGGTGATTTAAAATATCATGATTGCCGGGAACAACATAAACCTGTATACCTGCATTCTCTACTTCCGTTAGATACGCTGCCATTTTTTGATGATTGTGTTTTTCGCCATCCTTCGTCAAATCACCTGGAATTAACAAAAAATCGGGCTGCATCTGCTTGATTGAATCCAGCGCCGACACTAAAATAGCCTCGCTTTCGGCCAACATTTTTCGATCCTGGGCCAAATACATTTGAAATGCTGTTCCTGTCACACCCAGCGATGTATCGTACAAATGAGGATCACTGATAACTGCAAAATCTACCTTTTCTGAAAGCGATTGGGCTATTAGCGTTACCGGACTAACTAACGATGTAAAAACAACGAATGATGTTAACAAACGTAGCACTCTGCTCATTTAAATCTCCTTTGGTTTGAATGATATGTTGATCAGCAATATCCTCAATTTACATTAAGCCCGGATTAAGCAATCGTGACAAAATCATGAAAAAACGATAACCATTCCAGTACAGCAAATTTCATCATTATTTTACAGTCTATTCATGCAATGTTCATCATGAATTATTAAATTTGTAAAAAATAACAGGTCAATCAACGAGGAAAGAATGATTCGCATATGCATCATACTGGTAATTGCATTATATCTGTCATTATATATCCCAACCAATCTGCAAGCAAACTGGAACTCGCTTGACTCCACAACCCACGCATTGATCAGTCGAGGGCTGAATCTAACCTACATCAATGAATATGCCGATGCTTTAAACATCTTTGAAGAACTCATTACCAGACATCCCAACGAACCAATGGGATATTTGGGAGCAGCTACTGTTTACCAGACGATACTACGAAATTACCGGACCAGAACCTACGAAACCGCATATGACAGTTTGCTCTCACTCTCGATTCGGGTAGGCGAATCGGCAATCCGAACGGACAACAACAATGTACTAGCCTATCTTTATTTAGGCGGCGCCTATGGCTACCGGGGATTGTATAATATGCGAAAACACCAGTGGTACAGCGCGCTGAAGGATGGATGGCGCGGGATTTCACGGTTAAAAAAATGTATCGATTTAGACGCTGAGCTTTATGATGCTTATTTTGGGCTGGGATTATATCACTATTGGCGAAGCGCCAAAGCGAATGTTTTAAAATTTCTTCCGTTTGTTGATTCCAAACAAATGGGAATCGATGAAATTCAATTAGCGATTGCTAAAGGCAGGTATTCGAGTGTTCAGGGCAAATTTGCACTTATTTATGTCTACTATGATGAGCAGCAATACGATGAGGCGTTGGCGATTGCGCATGAATTGCATCGACTTTTTCCCAATAATGCGTCTTGTCAGTATATGCTTAGCCGGATTTACGAACAACTCGGGGAATGGCAAAAATCCCGAATGTATTTTACTCAACTTTTAACTCATTTGGAATCATCTGAATACACAACGACCGGGTATTTAATTGAATGTCATTATCGTCTTGCCCAATGCCTGCTGCATTTAGGTGAATCGGATACAGCGCTCATTATGATTGAAAAAGCAATGCTGTTGCGGACACATCACGATCCTGCTGCTGAAATTAATGGCCCATTGGAAGATGTTGATACTATAGTTGAAGCCGCTGAAAAATTCTACCACGAAATTACATCAAAACCAACAGCGCACTTTTCCAAATGAGAATCATACGCGACAGGGATTATAATTTCAAAGTAACAAGAGCGATGACATCGCTAAGTTGCAGTCCGAAAATCAATCCCCAATAAAGCAAAGGCTTATATCATTAACTCAGCAAATTTGCATCTATCTTATTAAAAAACATTTTTTGACAGGATACAAAGGATTTACTGGATAATAATCCTATACATCATCCTGTCAACGTATATCCCATCGAAAACGTCTTTTGGGGCGCTGTATAAAGGGATGAAGCAATATAAAGTATGTTTTCAAGAACTATTCGCAAACTATTTTTATATCATGCAAACGCACACCCGTTCCATTTTCCCCGTTCATATCCGACAGTTTACAATGATTCGAAAATGTAACATGAATTTAAAATTGAAAATGTATATAATAAGTGAACTATATGAAATTCATTTAAAATTTATTGTCATTGTTTCGATTACATTTAATTTTGTGTTATATGTATTAAAATAAATCATTAATAGAATTTAAATACATTTGAATTTTGAATCCAGCATGTTTCTCGTAGAGGTACCCAGTACTTTTAATGAACAGTGCGTTGTGGACTATTTGCTGGAAACCGAATCCGATGATTTCTTCACCTTGAATGTTATAGAGAACTTCATGTCTTTCATTCAACTAATTGTTTACAGCCAGTGTCTCTCCGGCGATTTTGAATTCAAGATTTATAAACAGGTTGAATCCGGACAGCCGGTGAATGCGGAATGGTTGAATCAGACATTTCTTTCTGCAATGCGTGAGTTTTATGGTCATGAGCAGGGCGTGGTGCTTGTCCCCGGGTACTATCAGTACGCATGGACGCAAAATACATAGCTATATCAAAATTATTATTCAATATCTTACCCCATCGCCAAATGTATTTCACTTGGGATCTATCACGATGCAAAAAAATCCGGTAAAAAAGGGGCGGATCGATATATCAATGAATTTTTGTGTGCAGGCGCCAATTACCCTGGCGATTTATTAAACAAACTGGATATCGATATCACAAATCCTGATCTTTATAATGCAGCCTTTTTGCATGTGGATAGCATGTCAGATCGTATGGAGAAAATTGTCAGCCGGCTTGATAATGATGGTAAGTTACCATTGAATCGATAACTTGACTATTTCACTCATTTGATATAAGAACAAGCCTGGAGTTTTAAATAGCTAATATATTTATCGAATTCATAGAGAATAAAATTTGACAATGATTAACATATAACAAGGCGTTTGCAGAGGACGTTATGGCAGTTATTCAAATTAATTCATCCCAGTGTTATTATTAGCAAATTTTGTAAATACTTGAAGTTTAGTACGCTATTGCCATCACGCCAGTGATACACAACGTTATAGGAAAAATAAAATATGAAAAAATTGCCCTATAAAGAATTTGGGGATAGGTACACAAGAAAAGAAATATTTATAATAGCACCAGTAATATTCCTATTTGTTCTCATTGTTTTTTTTAGCGATCAAAATTCTTTCATTACAACAACGTTGGTTGTGTTAATTATTCTAATATCTATCATCGGGACTATTTGGCAAACAAAAAGATTAAAAAAATTTATATGTCCCAATTGTAGAAGAAAAATATCAGAACCTACAATTAAATTCAGAAGCGATGGTGATCCAATTAATTATTATTGT
>JAFGDW010000276.1 GCA_016931935.1 Candidatus Zhuqueibacterota bacterium | reverse complement strand
GACATTTGAAGCCATTAGGCCAGCGACGTGAATATAAAAAATTTCGACAATCATCTTCGCTTTTAAAGATTTGTTGAAATTTAAAAACTAAAGATAACAGTTAATTCTCTTTCACATTTCGGGATTAAACAGATGAACGATCAATTTAATCATCTCGTGACACAGTGTATCAATAATAATAAAACTCTCGCCACAGCCGAGTCATGCACAGGCGGCTGGATTGCCAAGTGTATCACCGATGTTGCCGGATCATCACAGATATTTCTTGGTGGCGTTGTCGCTTACAGCAATGCGCTGAAACAATCCCTGCTAAATGTGACAGTTGAGACACTTGAGACATTTGGAGCGGTAAGTGAACAGACAGTAAATGAAATGGTCGTTGGTGTTTGTCGCGTAACGAATGCGAGTGTCGGTGTGGCAGTTAGTGGTATTGCCGGTCCGGGGGGAGCTGTTGCCGGGAAGCCAGTCGGTACAGTGTATATCGGTGTTGGAAATTCTACAGGACAAAATGCACGACGATTTCAATTTGCAGGCGATCGTGATGCTGTTCGCTGGCAGGCAGTTCAGGAAGCAATGCGCATGATTCTTGAATGGGTCGAAAACAAATAGCATTAATCAACGGGACTATTTACGGTTCATTTACTATGATTCGCTTCTCACAAAAAGCGTCGCACTTCTCACGTCTGGCATCTCACTTGAAAGGAATTCATCATTTCCGGACTCACTCGAAAACTCAATCTCAGCCACGTTCTGGCTATTATTATCGGTACGGTCATTGGTTCCGGTGTGTTTATTAATCTGCCGATCGTTGCGCGCGAGACAGGTAGTCCAATGTTGGCGGTGGTAGCATGGTTGATTGGTGGCCTGATTTGGATTCCCCAAATATTCATTCTAACAGAGCTGGGCGCCGCCTATCCCAAAGAGGGCTTTGGCTATCTATATTTGAAAGAAGCCGGCAGCAAACCGCTGGCGTTTCTCTATGGTTGGACAGTCTTCTGGACCAGCGACACCCCTTCGATTACGATCATCACTCTAAGCGCCAGTTCAGCACTTGCGTATTGTTGGCCGGAACTCGAAAATAGTTTGCCAGGAAAATTGTTCGCTGCATCAATCATTATTTGTCTCACCGCAGTACACTTTCGTGATGTTAAACAGGGTGGTAATCTGCAGATTCTGCTCACTGCTGCAAAAATTTCACCCTTAATTGTTATTATTTTTGCCGGATTCTTCCATTTGAATGATGGGAATTTGTTCGTTCTGCCGGAAATTGTCGCAAAGCACACTTCATTATTCACTTTATTAGTAGCGGGCGTGGCGGCGACAACCTGGTCGTATGCAGGTTTTCCCAACGTTTTATATATGGCTGGGGAAATTAAAAATCCCCAACGTAATTTGCCGATTGTGTTATTTGGTTCGGTGTTGGGAATTATATGTGCCTATGTATTGATTGCACTTGCAACGAGCGCAATTGTCCCCCACGATGATTTGATTGCTATTTCCGGCACATTTGCTAATCCGTTCAAATACCTGCCCGGTTTTGCGTCAGTTGCTGGTGCGTTCCTGGCCATCGCCGCGTTCATTTCGATGATTGGTGCTTCAAATGCGCGTATTATGGTGCAACCCCGAATTGAATATGCCATGGCTTGTGATGGCCTGTTCTTTAAAATATTCGGGCGAATCCATCCGAAATTTCATACACCTCATTATTCAATATTATTGCAATCAAGCCTGGCAATTGTGTTGTTATTTGTTGGTAATATTGAAAGCTTGTTGGGATATTTTACACTATTTTATTTACTTCAAAATGCACTTGTTTATGCTACTATTTTTCGTCTGCTACCAAACCTGAATATAATCCAACCTATCGCGCCCCATTTTGGCTGGTAATGACCGTCCTTTCAATCGGCACTCAATTATACCTGGCCTACGGAACGTTTATTGCGTATCCTTTGGGTGGCGTACTGTCTGCCGCGCTGTTAATCGGAACCGGACTGCCTGTTTATTATTATGTTAGCAGATTAAAAATATCCAATTAACACCCAAAAGAAATCTAAATAAAAATCACCCTCATTTGATCTGTATCACATTACTTGTGATTCGATTCCCGTACATTAGTGTCAAATTAAAAATGCCCGTGTACCGGGATAAATAAGTCTGTCGATATTTGCTCCCAACAACACTGCATCACGATTATCAATCCCTAAGCAATCGTCCTACATTAGGAAACTTTTTTAACACCTTGCCGTTTAAGACTTCCTAATTGTAAAAATGTAACAAATAAAAACTAATTGTAATTAATTCACGACGTTTCGTAATAATATAACGTTTGCATAAAATATAACTTGACAATATTTCATAAAATACGTATATTCACGGAATTTTTAATTGGCCTTAAATTTGCAACTGATTTACCAAACCAAGAGAGAGATGAAGATACTTCGGGAGTTATACAATGAAACGTAAATATCAATTGTTGAGAAAATCATTGCTGGCGGCAATTGGCTTTTTTGCGCTAATGGCGCTGTTCGGATTTTCTCTCCGGTACAGTGATGAAGGTGAAGAATCTGCCCGAATCATTGCTCGTTTACAACGCGATCTGCAAGACATTCGTGCTGCGATGAATGCAGACAGCGTACGGCAATACAATATCCAAAAGATCATGTCTATTATCGAACGATACAATAAAGATATGTCGTCCGAAAAGAAATACGAAATCGCCAATGAAGTATATGAAATGAGCATGAAATACACAAATCTGGATGTTGATCTGATTTGTGCGACAATTTCACATGAAAGCGCTGCAACCTGGAATCCTAAAATTGTGTCTCGTGCTGGAGCAATTGGCTTAATGCAGATCATGCCGGCAACGGGAATGTATCTGGCAAAATACGAAGACATTACATGGACCAATGCCGATGAAATTCTGGCCGATCCGATTTATAATATCCGGATGGGCTGCCGGTATTTGTCATCCCTCATTTCGTATTATGGTCTTGAAGGCGGTTTGGCTGCATATAATGGCGGCGAAAAGCTGGCAGCACTTTGGCTCGAGAATAATAAGGCAGATGGAATTCTTTGGGCCGAGACACGGGATTATGTCCCGGCCGTAGTCAATCTGTATAAAAAATTTCAAGACTCTTCATTATAATTGAACAGTTAATTTCATGTTAAAAAAAGGGCGTAATAGCCCTTTTTTTATTTTGGCCTAATTGATATTATTCTTATTAAAGTTTAGAATTTCAGGCTGGGATCGGAGTGCAGTACATTTATGGACTGCACTGTACAACGCATAAAGGGATTACGCTCCAAAATCCATGACATGAAAAAATAGTCCTAAATAAGTATATATTCAAATTTCCTGGTGAATTTATATATGAATCATATTTTTCTATTCAAGTACATAAACTATTAAATAATGTCAGTCAGGTTTGATGATAAATCCTCACGAAAAAATACAATCATTAAGAAACTGTCAATTTAGCCGATAACTAAAAGTAGCTAATAAAAACATAACGATAATATATTGAGTAAATTAACACCCGAAAATAACATGACTGAAACCGCTATCCATGCTCAGGGAGAGCTTATGGAGAATGGGACGCCTGATGATCCGAAGACCGTAATTTCGGTGCTGCATGAAATCACTCAGTCCATGAGAATGAAGCATGATTCCGGAAAATGGTTCCGACAGATTTATGTGCAAATTAGTCGACTATGTGTAGTGGATGCCTTTTTTATTGCACAACTGAATGCCCAGGCGTCTGCACTTGAATTTTCCTGTCTGATCTGTGATGGGAAGCATTATTGTGTCGATCCCATTCAGACCCGCGACCCACTTGTTTTAAGTACATTGAACTCGAAGCAGGTGACGTTGAAGCATCGCGTGGATGCAGTCATATATGGAAAATCCGATTTCATTCTTAGTGAAGCAATTGGCATGAATTGTAAAACGCCCATTTCCGTATTGTACACACCGATCATGTTGGATGATACTGTTATCGGCATTATTGGTATCCTTAATCACGATGCTAACAATTTCACTGATTGGCACGCAGAACTGATGCAGGTGATCTCCGGCCAGGTTGCGGTGAAAATCTACATCGACAGATTGAAAGCAAATGCTGCAGAATTAATGCAGCAATACGGAAATGTGTTGGACCAAATGCCCTATGGAATCGGGATCATTTCACCCGATCGTAATGTTCAATTTATGAATAAGGCGATGCAATCGATTGCCGGTGATGCCAATAATATTAGGACGTGCGATGAGTTGTGCCGGAATGTACGACATACGTGTGATCAATGTGTGCAATTTCTTGAAGAGCAGGAAAGTCAGATAACTGATTACGCCGGCAGATCGTGGCATATAACCAGTCAGGTACTCGGACCTGCCACGGCTTCTGCATCCCGGCTGCTCATTTTCAGGGAAATTGGGACGCACGACATTCCGGATGATGAATTTTTACGGATAGAAAAATTTAAAGCTGTGTTCAGTCTTGTCGGTGCGATTGCCCACAAATTGAATCAGCCATTGACCGGCATTACATGTTACAGTTCCATGATTTTGGAAGACATTAACGAAGACAATACGTATTATCAGGAAATCTGTGAAATTGACAGTCAGGCACATCGCCTGGAAGCGCTGATACGAAAATTTCAGCGGATAACTAAATTAGAGAATATTGATTATTTGTCCGAAACCGAAATACTCGATTTGGACAAATCAGCCGATGACCGGGATCACGATGGAGCATAGTCAAACATTACATATCCAGCGGCTGCTTGTGGTGGACGATGAAGAAATTGTGCGCAAAAGCTGTGCTGCTGTTTTGCGACGTGCGGGATACCAGGTCGATACGGAGGAAAATGGTGTAAAAGCGTTACAGGCATTAGCAAAGGGCAGTTATGATATTGTGCTGGTCGACCTGAAAATGCCATTGATGAATGGGCTTGAATTGCTGAAGACGATCCGCCGTGATTTCCCGCATGTTCAGGTGATCATAATGACCGGCTACGCTACCGTGGAAAATGCAATTTTCGCTATGAAGGAAGGCGCCTACGATTTTGTGCTGAAACCGTTCAAGGCGGACCAACTGCAAATGATTGTGAACCGCTGCGCCAAAACTCTGGATTTAAATAGTGAAATCAAAGAACTGAAGCTGGCAAATCAAAAATTAAAAGAGCTTCAGGAAATGAAGGATAAATTTATCGCCATTACCAGTCATGAGCTACGAACGCCGGTCAGTCATATTAAAGGATATTTATCTATTCTGAATGATACCAGTTATGTGGACATCACCCCGGAAGAACGCGGCGATTTTATGAATATTATTCAAACCGCTATTAGTGATCTGGAAAATATTGTTCACAATATGTTTGATATACTGCAGTTCGAAAGCGGACATTTTCAACTGCACCCTGAGCCATTTGTGCTTGATACGCTCATTGGCCAGGTAGTGCATGAATACAATTACATTCTTAAACAGCGAAATATCCATCTTAATAATAACGAATTGCATGCAAGCCGGGAAATTTATGCGGATCGTACGAAAATAAAGCAGGTTGTGGTCGAACTACTGCAAAATGCAATTCGGTTCACGCCGGATGGGGGTCAAATATCCATTCGGACAGCGCAACGTCGGCAGTTGTGTGAATTGAAGATATCGGATACTGGCGTTGGAATTCATGAAGAAAATATTGGTAAGATATTTGAAAAATTTTATGAGGTGCAAAATACCGATTATCACAGCTCAAGCAAAACCAAATTTATGGGCGGTGGAATTGGGCTTGGCCTCAGTATTGTAAAAGCGATTGTTGAAGCACATCAGGGACGAATTTCAGTAACGAGCGAACCCGGGAATGGATCCGAGTTTACGATGGTACTGCCAATGACAATGGATGTCACTTATGATCAAGGACGTGATACATGATGAGCATATTCTGGTCGTTGATGATGATGAATCGGTTTTAAAACTTTGTACAAATAGTTTGCGTGTGCATGGATTTCATGTAATCGCATGCGACGATCCGACGCGGGTCGCGGAATTGGTGATTAAGCACAATACTGATCTCGTTATTTCCGATATTCGTATGCCTGGCATGAACGGCCTGGAATTACTCAAAAAACTCAAAGAAGTCTCCCCGGATATTGCTGTAATTATTATGACGGCATTTGCATCCATGGAGGTGGCCATCAACGCAGTGAATGATGGCGCGTTCAGCTTTATTCCCAAACCATTTCATTTAAATGAACTGGTGGTGGCGGTGAATAATGCGCTCGAACGAAAACAAATGACCAGGGAAATAATCCGGCTGAAAACACTGGTTAATCTTTTCAGCGTGTCTGAAGAAATCGGCAATACGCTGGAAATTAGTCATTTGTTGAAAGTACTATTGAAAGCAGTGGCACGGGAAACCCGCTCCGAACGCGCGGTGGTGTTCTATCGCGACGAGGAGACGGAAGAATATTATGCCCGTTGTGCGGTGGGCGACAATGAATTGACAAATCAGCGAGTCCGTTTGCCTTTGGAAAAGACCATTGTTCAGCAGTTGTTCGATGAACGAAAACCGTTGGTTGTGGACTCACGCAATGAGTCGATGAATGATTCTATACCGATTGTACCTTGTGACGCAGGCGCCATGTTGGCGGTACCACTGCAAACCAAGCAAAAACATTTTGGTGTGCTAAGCCTGTTTAAGCAAAATGAAGTTGCAGGCTTCTCCGAAGCAGACCGGGATATTGCTGCGATTCTTGCTGCTCAGGCATCCATCGCGCTGGATAACGCCGAACTGCTGTTGGACTATGAGATATTATTCCTCGAATCCATGTCCAGTTTGGTCAAAGCATTGGACGAACGCGATCCGTACACCCATGGCCATTCGATTCGTGTCGGTAAAATTTCAGTGGCGATTGGCCGGCAGATGGGAATCCCGGAAAATGAACTTGATGATTTGCAGTATGCCGGGTTAATGCACGATATTGGAAAAATTGGCATCCGCGATGAAATACTCTTGAAACCTGGCCCACTTTCACAGGAAGAGTATGAAATTATCAAGACACATCCGGAGCGCGGCTATAACATTTTACGGCCGATTCAGCGACTTTCGAATGTTGCGGAAGCTGTGCACACGCATCATGAATGGTACGATGGCAGCGGCTACCCGCGCGGATTGCAGGGCAACGAAATTCCAATGTGGGGTTCCATTATTGCCGTAGCCGATGCCTACGATACAATTACCACCGACCGTATTTATCGCGGACGGAAACGCCATAGTGATGCCACCGCTATTCTGCGGCGCTATATTGGCACACAGTTCCACCCCGATGTTGTAACGGCGCTGGAAAATATCGAAATCGAAACCCTCCCTCTTGATTGAGGACACCAACGAAGATGGACAATGGAGAACGGAAAATGGGAAAATTTTTTTCTCCGTTGTCCTTGCTCCGTTTTCCGTTTTTACATTCTATTAATTCCCATGAAACATTATCCTGCCTCAATCCGTTCTTGACTCTTTAATTTTTTCATATTATATTTGATGAAACGTTAATAAATGACGTTGTTGATATATTAGCAGAATCATAAATAGTATTTATGGAAATGTCATGGTAGAACGAGTACGATTAACGATCATCGGCGGCGGCGTTGTGGGGTGCGCCATTGCCTGGCAGCTTTCCCAAAAAATCGACGACCTTATTGTCATAGAAAAAAATGGCTCCATTAAAGCAGAAAATCAATCGTCACGTAATTCGGGTGTTATTCATGCGGGCGTTTATTATCCGCAATCGATTAGTCCATTGAAGGCGAAACTGTGTGTTGAAGGCAATAGATTGCTGTATACATTTTGCGAACAATACGATGTGCCGCATACCCGGGTCGGTAAACTAATTTTGGCAGCTAACGAAGATGAATTGCCATATTTGTACGACACTGTTATGCTTGCCGAAGAAAATGGTGTCCCGGATGTTCGTGTTTTAACGCCATCTGAAGCAAGTGAAATGGAACCAAATGTTCATTGTGTAAAAGCCGTATTATTCCCATCGTCGGGCGTCATCGAGCCGAGCAGCCTGACATACCAGCTTTATACGCTGGCCTCAAATCAGGGCGCATACTTTATGCTCGGCAATGAAGTGACGCAAATTCGACCGATTGATGGCGCGTTCGAAATTACCATGCAATCGGGCAGCCAGCAAGAGGTGTTTGAAACCGAACTGCTGATCAACTCCGCCGGAATGAATTCCGATGATGTTGCTCGTATGTTGCAGCCGGATTTCCCCTTCACGATTCAACCTTACCGTGGTGAATCGATGCAGTTTGTCCGCAGCAAACGTCCTGAGGTAGATCACTTTGGTATGAATGTCTACCCCGTGCCCATGCCACTTAATGCCAATGGTGTCCGCGAGGCTATTCCGTTCGATCAATTCCAGCGCGCGTTTGTTGAAGGCAAAATACTTAAAACAGTCGGTGTTCACCTGACTCCATTGTTAGAGATTGAAAATCACGATTACCATTTGTCCGCCATTGTATCAGTCGGGCCGTCGTCGCGGTTTGTGTCAGACAAAAACGATCATTCTGCCCCGGCCTTTTCCCGCGATCATTTTCATGCGCAAATTCAGCCAATCTTCCCTGGTCTCAATGCCGATGATCTGTACTTTTATCAAATGGGCAATCAGGCCAAGCTAAAAGGTCATTTCGATTGGGTGATTCAACCGGATAAAAATTATCCCCAATGCATCCATCTTGTCGGTATTGATTCTCCGGGATTAACATCCTGTCTGGCGATTGCAAAATATGTTGAGCATATGCTCGGGGATTCAATTTAAACCTGTCAAATTTTTCATACGTGCTTCATTGAACCAAACAATCAGATAGATTTCATATAGGTTCTTTTGATATATTTAGGAATGAGAATTAAATAACATAGTCTGCATTCCTTATAATATTTTCATTAAGGTAACTATACGTAGGCTTGGCCATGTGTAACAAAATCCTAACATGCACTTTCATCTATGCGAATTCAGAGATCCCCTGTGTCCGTGTATGGAGATTTCTGTCCCGCCGGAATTTGG
>JAFGDW010000275.1 GCA_016931935.1 Candidatus Zhuqueibacterota bacterium | reverse complement strand
GTTCGTGTTCCGATGCATCGGAACGGTACGCCGGTGCGAGACGGCAGGCTCAGGCAACGGTTTAGCTGAAATATGTTCATAATCATTCAAATAAAATTAGAAGGTGGACAAAGTAACGCCTTTCAAAAATCACTTGCTTCAAACCTGAATAATCAGTATAATGAAAGTCTTGTACTTAAGCATCGAGGGTAGGAATATGATTCGACCATATTGTAACATCCAAATGATCATTATGACCTTAGTCGTTTTAGTGATCAATTCAGATATAATTGCCCAGGAAAATATCGATTATTATTTTAACGATATTGTGGTAACTGCCACACGCGCACCATTATCATTTCCCGAAACCGGACGGGCAGTAACAGTTATCAAAGCCGCTGATCTGGCCACCATACCTTGTTCGTCGCTTGGTGATGTGCTCGACCAGGTGACCGGAATTGACATTCAGCAGCGCGGCGCATATGGTGTACAATCTGACGTACGCATGCGTGGCAGTACATTTGAGCAAACGCTAATACTGATCGATGGCGTCAAGGTGACTGATCCACAAACCGGGCATCATCTATTGGATTTGCCGGTATCGTTAAATGATATTGATCGGATTGAAGTGCTGAAAGGACCGGCCTCACGATTGTACGGGCCGAACGCATTTGGCGGCGTCATCAACGTTATTACCAAAATAAATGCCAATTCGCGTATCAATGCGGAATTGTCCGGCGGTCAACACAGTTTGTTTGGCGGCAATGTAAATCTGTCAGCTCCGCTTGGTTCTGTTCAAAATTTTGTATCGGTATCACGGGAGAAATCCGAGGGATTTCGTCCCGGGGCTGATTTCAATATTGATAATTTATTTATCAAATCGTCGTACACAACACCTTCACTGCAGGCTTCGATTGCTGCTGGTTATACAGACAAACAGTTTGGCGCCTACAAATTCTATTCGGACGCTTACCCGGACGAGTGGGAACAGACCACAACGCGGTACGCCAATGCCACGCTCAACACGCATCGTGGCGCTTTCAATTTTTCACTCAAAACATATTGGCGACAGCATGACGACGATTTCATCCTTGACCGATTTCGGCCGGATTGGTATCGGAATATGCATACAACGTACATCAGCGGAATTGAGGGCCAGCTTCAATATGTGTCGCAGTTAGGTGTCACATCGACAGGTTTCGATATCGGCAATGAGTCAATCGAAAGCTCAAGTCTGGGCGATCATTCGCGCCAACGTCGTGGCGTGTTTGTGGAGCAATTGATGTCACCGGTACAGTTCTTAAATATCGTTGCAGGAATGAGTGTTTACCGGACATTTTCCAAAAAAACAGAACTGAATCCCGGGCTTGATATCAGCCTGCAACTACCTGCTTCAATTTACTGGTTCGCCAGCGCCAGTCGGTCGTATCGGGAACCTTCGTACACCGAACTTTACTATGTCAGTCCGGCTAATCTGGGGAATCCGAATTTGAACACCGAACATGCATGGACATTCGAAACCGGGATCAAAAGATCGAAACGATGGTACGAGGGGTATTTCAGTATTTTTCATTCACGGGCGGATCAGCTTATCGATTGGGTACGGGAGTCTCCTGCTGATCCCTGGCAGGTTCAAAATTGGGGCAAAATCAACACGAACGGTCTGGAGGCCGAGATTACCGTATTTCCATCGCAGTTAATCAAACAATCACTGGTTTCGCGAATTAAACTTGGATACACTTTTCTCAATAAAAATCAACTCAGCCACAATCTCGAATCCAAATCCGTATTCAATTACTTACGGCACCAGACAACGCTTACCATTCAGCATGGACTGGTGTTCAATATTAATTATGGCTGGACGATTCGGTATGATGACAGGGTGGGCGTACAGCCACATGGCATTGTTGATGTGCGTATGAGCCGCAAAATCGGAAACGTGGAATTGTGGGCATCGATCTCGAACCTGCTCAATGTAACTTATAATGAATTAGGCTATGTTCCGGCGCCGGGGCGCTGGGGAAAACTGGGCGTACAGTTGAGGTATTAAACGTTAACATGCTACGCACTTCGGAAGTGCGTAGCACGTTTATGACACGTCAAAACTTAATTTGTAACCCATTCGTCAACAGCATATCTTGCTTCTTAACATCCGGCAACGGTTCATTGTCGTCGCGCGACTCAAAATTGATGGTGAGCGAGACTGCTTTCCACAATTTTATCGTTAAACCCGAATCCACCAAAATGCGAAAATCAGAAATGTGTCCGACATCCACCTGATAATAGACAATCAAATTCCATTCAGCAACTTCATTTAATTTTAGTTTTCCGGAAATATAATTCGTCGATCGAAATAATGCTTTGGTTCCTTCAGTTGCGACAGTGTATTCTTCCAGTTCTCGCATGAACCCGGTTCCCATATGCCAGCCGGCATCTTTCTTTTGTCCCCACACTTTCCAGCGTAACCCGGCACCAATCAATTGTCTGCGCTTCAGCCTGATAAAATCATCATATTCAATTTGAGCAAAACTTTCAGGTGCCAGCCAATCTTTGACCTGAAACACGATTCGGCCATGCACAAATCCTTTATTTATAAATTTTGTATCCTGTTGTTTCCCCCACTTGAAATTACCAATTAAAAAGGTGTGATATTTTTTGTGGAGGAAGTCGATTCGCCCACTACTTTTATAAATGGAATAGTCGGAATTGCCCCTGGCAAATTGTTGATTAAATGAAAGCGCATATGCAAAACCACCTTTCAGTGCCGTATTCCTCATAGCTTCGGTGTTCACCTGGGCAAATGCACTGGTTGAAACAAACAACAATATTGTAAAGGTCATTAATCCATTTCTAAACATATCGTGAATCTCCATATCGTTTTGACATTTTCATATAATTTGATTAACAAGATGTATCTATTCACCCGTGAATAGTAACAACAAGATAAATATATTTTTAAAAAAGTCAATTTTTTTGGGTATCAAAAATATAAAATATTTCGTCCAATGTAACCGTAAACAACAGCAATCCTGCAATTTGAAATGAACTTTTTTTACCGCCCAAACGTTCCATTTTTATTACTATGTCTGTTACAGTTTACACATACGGATATGCCGGACTCACTGCCAACGATTTTATTAATCAGCTCCAGGCTCATACAATCCGCCAACTAATCGATGTGCGCCGGTTCCCGAATTCCAAAACAAATCCGGATTTCAACCAGGGCATTATCCGTAAATTGGTTGAAGAGCGCGGCATATCTTATTTCTGGTTGGGAGAATCACTCGGTGGCTATCGCGATGGCGGTTATCCTGTTTATATGAAATCACCGGCATTTTCATCCGGAATATCGGACTTAATTCGGCTAATACAGTCCCAACGCTCTGCCATTTTTTGCCTGGAGCGAAAATACACGCAATGCCATCGCCGGTTTATTGCAGATGAACTGGTACGGCAAAACTTTCATGTCAAACATATTATCGATGCGCAAACAAGTATCGATCATGTCATCCAAACAGATTTATTTCATTAAACCCGGAATCGGACCATGCTTCCGAAAATTATTATTGATGGTTATAATGTCCTCCATCTGATTGATAGCTATCAACATGTTCTCCACCTCGATCTCGAACGCGCCCGTGAAATGTTAATTCACGATGTGCGGGTTTATCGTTCCTACAAATCAGTTGATATTATGATTGTGTTTGATGGCGCTGCTGATGTGCCCACACCATTCCATTTGCAGCGGCGGGGCAGAATTCGTATCATGTTTTCCAAAGCGCCATTAAAAGCCGATCCGGTGATTGTTAAACTGGTGGAAACAGATCGTCGAAAACGCCGCATCACCGTTGTTACTGCTGACCGCGAAGTGATTCAGCAAGCAAAAGCTCATGGCTGCACAATTCTCCATCCGCAGGAATTTTATAGCCGCATCCAGGCGCCGCACAAAGGGAACCAATTGAATACGAAATACGAACAGGACATGAGTGACGATGAACTGGACGAGTGGAAACGATTGTTCGGGATTGATGAGTAGTCTTATCCATCATGAATGGTCCGTGTATTTTTCATTAGTGATGCGCATTGAATTTCGTGATCGGTAAACAGTTATCAGAAATCGGTGAAAGCTGATTTAAAATTTTTGAAACATGTCGATCTGTATTCCGTTTATTATTCAACATTTTTAACGTCGATAAAAACTATTAATTCGAGTAAACATGAAAACGATTATTATTTATGCATCCCAACACGGATGCGCCGAAAAGTGCGCGAATGATCTTAAAACATTATTGAACAATAATGCTGAAGTAGCAAATCTCAAAAAAGGACGGCTGCCAGACTTGACATCATACGATCGGATAATACTTGGTGGCTCAATTCATGCAGGGAAGGTTCAGCGGAAAGTAAAACAATTTGTGCAAAAATATGGCGGTCTTTTATTGACCAAAAAGCTTGGCCTCTACCTGTGCTGCATGGAAGAAAATGAAAAGGCCAAACAGCAGTTCGACAATGCTTTTCCGGTTGAATTGAGAAATCATGCAACTGCAATTGGCATGTTTGGCGGAGAATTCGATTTTGAACGAATGAATTTTATCGAACGGGCGATCATCAGGAAAATCGCCAAACTTGAACAGAGTGTTTCTAAAATCGATCAGGAAAAAATCAGAATGTTTGCGAGAGCGATGGGATAGTAAACAAAAACATCAGTACGAATTTATTGTATATCGAAATTTACAAACTGTAGCTATCTGATATACACCTGGTCTAAATTATAATCCAATAACTGTAAGCACCGTTTTCCAATCAAACGCCGACACGTTTCCATCATCATGAATTGCAAACATAGCGCCCTGCGAAAATGGTCCGAATGCCTGACGTGAAATCCAAATGCCATCGGTGTTGCTGGTATTGGCGCCTTTAAAACATGCGCGATGGAACAATGTTCGCCGGTCGAATACCTGAAAACGATTATCCTGCAGGTCCTGATCGGTGACAACCCAATACCCATCATAGCGATCTTTTTCATACAATGCAATGCCCTCCACCTGATATTTAAACAGGTTTTCGCCAACCACTACACCAGTAAATTTACCGTCCAACGTATAGACTTTCACGGATGTCTCACCCGGTTTTTCTTCGGCAATAAGTAATATTTTATAAACAGGATCACCAAAAATTGATTCCACCACTTTCAGGCAGCCAGCCCCGGCAGTATCTCCGAACGTTCGAACAAGTTTTGCGGACACCCCCGAAGCCACCGTAGAAAACGTGTATTGATGAATGCGCTTACCCAATTTATTATCCGGGGGAATTTGTCCTGTTACCGTTAAATAATTATCTGTTACATAGACGACATACTGCTGCACCCCGTCTCCATGCATGACATACAATCCATAGGGCAGAATAAGATCATTTTCACCGATCATTCCCAGGCTCATGAATTCAGGCAGCGAAAACACCTGAACCCGGTGATTGTCACGTTCCACAACGAGTAACAAATCATCAATTATTGAGATACCGTTGGGACGCTTAAATTCAGCCGAAATATTGCCATTCAATCCAACCTTAAACAGCAGTGTGCCGTTATCCGCGTGGCAAACGTACAAACAGTTACCTTCCTTTGCCGTGGCAATCAACCAATGCTCATTATGCGGGCCGTACCACATTGCCGGTGAATCGATATTATCTTCAATAAATCGCTCGGTTTGATAGGTCTCGGATATTGTCGTACGCGTGTTTACGAATTCATCCTGTCGATCACATGACATCGCGATGAACGTAAAACATGACACCATAAGTACCACATATGCTTTCATTTGAAGACCTGCATCTGTTTTCCTAATACAATAGAGAGACAGAAAAATGTTCATCTGTCTCTCTAAATGATTTCTTGAACTATATACCACAAACGAATTGATATTATTTTGAGATGATTGAATAATATCGAATTTACATATATGCAAAGTCAAACGCAGTATCATAATTTTGTTATTATAAAAACCAATAACATTTTTATTTGACTGCAATCAACTCACTATCTGCTTCATCTTAGCGGGATCCGGGTCTTTGGATTCCTGCCAACGCCGTTCAAACTCTTTCAAATATTCATCAGCAATCGCTTTATTGGAAATAATCAACACATTTTCATCATTACTTTTATTGGCATTGTCGGAAAAGTTAAATGATCCGGTAACAACTGTTTTACCGTCGATGATGATAACCTTGTGGTGGAATATACCCTTATTGGTATCCTGCCGCATCGGGAGTCCGGCGTTATATAGTCGGGCAAGTTCGCTGTACTTGGTTTCACTGCCTGTGTTTTCAAAAATCCCCATCACATCGACGCCATGCTTGGATCGTTCAATGATAGCATTCCCCATATCGTCCTGAGTGAATGAAAACGCCATAAAACGGATGCTATAGTTTGCTGCTTTTAATATCGTCACCAGATGATCAGCGACATCATCTTCCGAAGCAAATAATACCTGAACAGGACTTTTATTAATGCTGAGCTTCTGCTCATCAACAGTAGACGGCGATGTCGGGCCGAATTCGCCTGCCCACATTTCATCGAATTCACGTTCATAAATGGTGGCTAATTCCGGTGACTTTATCACGATCACGTTATTGTTGTTCCGAAAAATTCCATTTTTTGTAATGTTTGTTGAGCCCGTCAGGACCGTCCCGCCATCAAATATCCAGAATTTATTGTGCATGAGTGCACCACGACTATCATCTTTAACTTCGATGCCGGCTTTTTCCAGTTGTGCGAACTGACCATGTCCTTCTTCGCTATCGGCTTCAATGCCATGTTCATTATCCGTTACCCAGCGTACATCCACACCACGCTTGTGAGCATCAATCAATGCAGTCGCAACCGGATCGAGATTAAATTCAAACGAGGCAATATGAATGGACTTTTCTGATTTTTTAATTTTGTCAATTAACTTTTCTTCAATCGAACCTTGAGGTTTTGACGAATCATTGATATGGGCCGGGTCGGTAAAATATACTTCCCACCATTCTCCGCTTGCAGTTGTCGCCACCGGAGTCGGTGATGGTTCATGACCAAGCATACGTTGAATCCTGACCTGCATATCCGAGATTGTATGCTGGGCTTCTCCCTCCTTTGTAACCAGATATATCGGATTATTTCCTGTAATTGCGTAATAATAAGTGCCAAGAATTGCTACTAAAATTAGCAGTGTAATCAGCGACCGAACCGTTTTATTCGCTCTTTTTTGTGCCATTCCTTCCTCCTTATGCAGTTCGCCTGGCAAAGTACCAATGAACATTAAACATGATTTATGTTACACCTTTATAACAAATAAAAATGTTTTTGGTAAATGTCAAGTAAATATTGGGGGATTCTTCGATGGAATTTATTCCTGAGAGATTCAATCCAACGATTGAACTTCCGAAGTCCTTGAGACTTCGGAAGTCTGGAATCAGGGAAGTTTTAAAGCTTGTGTCCAAAAAACGTATTTATTCAACCTAGATTGAACCGTCGGCTGAGCTTATTGAAGTCGACATATTCAAATAATCTGCGGATGAGTTGCCTTCGAGAGGCTCAGGCAACGCAGGGATCAGTCAGTTTCTTCGAATTCGCAAGGCTGTATCTATACAAAAGACATATCCATTCAATAAAAGATGGAAATTATGGTTTACAACATGCCTACTTTCACACGTTGACTCTGCTCAGTTTTACGAGATAGTGTATCTTCATGCTGAGCGGAGCCGAAGCATGAATGGCGAGGTAATAAAACCTTTAACACCATAAAATATTGAACGTTACCAAAAGACAATTATAATTCTTTAAATTTACTCGTAATTTGGGCGATCACTTCGAACTTACTTTTTACATCCTTTAATTCGCCACCTTTGCGATAAATATCTTTATCGAGCCGGCCGGCGGAATCCAGTTCATTCAAAATATTGGCTTGATTCAAATTCGGATGCTCGGTTTTGTATGGCCACAGTCGGAAGGAACCGGCTGTTATTTCATCAATCACCATGACGATACCATCAATAATACCATATTCAAGCTTAAAATCGATCAGTTGAACCTTGAATTGTGCAAACGTCTTTTCCAGAACATTGAACACCCGTGCGTTACTCTCACGCATTTGCGCGTATTCAGGCGCTTTACCCGACGTGATTAAATAGTCAATAAAACCATCATCCAGCATGGGATCATGAAGCGGATCATCTTTATAATAAAACTGCGTGATCACAGGATCAAAACGTTGTCCTTCTTCCACATCGCCCCAATTCAATATTGAACCGGCAGCAACACGTCGTGTTACAACTTCCAGATTAATTTTACGATCCAGTCGTTTCACAATACTTACTTTTTCCTCCGGACTGCTAATATAATGCGTATCGATTCCCCGACGATTCAGATACTCATAAATATCCCGATTTGTTTTCCAATCGACCAATGCCTTTCCTTCAATCACATCATGCTTAACGCCATCTCCAGCCGTAATATCATCTTTAAACACCATAAATACCGTTTTCGGATCATCCGGATTTTCATAAATAATCTTTGTTTTGCCTTCAATAACCTTGTTAAGTTTGGTCACATCCATTTTATGATTCTCCCGTTTATCTTTTTTATGCTATTGAAATTGGTCACTAAAAATATAACAATCCATGCTAAATATCAAGCATAAAATATAAATATTTTACAACTGTCTGGTTTTCGACACAGTTGATTTAGCTGTAACAAAAATTGTTAAAAAATAAAAAAATCTCTTGACTTTTTATTTGTAGTATGCTATATTTGCACTATACTAAATTTGTATCATACAATTAATTTATTTCATCTATGAAAAGTAACATTGATATTGCCGAATTGATGCGGCGTTTAATGCAACGCATCGTCTCCCTGGATCGGGCTGAAAAAGTGTGCCAGGGCGTTACGCTCTCTCAGGCGTACACAATTGAAGCCATTCGCAAACACGACATGATCCCGATGAACGAACTCAGTCAGGAACTTGGATTAGCTATCAGCACCTTAACGCGTGTAAATGATGTGCTGGTTCGTGATGGAATTGTCTGCCGTAATCCATGCGAAACGGACCGGCGCAAAGTCAACATTTGCCTCACCGAAAAGGGCAAAGAACTCGCGGAAAAATTATGTGATTGCTCTACCAAATTCTGGTCGGATATTATCGCGGCCATTCCGAAGGAAAAACATGGCCAAATATACGAATCGTTGGATTTATTATTAGATGTTCTGGAAGGAGTTGACCAGGGGTGTTGTCAGAAAGATTCGATCGATTAAAAATTGCCACTACCGCTGGTAATATTCCCCTTGTCGGATCAAAATGGTCATTTGCTGATTATTGGGGAGCTATTCGCGTACGTTCTAACGTTGGCCGAAACAAATACCGCGTAATTCCGGGATTGTATGCGCTTAATTCGCCAGATCATGATTCTCCGGTTTTTATCAGCGCGAACTATAAGCTCAGTTTCGATCATCTCCGCAGAGCGTTGGGCGCAATCCGTGCCTGGATTTTGGTGTTGGATACGAAGGGGATTAACGTCTGGTGCGCCGCAGGTAAAGGAACGTTTGGCACTGAAGAGCTTATAAAACAAATAACAGATTCGCGATTGCATGAAATTGTCAAACACCCAAAAATCATTGTTCCGCAATTAGGAGCGCCGGGTATCGCGGCCCATACGATAAAGGATGCAACCGGATTTCTCGTTCTGTATGGTCCGGTTCGGGCAACTGATATTCCGGCTTATTTAAGTGCGGGCAATAAAGCAACCGATGAAATGCGTCGTGTTCATTTTACGATGCGTGATCGCCTGATTCTTACACCGGTTGAATTGACACAGGCATTAAAATATGTTGTGGGGGTAGCCCTCCTGATGTTTTTATTATCCGGTTTTCATAGCATGGCTTTTTCAAGCCATCGCATGATACATGACGGACTGCCTGTAGTATTGCTCGTATTTTCAGGCTATTTATCCGGTGCATTTTTTACACCGGTATTGCTGCCATTCATTTTTGGCCGGGCGTTTTCCACCAAAGGCTTTTGGATGATGGTACCAATCTTTCTCATATTATTTGGATGGATTCCAGGACTAACAGCGTTTTCTTTAATAGAAAAACTGGCGTGGTTTCTGATGATGGCTGCAATTTCGTCGTTCCTGGCAATGAATTTCACAGGGGCATCTACCTACACATCACTTTCAGGTGTGAAGAAAGAAATGAAATATGCAGTACCACTCCAAATAACTGGTATGGCCAGCGGGTTGTTAATATGGCTGGTTGCGCGTATCATAGGTTGATAAACCAATGGTCATCGAAATGAATAATTTTGCGATGTCAGGAACATGAAACCAAATCGTCGCGTTTAGAAAAATAAGTAATCTGATATAACTACACAATACAACAAAATGCCTGATCTTGAATTCGAAACCAAACTTGCTGATGGTACCAACATCCTGGTTCGAAAAATCCAGGATAGCGATAAACCATGCCTGATGACCGAATTTGATAAGCTGTCTCCAAATTCGCGACACTGTCGATTTTTGTCATCAATGAACCGACTGCCCGATCGCTATGCGACGTATCTTACGAATATCGATCACTACAATCATGTGGCGTTATGTGTATCCGACATTAGCGATAGTAAAAATCAGGGGATTGGTGTTGCGCGATTCATTCGTTTGCACGACCAGCCTTCCACTGCTGAATTTGCAATTACAGTCGTGGATGAATATCACGGTCGAGGACTTGGCAGTCTGCTAATGGATATACTTATTCAGTTCGCGTTGGACAACGGGATTAAACATTTTGAAGCATATGTTTTGAATAGTAATGATACAATGAAGCACATGTTAATTAATCGTGGCGCAACCTGGTGTGTTGAAACAGATGCGACACTCCATTTTCGTTTATCACTTCAGCATGAGAATAATAATCGGAATTGGGTTTTCCGAGACGCAATACAGAAATTGGGTTGTGCATGAATTTCTTCATTGAATCTGCAAACTGTGTGGGGTATACAAATGGATCATCCAAATTTAGTTACATTTGAAAAAAAATTGAAAACCGTTCTGGACAAACTTGATGACGCATTGGAAGATCGTTATGGGTCGCTATTTAAGCTTCATCCGGTGCGTGCAGCACGCGGTCAGACGTCAAACAAGATGTATGATGGATTGTTCGGCGTACAGGCAAATTTTTCGTTAGGAATCGGTTCACAACACGGTCGGGGCTACATTATTAATATTGATTTGGCAACACTTGAAAATACACCACGAGAATTAATTACGGAAATAGAATCCTTTGCAATCAACAGATTACGTGACTTGTTAAACAGGGAATTTCCGGCCAAAGATTTGAGCGTCGCCATGGATGGACAAACAATAAAAATTTTCGGCGATCTTCATCTCGGACGGGCGTATTAATTAAAAGGTGGCTGACCCATGAAATAGTTACCTGCTAAAACCTTCCAATTCACGGCTCAAATAATATAGGATTAACTAATGTACGTCACTCGTGCAAACAAAACTCATATTCCTCAAATCGTGACCATTTGGATAGATTTCATGGACTATCACAGCGTCATCGATCCGTTTTTCAAGCGGTCAGATGATGGTCATATCAATTTTCAGAAATATATTGAGAGCATCATTCCGAATGACGATGCATTTTTAGGTGTTGCAATTGAGGCTGATCGTGTTGTGGGTTACGTTCTGGCACAGAAGACTGTGTATCCACCAGTTTTTGTTAATACCGATTTTTGCATGATTAATGATATTGTGCTGTTACCTGAGTTTCGAAATCAGGGCAAGGGTAAAATGTTATTTGACGCTGTCGTCGATTGGTCTCGCAAAAAAGGGCTTGACCGAATCCAACTACAAGTACTCCCGGAGAATACTCCGGCGCTGCGTTTTTATGAAAAACTTGGTTTCAAACAACATTTACTGACGCTATCCATCAATATTTAACTCGTGAAAGGAGGTGAACTCCATGCAACGTTATATGCTTCGCGCAACGGCACACTGTTCGGAAGGGTGCTGTAGATTGTCCTGAGTAAGACGCAAAACTGCTCGTGATGGACATATGGTTAAGGTGGAGCCGACACACGTGTCGGTTCTGCCGCCATATTAGGCAGAGTGTATGCCGCATGAAAAGCTAAAAGCATTGCTATTCGTTATACATTTTAACTTATAAATTTATTGGACAAAATCGGTACAAATATCGAAACCATTCAACCCTGTAACTTTTTAACAGAAGAAAGATCACTGCGTTGCCTGAGCCTGTCCCTGCGAAGCTGGGGCAACAGCCCACAGGTTTTTGGAAGATGTCGACTTCGACAGGCTCAGCCGACCGTTTGTAACAAGCTGAATAGATACCGAATATCTATTGAAATTATTAATTTTTTTTTGTAAACTGTTAATAGATTTTATTACAATTTTCCATTCTCAATTTAAAGTTTCTTGAGAGTTACCTAATTTTCAAATAACGCTTTTAAAATCAACACCCAAATAGAAAAAGTGAAAAAATGAGTCCGCGAATTCTTAAAGAAGGATCACTAATTTTCTGGTTCCATAGTTATGATGCATTGAATGAAAACAGAGCAAGTGTACATGTTGGTAAAGGCTCGCAGAATGACTCAATTGATGCAAAAATATGGTTAGAACCCGGTGTTGAAATAGCCCATTATGGACGATCTTTAAGGGCTCACGAATTACAACGGGCGTTAAAAATAGTTGAACAAAATCATGATTTTCTCATGGAGGCATGGTATGGTTTCCGAGGCAACAACAACTAATGAAAAAATAGAAGTAAAGCGTTATAAAATTCAATATCCGATATCCGATTACACGTTCCCAAAGGAAACCCACATTCATATAGTACGATTTGACGATACTCATTTGCATATCGAATTAACGGATGAAAGAATTTTGTCAATTCCACTTTGGTGGATTCCAACATTATATAACGCAACACCTGCAGAACGAAATAAGTTTGAAATTAATCATGGCAGGGACATGATACTGTGGGATCCTGATAAATGTTCTATTAATGAAGAAATTTCCATAGCAGATTATATATAGTTTTCACTATAAAAATTGTGTTAATTTATAACGTTTGAATATAATTACTCGCGTAAATTTCATTACTCTCAAAAAGAATATTTTCTATGCCTGGACTAAACTACCTCCCCAACGTAACAACCCTGAAACTCGATCCGACAAAATGTACTGGTTGCCGGATGTGCATGAATGTCTGTCCCCATGCGGTTTTCGCTCTGCAAAACAAACGTGCCGCTATTATAAATCGTGATGCTTGTATGGAATGCGGTGCCTGTGCCCGGAATTGTGAGGCTGGCGCTATTTCTGTAAAAGCTGGCGTTGGTTGTGCTACAGCGGTTATTAATAGTGCATTGAGTAAAAAGAGCTCCGAATGCAGTTGTTCATGCGGCTAAATAAGTACAAAAGATAATTATAATTTTAGAACATCCTGTCCACATCATCACACCATCAATCGTGCCATTCTCTATACATCTCAAATAAAAAGCCCGATGATACTTTCCACACCATCGGGCAATAAAATTCAATCACTTGCTCATTCACTTCATTAACATTAATTTTATCGTTCGTGCTTGTCTGCCGGATATTAAACGCGCAATATAAACACCGCTGGGAAACTGTGACGCGTTCCACTCAATTCGGTGCGTACCGGAATTTAATTCCTGCTTGATCAGCGTTTCCACAAGCTGGCCATGAAGATTGAATATCTGCAACGTCACGGCACCATATTCAGGCAGATCGAATGTAATGTACGTCGAAGGATTAAACGGATTTGGGTAATTTGAATACAGATGATATGAAATCGGCTTACCACATTCAATTTGGATCGTATTTGAATATTCGGCCGTACCGTCCAGATCAATTTGGCGCAGGCGGTAATGATACGTTCCGGGTGTAATATTTTGATCCACAAATTCATAATGCTGCGGAGCAATCGTTGTACCGGCAGCCTTGAGAAAGCCGACTTTTTGGAATTGAGTATAATCGGTGCAGCGTTCAATATCAAATCCGTAGGCGTTTTTTTCAGTTTCCGTACGCCACTCCACAACAATATTGTCGTTGACCATTTGTGCTGCAAATGAACTTAGCTCAACGGGCACAGTTGTCGACAACGTCAAATTTAATTCAGCCCAAAGCCCATTGTTCCATTCCCCATTTCCTCTGAGATATTCGGGAATTGTATTGAATTCATGCTGTTCACTGGCATCCCAAAACCGAAACTGCATCATTTCTCCAGTGACAAATCCATCCTTTTCCTGTGTTTGCGGATCATCTTTCCAGGTTGCCAAACTTACATTTGTTTGTTCTGCCGATAAAACGGTTGCTCCTGCACATATCGGAGCGCCGTTATCATCCGAACAAAAGACACCGATTTCATCTTGGTCCGAAACGCTAACACCAACAAGATGAATAACTGTACTGTACACATCATCAGATTGTACAAACGTAAAATGCTGAGAAAACGCCTCCTGGCTGTTTATCTGAGTGAAGAGAAAAACCGAGAAACAAACGCTAAAAAACTGTTTCATATGCATTGCTATCTCCTATTTTACTAACAGTAATTTTATGGATTTTTGGTAATTCCCTGCTGTAAAATAACACAGATAGATGCCGCTCGGTTGATTCAGTGCCTGCCATGTTATTGAATAACTTCCTGCATTTAGCCGGCCATTGACCAGTGTTTCCACCAGTTGGCCATGCATATTGTAAATTGTCAGCGTTGCCCGTTCCGCCGCCGGCAACTCAAACAGGATGTGCGTTTCCGGATTGAACGGATTGGGATAATTTTGGCGCAGGGCAAATTCTGTCGGTAATTGTCCCTGAACGCCAACAATATCCGTCGTTAATGCTGAGATTTCGGAAATATGGGCATAGCCGGTGTTGCCAAACCGACCATCCCCTTTTGAATAGATCGCTGAAGCAATAAACTCGCAATCGTCACTGGCATCCCAAATGCGGAATTGAACTACATCACTATTCAGATATCCATCAATCGCTTCCGTTTGCTGGTCATCCGCCCATGCAACGATTGCCTGATGCGGAGTTCCTTCCCAGCGGGCAGCTCCGACACAAACGCCATCCGTCGTAAACACGCCGATTTCATCATTCGGTTCAAGCCGGGCGTTATTCAGCGTAACATTGTCAACGATTACCACATAATTATCACCGGTCTGGTCGTGATAACTAAAGTGCTCCGCTGCCGAAGGCTGTGAAATAACCGTTTGCGTATGCTTCGCCAAAGTCATATGTATTGGGTAGGTAAACGATGTTGCTTCGCTCATATACAATTTGTAGCCTTCCATTGGCTGCATTTCTTCCATTGTATTCAACAGTCCGGGAATATAAAATTGGCCATGATCGTTTTTCAGAATCTCCATTTTGTCAACGATGGGGCTGACTGCGGCTTCGGTAGCCATTGGGTGATCGGGTAAATACGCAATGAAATTCCAATGTTCATTCAGCTCAATCGGAGTGGTCGCCGGAATTCGTTGCCCCGTGACCAATATGCTGTCTTTGGCTGAAAGATGGATTTTATAGCCATTTTTCACATTCCAGTCGCCGATACTATTCACTAAACCGGGTACATAGAAATTACCACTGCCATCTATTAATATGTCCAAATGCGCGGTTTGTTGGAAGACGGATTCCACATGTGGAAATTCGGGTTGAATTGGCATTGACACCCAACTCCATCCCGGTTGGAACACAATTTTTTGCTGGACAAGCGGCACAATCGTCAGTGTGGATACAATTGAATATGTTTGGTAACCAAATGTACCATCTCCCAACTGATATTCGGGAGTTGCCAATAATTCGACGCCCGCATCGTTGGCGCCGGCATCCCATACGCGGAATTGCATTGGTTCGTTGTCCAGGTAACCATCTACAGCATCTGTCTGCGGATCGTCTTTCCAGGCGGAAATGGAAAGTGGCAGCAAGCCGGTCCAGACCGATGCGCCAACACACAGGCCGCCAGGAGTGAACACAGCAATTTCATCACCAACTTCCGGTATCATGCCTGCAACAGCTTGAATCGCGACCGGATAATTTTCTCCTGTCATGCTGAAACTAAAATGTACCGGCGTGCGCTTGATTTTCTTGAATTGCACAGTTACGGATTTATCATCATCCATAACCAGTTCGTAACTGGATTCACTGCCGCTCAGGTCGCCGCTCCAGGCATCGATTTCATACCCAACGTTGGGCATTGCCGTAAGTGTAACTTTATCCTGATATAGGAAATCTGTTTGATCGGGAAGTATAGCTATCGATCCGGTACCCTCGGGCAAAACAGTGGTTGTAAGCTGGCAATATGAGATCACCACGCTCACAGCGTCCGACCATTCCGATACGACATCGGGATGCTCCTGACAACAGGCGCGGGCTTTCACACTAAATGTACCGGCCGTAGAGTAACTAATGGATTGCTGTGCATCGCCCCATTCTGACTGCGTTTCGTTTCCCCAATCGAATTGATATTCGACCGCGTGGCCCTGATTACTGATCGCGCCACTGGTTGTAAACGTCAGTGTCATCCCCGCTTTCGCACTCGCCACACCTGTCGGAACGGTCGGGGTGGAAATTGTTTCGGTCACATCCACATTTAATGTGCTGAGAATCATGAAGGCGTTATGATTAAACAGGCCTGTTCCCGAATTGTACGCAACCTGATTCACGATCCATTCCTGTAGCGTGGCTGGCCGATAAATTCGATAGTTTATCAATTCATTCGCCGTAAAACCTTCAATTTCCGAGGTGAGATCATTATCGCCATCGATGGTCAGGCTGATATTTTGGTCGATCCATCGTACCCAGCCGGCGCACACGCCACTGCTGGTAAACGCGCCAATATAATCGCCGGGTTGGATTGGCGCACCTTCAACCTGGGGTTCAATTTGCGGAGAAATAATTATGGTAGCATTCTTGCCGGTATTGCCCTGATAGTGCCAGGCTGTGGGAAGTACAGCCGATTGTAACTTCAATTCGCCAAAATAGTCCGCTTGTTTAAATGCCGGTCCACTATACAACCAGCCAACCTGATGATCCCGTTGGTAGGTACCATCCAGCAATTCATCGTCGGAATCGTTGTACCAGACATTCCAGCCAATTGTTTGCCCCACAGTGAGGATTTTTTCGATTGCCGGCAATTCATCGTAAATCGTAAATACGGCTTCACATGTCCAGACGTCATCCGCCAGATAACGCACCGCCGGGACAAAATCCGTACCTTCATATGCCTGACTGCCGTTCGCTTCATAATTCCGTAAATTGCGAATGTTTTCGCCACTCACCCGCCATTGCTGGGCGTCGATAAAATTATCGTCATAATCGCCACCGGAGTGATCGCCATCGGTGAAAAATTCAATCGAATCGTCATTCCAGGAATTGTAGTCATCAACGGCCGGATCGTTGTCATCAAATGTTCCTTTTACATCATCATTGACCTGCACCGCCACGTATAGTTGATTTGTTTCCGCACTCCATAACGCCCGCCAGATAACCAGATTGTCATCGAGCGCATCCCACGTTATGCCCCACGCATCCGGCACGCCGCCTTGCAGCAGCGATTCTGGCGCAGCCACATTCCAGATCGGTTCATCGATTTTGCCATCGAGTTCTGGCGCTGGCCAGCCGGAAGGGATTTGGGGAGCAATGGACGTAAGTTTTCCAAGGTCGGTAAGGATTTTGAAGGTACCGCTGCTTGTTGCAAATATCGTTTGATTCTTTATGTTGCTCACTTTAATCACACACTGATCCGAAATATCTTCGATTGATGGTTTCCAAAATTCTGCGCCATCATTTTCCGTTTCGGTCAAAATCCGTTTCCATGAAAGACCATTATCGATGGATAAGTCGACATTCACTGTTACACCAACATTATCAGCCTGCCAACGAATTTCTTGTGCTGCACCGACGCTACATTCGACGCCCGGTTGTGGTTCAGAAACTAAAATTGTTCCCGGGAGTTTCATGATATTAAAATAGACATCTGTGAAATTGTTTACCTGGGTACTACTCCAGGCAAAGTAGGCGCAGCCATTTTTAAGTACAACATCTGGCGCTGTAGCTGTTGTACTGTTCGCTACCTGATCTACACGAAAGTTTGCTCCTTCCGGTTGAAGCGGCGCTCGAAAGTATTGTGCATACACATCATACGTACCGTTCCGTTCCTCTTGCCAACATACCATCCAGTTCCCGGATTCATCCGCTGCAATAGCAACATCTGTTTCGGTTGCAATTCCGACAATATCGTTGACGCGGGTATTTCCACCAATCGGTTGATCATCCGAAGTATACCATTGAACATAAATATCGCACAAATCATTGCTTTTTTCAGCCCAGGCAATTGCATAGTTATCGTTTCCATCTATGGCGATTGATGATTCAAATACATTTCCAAGATGAATTCCCAAATTGTTACTGTTTACTTTAAAATCAGCACCTTTTCTCGTTCCATCCGAATTCAATACCTGTGCATATATTTCATAGTTGGATGTATTGCGGCTATCATGCCAGCAGATAACCGAATTTCCATTCGATTTTGCTACCACACTACAATATTTTTGTTCACCTGTAGTTATGCTGTTTATTGTAGATGAAGCGGTTAGTGCATCACCAGTCCAATTATATCGGCGTGCATATATTTCACACACACCATTATCACCGTTAGCCCAGCCTCCACCATACCATGAAAAAATTAATTCGTTTTGATTAATGATAGAAAATTCTGGTTCTCTAAATACATCACCACCTGAAATATCAGTGCTCATATTCGACTGGTTGCCTATGCTATTACCATCTGCACTATATTTCTGAGCCTTAATAATCCAATATTTCCCGATCAGATGTGCCCACATAATCATAAATTCGCCATTCGAATGATACAATACTTCAGGGGTTTCATTGTGGAATTCGTCTTCCACAATTTTCTGGTCATCCAATTTTGTCCCATTTTTTGAAAATCGATTAAATAGTACGTCGGGAGTATCATTAATATGGTCTTTATTTATCCAACAAATAATAAGATCCCCCGCTTCATTGACGGCAATACGTGGTTCTTTAGCTGCATTGTAAACGAGACTATTTTCATATTCGTTTGCACGGATATCGGAAACAAGCACGAACGGTTCGGCAGCAATTACTAATGAATTGAAAGCGAGAAGAGAAATTAACAATAAAATTCCATAAATTAGAATGTTGTTCAACTTCATTTCTTTCTCCATTGGTTAAATAATAATCCGTATTTAGGTTTGTTGTTATTTCACCAGCATTAATTTAATCGATTGCTCATAATCGCCAGCCTGGAAATGGCATAGATAAATGCCACTTGTATGATTTTGTGCCTGCCATGTTATTGAATAACTTCCTGCATTCAAACGGCCATTGACCAGCGTTTCTACCAATTGGCCATGCATATTATAAATACAAAGTGACGCGCTTTCTTCCCGGGGCATCTCAAATCGAATTTGTGTTTCCGGGTTAAACGGATTGGGATAATTCTGGTGCAGCGCAAATTCTGTCGGAAGTGCGCCGCTCACTCCGGCGACATCTGTTGTAGTTGATGAGAGCGTGGATATTCGCGCATAGCTTAAATTGCCGAACTGGCCATCGCCTTTGGTGTAGGCAGCCGCAGCTTCACTCTCGCTGTTGGTATTGGCATCCCAAATACGGAAATGCATGACATCACCTTCTGAAAATCCATCCACAGCCTCCGTTTTGTTATCATCGGCCCAGGCAACAATCGCAATCGGTGTTTGTCCATCGTATACCGAACTTCCCACGCAGCGGCCCTCTGCCGTAAACACGCCAATTTCATCACCCTGATCGAACGAAGCATTGTTCATTTGAATAGCGTCGACAACAATCACATAATTATCACCTGTCCGGACAGGATGTGTGAAATGCCCGCCAGCAGATGTGTTTCGTACATCGTAATGTCCCCCCTTTGATAGCGTCATGTCCGCCGGATAGCTAAACGTTTTGGCAGCCGTCATGTAGAGTTTGTAGCCTTCAAGCGGCATCATTTCATCCATGCTGCTTAACAAACCCGGAATATAGAATTGGCCATTATCATTTTTGACGATTTCCAAATTATCAACAATCGAACTAAAGGCAGATTCCGGAGCCATGGGCTGATTTGGCAGGTATGAAATAAAATTCCAGCGTTCATTTAACTCAATCGGTGTATAAGCCGGAATTTGACTTCCGGTCACCATAATACTATCTTTGGCGTACACATAAATTTTGTAACCATTTTTCACATCCCATTCACCAATGCTGTTCATCAAGCCGGGGGCGTAGAAATTTCCAGCGCCGTCGATTAAAATTCCCAGGTGAGTCGTATTTGCGAACATGTGCTCCACATTTGGTAACACGGATTGGATATTCATCGACAGCCAGCTCCAGCCGGGATTAAACACGAGTTTAAGTTGTGTAAAGCCAATCACCTCCAGATTGGAAATGATTGAATATGTTTGGAATCCAAATGTGCCATCACCCAGATTGTAATGTGGAATAGCTGCAAACTCCGTTTCATCACCATTGCTCGCATCCCATACACGGAACAACATCGGCTCACCAGAAATATAACCATCGATGTCGTCGGTTTGCGGATCGTCCTGATAGGCAACCACACTCAGCGGTAACAATCCGGTGAATACAGATGCACCGACACACAAACCACCCGGCGTAAAAACACCAATCTCATCACCAGGCTCCATTTCGATAATCAATGATTCGATTGCCTGAATGATGACAGGATAATTTTCATCAATTGATTTAAATGTAAAATGAACCGGATCACGTTTAATTCTCGTGTAGTTTATAATGACCGATTTATCACTATCCATGATTAATGAATAGCTGGAATCGCTGCCGCTGACGTCGCCGCTCCATCCTTCAAGTTCATATCCGGGATATGGATTTGCAGCGACAGTCACAGTATCAAGGTACGCGAAACTGGATTTATCCGGGGTGATAATAATTGTCCCTGCATCCCCAGGCACAACGGTTGTAGATAGTTGACAGAAGGAAATGTGCACAGTCGCCGTTTCCGACCATTCAGATATTTTATCGGGATGCGTCTGACAGCGAGCGCGCGCCTTTACGGAAAATGTTCCGGCGTCAGCGTAAGCGATCGATTGTTGTGGTGTGCTCCAGGCGGAGAGTGAATTATTGCCCCAATCAAATTGATATTCAGGCGGGTGCGCTAAATTGCTGATAGCGCCCTCGGTAGTAAAACTGATGTGCATGCCAACTTTAGCGCTGTCCGGTCCGGTCGGGGCCGCGGGAGTCGATATGATTTCAGGGATTGGAAGAATTACAGCGGTAACGTTTTTGTCCGCGTTCATTATCAGCGTGCCCGGCATGTCGTCACCGGTCAGGTCGCCTTCCCAGTGGGAGAACTGGTATTCCGCAACGGGAATTACGAATAAAATCACCTGATCATTATAGCTAAACTCCGTTTGATCGGGATCGGCACCAATGGTTGCTTTATCCGCAGGTGTGACATTTACGGTCAATTGACAGGCCGAGATATTAACATCGACCGGTGATGACCACGCCGATAGAATAATATTATCCGTTTGGCAACGCGCCTTTACCCGAACCGAAAAGGTTCCGGTTACTGCAAACGCGTGTGCTTGTTCAGCAGCACCCCACGACGAGACGTTTCCGTCACCCCAATCGAACTGATATTCCAACGGATGCTGTAAATCGCTGACTGCGCCACTCGCCTGATAAGCCAGCGGTTGACGAAGCTTGCCAGTCACGGCTCCTGTAATTTCGGGCGTTGAAATCTGTTCTCCGGTAATGGTGATGTCATCAAAGCATACCGAACTTTGATACGATCCAAGCGCGATTTGCCCGATGGTAATTGCATTATCGGAAACATTCATGATTTCCGCTGTATCGTAGTAAACACGAATAGTGCCGTTACGTTTTATAACTCTGACATCGTGATATATATTGTCAGCAATCGTGGTTCCCGGATAAGTTGCAATCACATCCACCTGCCCATTCACAATGCGATATAGTTTGTTTTCCGGACTCCACGCACATAATTTCAAATAATATTGATTGGCTGAATTCTGAAGTCCGAACAGAATAGCAACGGTTGCACCGGGATTGGCATTCAAATCTTCCATGGTTTTTACTTGAACATAAAGCTCAAAATCTTTGAAACTCATGCCATCAACGATCGAGTATTCATCACCTTCAAATCCTGATGCTTGCAGACAATAACTGTGATAACCGCCATCCGGCACGATAGCCCAGCGGTCAGAAGTCAGCGGTTTCCAGCCATTGGCATTTCCGTCCTCAAAATTATCGGTAAAATAAACGCTAATGGGAATAACCTGCATCGATACCGGCAAATCCACGCTGCCGCCATTGGACGTTATCGCCAGCACATCGCTGTAGTTTCCGGCGCTTAATCCGGCTCGATCGATGTTCACAGTGATGGTGGCATCATTACTGCCGAAGGTTGGTGAAACCAATGAAATCCATGGGCTGGTCTCGGAGATGTTCCAATCCAGGGAGCGTCCACCGGTATTATGAATCGTAAATGTTAATGTTATTGAATAAGCGCCAAAATCCAGACCGCCTGCATCCACCGATAATACCGGCGATGCTCCCAGCGCCGGGAAACTTTCGACACGGGCAAATACATCCCAGCCCTGATTTGCGATGCGGTTGTCCTGCCAGGTAAAATAGACCCGATCCTGATACACGTCCATTGCCGGCGCCAGTTGTCGGGTAGTGCCGGCATCGTTGTTCACGCGATAGTTATTACCAAATGGAGTCCCATCGGCATAATAGCGTTGGGCATAAATATCAGCATTGCCATTACGATAATCTTCCCAGGCAATGATAAAATCACCGGTGGAATTCACAGCGATAACCGGAGCGTATTGATCGTCGGTTCCGCCATCATCATTCACTTTGAAATTAGCGCCGATGTTTGTGCCGTCGGATGTGAAAATTTGGGCATATGTATCTGCATTACCGGTTCGTGTATCCTGCCATGTAACAATGACTCTGGATCCGCCCGAAGTGATTTCCGGTTTTACCTTTTGATTATTTGATGATACGTTATCATCGTTGACAGTGATCTGCGAACCGATGAAGGAATTTTCATTCGCCATAATCATTTGGATTGATCCATCCGAGGCTTCCCACGTGACAAAACGTAGATTATTCGGAGCGATCGCTATTTTAGGATTCGTGTGATAATTATCAGAAAGTGGAAATTCCGGAATGCCATCAATATATAATTTTGTTGTCGACGTTCCGGTGTAGGGATTTTGTTCGATATAACATTTTACAGCAGAGCCGTCACTTTGATAAGCGAAATCAGCGCCATTCAACGCCATGTTCGAAGTATTGACCCACTTGGAAACCTGGGTGTCTGAGGTTAAATTTTGCGATTGATTATACTCACTGTAACCTAAAATATGCCAAGAAGCCGCCCCGCCAGACGATTCATAAATTGCATAGAGTAGTGAAGACATGCCCTGACGATCTGAGTGAAAGGTGAAATCCATTAATGAGAACAATCTGGAGGTGAACCAGTCGGTATTATTGAACACCAATTTTGAATCTGCGGAATTTTTACCTTGAAACACATTGTTTTGGGCAGCATAAAACCCATTTTCGCCATCGCGGTAATCCAGCCATCCGGCTATAAATTCAGTATTATAATAGGCATTGATGGCTGGTTGTGTCTGATAACTTGTGCCGCTGTCATTATTAACACGTGTATCATTCAGGATAATCGAATCATTGAAATCATAGCCCTTCATAATAATGTCATTATCAAATTTAGTTTTTTGCGCATCTTGCCAGACAATAAAACGTGAATTGTTTAAACTAATAATCCGCGGTTTAGTTAACTCGTAATCAACATCCTTTACCGTTAATGAGGAGACAGCGCTTCCATTAGCATCTGTACACTCTTTATAAATTTTTGAATTATAATAAGAACGCAAATTAACAGTATAATTCCAGACAAAATCGATTGAATCATCACTTCTAATGGCGACATCAAGTGATGCTATCGTGGGATTCATGTAACTTTCATCCGTGTGTTCGTGGACGACAAATGCATTCGATGGCACATTGAGCAAGGAATACCACCTGGCATTAACTGCTTCGTTCTGCGTCCATGCGACAACAAAATTATTATCTGAATCCACAGCGATAGCGGCGTTGGCGCCTGAATTAGTCGAAACAGTGATAATTTCCGATGTTGCTACGCCGTTGCTATTGTAACGCTTGGCAAAAATACCGTTCCCTTGCCATGTAATTGTAAAATTCCCTGTATCATCCATGGCAATATCCGGGTACGACTGGGTACCATCGGTTGCGCCGGCGTTTACCAGCAAGGGACTGCCATTTACGTCACCGGATGCAAGAAACAGTTGGGCGTAAATGTCGCTATTTTCGCTTTGCCAAACAACCGTAAACCGTCCATCAGGTGCCATAGCAATGGCCGTTTGATCACCAACCAAACCAGCATCGATCACGGAGGTCTGCGCAATACCAGCCGCACTAAAACGCCGAACAAGGATTGTTCCTGATGCTGCGGCACGCTGCTCCCAGGCCACAACAAAATTCCCGTTCGCATCCATCCCGACAACCGGATTTAATTTGGTGGAACCATCTGTCAACTCATTGATGAGCAGCTCATTGCTTATTGGTTCACCACTGCTATTATAAATTCGTGCATAAATATCTGTATTTACGTTGCGATAATCCACCCAGACGACAATATAACTACCATTTCCCGACGAAGCGACAGCGGCCGATGTTTGCATGCAACTACCACCATTTTCATTTACCTGAAAATCTTCAAGGAGTGTTGAAACCGAAGAAGCGCCATCGGCTTGCATAACGCGATATTTCTTCCCGGATGAACGGCGAACCTCAGACGTGCGCATAAACCTGGATGGATAGCGTAAAACCTGCGCATCTAATTCCCGCTGAACTACAGTCTGATCTGCAAGCAGGCCATAATTCCACAAAATATCACCTGCTTTTATCAGCGCTTCATGTTTATTGTAGGAGGCGGGAAGCTGTTCCATGAACGCGTTCAACACACCCACTAATTCAGGCTTTTCCTGAAACAGGATGTTTGTGTGGGGTAAGACGGTAAGAAGTTCAGATTGGTAATCAGTCGCGTTTGCAGTCGATGCCACCGTAAGGAACCAACACAGTGACAATAGAATAAGAGTTCGCTTGCTCATACGTCCTCCTTAATTTGTAAAACAAATTCTCTCCTGACGTAATCGTTATGCAAAAGATGTTTCATGGTGAATCACACAATCAGGCGATAGGTGAATTGAAAAGGCAGGGCTAAATCTTGCTCATTAACTTTTCTGTTTTGCGATTCTTCTTTATAATAAAAAATATTTCAGAAATTTGCAATTATTAATTAATTTTTTGTTGCATTATTTCAATCAACTAATCTGACGACCCATATTTAAATTACAATTATTATGCCAACTTGTTAATATTATAGACATAGGAATTACAGTAAGCTAATTCAGTTTTAGATGTCTAATAAAAAATAAGTTATTTTATTTTGATCCCATAATTTATTATTATTTCATATTAAAAAAGCGACAATTAAACACATTTTTCCTAATTCGTAGCTTTTTAATTTTTACTATGCAATTTAATTTATCTTTCCATCTAAAAACGTCTTATCCTGAGACATTTTGCAGCATCTCACACTTATAATAATATGTGCATCAAATTGACGATTGACTGAATTTATTTAATTGATGTGGCACTAAAAAACTTATACTTGATAAAAAGAATTTTCTTTTGTACTTTTTGAACACTACCGAAAAAGAAAATTGAAGCAACTTTCTAAAATCCGGAGGCGATTTGAAAAATCGATTCAATAATCTCACATCCAAAGAATGGCTGCCATTCCAGAAATCGTGGTTTAAGTATACGGATGATTACACGCTGTATCGTGATAACATTCGGTTCTTTGTTAAATTTGATCTGAAAGAGCTTCCCCCAACAGTATTTTACTATTGCAGCAACCCCAACAATCATCAAACAATCCATGCTGTCGCCCAAAAAACCAAAGCAGTATTGTACAGTGAATCTGATCTGGATAAAATTGATCAGCTTCAATTTGCATTATTCGATTTACGAGATGCATTTATCGATGATATTTCTACAGCATCCTACATGGAATTTAAAAACCGAATGCTTGCACTCATTTATAAAATTAAGCCGTTGCTCGCCCATCGCCGGTTCATTGGTATTTTTATGAATCAATCGTTTCAGCAGGGTGCTTACTATCCGTTTTGCTGGGACCTTGCAAAAACAATTGCCTCAACATTCAGCCTGAAGGATGAGAAGATTGGCTGTGTTGATGAAGAGAGCTTTACAGGTCAGGAACTGCCACAGTTTCAAACAATGAACAACATGTTCTACGCGCTTTACTTTCGCAAGGACGAAAACAGTGGATCAGCGGAATCATTTTCCATGTTTGATTATTTTACGAATAATAAATCGCAACCGACAAATGGCAAAATTACTTCACAATTCCCAAGCTGGTTTATTTTGAAGCCGCCGCCACGCAAGAAAAATGAAATTCTCCATCCGGCAAAATATCCTGAAGATTTGGTGGATAAGTATGTCGGTATATTCACGAATGAGGGAGACAATGTATTCGATCCGATGAGCGGGACGGGTAGTACGCAGCTTCAGGCAATTCGCATGGGACGCAATGGATACGGCATCGAGTTGAATGAATTTTTCTGCAACATCGCCAACGAGCGCTGTCGCGAGCAATTGACATCGGTTCTGCAGCCGAAGTATACCAATCAGCCGGAGTTTCGTATCTTGAATAAGGATGCACGAATGGTAACACAGGGAGATTTTCCGGAGATTGATTACATCATCACGTCGCCGCCCTATTGGGATATGCTTAACATGAAGGGCGCCGAATATCAGGCACGCCGGAAGGAAAAAGGACTTCAGCTAAATTATTCTGAAGATGATACCGATCTGGGCAACATCGATGACTATCAACGATTTCTGGACGACCTGGTACCAATTTATTTTTCGTTGATTGAATTATTGAAACCGGGCAAGTTTATGACGATTGTGGTAAAGAATATTAAGAAAAAAGGCAAAAATTATCCGCTTGCATGGGATTTGGCAGAACGGTTGCAGGAACGCGTGATTCTGCTCCCCGAATCATTTTGGCTACAGGATGATATTTCAATTGCGCCGTACGGCTATTTCAATACGTATGTAAGCAATACTTTTCATCATTATTGTCTTAGTTTTCAGAAACCGTTGTCGACTTGAAAAAAGCGCCTTTCATTCCATCCCGGAGATCAGGGAAAATTGATGCAAATGACGGCAGCTTTCCAATCGGGCATGTTCGATTATTGATGGTGGTAATAAGTGTGGCAGGTTCTTCGGACGGATACAGATGCCGGCCAGCGCCACTATCTGTAAATAATTCCCAGTGCTTGTGAATCGCACAGCCACATATAATCAGCCATGGGCGTTCGCTCACCGAAAAATTCAGCTTGTGATGAGGAGACGATTCCAAAAATCGCTGCCAGAATTTCAACGGCGCAAACGGCTCCTTATCCTGATGTTTCCCCTTGTATCGATTGTATAGCTTATGTAATAGCGCATGCTGATCTGTACTCAGATGAATTGAAAAATACGTTTGCCCTTTGCGATAACGATCCTGATTTTTGAGAAATGTGAAGATAAAACCCGCACCTTTCGTCGATGCTTGAAATTTCCGGTCACGCTTTCCCCATTGATCCCACTCGCCCCGATTGGGGACCAGTGCCGGCAAATCCACATAAGCGTATTTTTCCAATATCTGGCCAGGATGATATAAATAATTATTTTTAATATCCCATTCCCAGTTCATCAACACGAAATCGCGGTGATCCGCCTGGTAGAATGGCGTCGTGCACGACTGGCTATCCACCGGAATATCGTTCATTTGACAAAACTGCAGGAACAATCCCTCTGCCACCTTCCCCTTGGCGATGTTGAATATTTTCTGTTGTAAATCATCAATCTCCATACGATTAAATGTAAATGGAATAGATATAATCGCATATTCGATCGCCTGCCGAATAATCGCATCATAAGTTGGAGTATCAATTCCATTGACAATAATGACTTCAGTTTCTTCCATTCAAAACTCCGCAAGAATTTTCAGATGGCTGTCTGTAAACCGTAATTAAAATATGGGAACACAAAATTATAGCCATTTTACAAATGAATCGCAAGTATAATTTCAGTTTGCATTATTGATGTTGTACAAAAAACTGTTGCGTAAATGAAACCAATTTCGTATACTACAGTTCATTTTCTGAAAAAAGTTATTATTCTAAAATCAATTTAGGACACCATAATGAGCACGTTCTGGAGCACACGCACCGCTGAAATATCGCCTTACACACCCGGCGAACAACCACAGGACCAAAAATACATCAAATTAAATACCAATGAAAATCCGTATCCACCGTCTCCGAGAGTCATTCAGGCGATTCAAGCCAATACTAACGAAACGCTCCGACTGTATCCGGATCCGAACAGCCGGAAATTCAGGGAGAAAATTGCTGACTACTACCGCGTAGCTGTCGACCAGGTGTTTGCTGGCAACGGCTCGGATGAAATTCTGGCGTTTGCATATTCGGCGTTTTTTAATCCCGGTGATCCAATTGCCTATCCAGACATTACCTACAGTTTTTATCCGGTGTATGCGCAATTGTTCGATCTCCATCCCCGACTTGTGCCACTGACTGACGATTTCAGTATTCCGTTGGAAAAATTTAATGATCCCGATGTAGGTATCATCTTTCCCAATCCCAATGCACCGACCGGGAAATTACTTCCGTTGAATGCTATCGTTTCATTGCTCGACCGCTGCAATCGCAAAATTGTAATTGTGGATGAGGCGTATATTGATTTCGGTGGAGAATCGGCAACAGAATTGATCGCGCGTTATCCTAATTTATTGGTGATATTTACGCTGTCGAAATCACGTGCGCTGGCCGGATTACGGTTGGGGTATGCCATTGGGCATGTCGATTTGATCGAAGGCTTAAATCGTATTAAAAATTCATTCAACTCATACACACTGGACCGCTTGGCAATTGCCGGAGGTGTTGCGGCATTTGAAGATGAAGCATGGTTTCTTGAGTCACGTCAAAAAATTATGACCACCAGACAGCGAATTACGAACAATTTGCGACAGATCGGTTTTGATGTGGTGGAATCGGCCGCTAATTTCATTTTCATCCACCATCCGGCTGTTGAGGCACAGCACATTTTCACAGAATTGAAAAAACGAGGGATTTTAGTAAGATACTTTAACTTGCCTCGGATCAATAATCATTTGCGAGTCAGCATAGGTACAGATAGTGACATGGATATTTTTTTTAGTAATATTCGTGACATTGTAAATAAGAGCCTGTCCGAAAACCCACACGATTAATTTTGTCCTTTGCCTGAGCTTGTCGAAGGCAACATTCATGTATGTGTCGATCCGCCGCGGCAGACTCAGCCGACAGTTAAGCCTTGCTGATGTTTTAAATAGGCTCTTAGTAAAACACGGGGCATCCCATTGAATGCCCCGTGTTTAAATGCTAGAACGACTACTTCATCAGCATCAACTTTAATGTACGCTTTTCCGACCCCGCCTGAATCACCGTCATGTACAATCCACTAGGTTGTGATGTCGCATTCCACTGGATGCGATGCACACCTGCATCCTTCTGCCCATGAAACAGTGTCGATACCAGCCGACCCTGAATATCGAACACTCGCACATCGACCTGAGCAGTTTCCGGTAATTCAAGCACAATATTGGTTTCCGGATTGAACGGATTCGGGTAGCTGTTTAAAATTCTGAATGAAGCCGGGGTCGTTAAATCCTTCACTACGCTGGTGGCGGAAGTGGCCACATTTGAGGCAATTAGCAACGCATTATCCACAAATACACTTACTGCTCCATCCATAAATTCAACCGCTGCATTGAACTCCTGGTTGCTGGCGCGCTGCCATACACGGAAATGCATCGGCTGGCCGATTTGCATGCCATCGACAGCCTGGGTTTGTGAATCGTCTCCCCAGATTGTCAATGCCAGATTTTGGCCTTGCCAGACCGCTGTACCACAACAAAGACCGTCGGCATTAAACGCTGCTATTTCATCGCCAATTTCAAGTATTGACTGATTGGCTACCGGAATAACAACAATACAATTTGTCCGACTGCGATAAGATACATTAAAATGTTCGCTCACGGCTACTTGGTCAGCATGTTCCGGCTGCAGCATCGATTTCGCCAGTGATAATACCGGATATACAAGTGTGGCATCGTCCGACATGTATGCCTGATAACCTTTTCCGGGATAGACTTTGCCGATATTGTTGATATTATAATCCGGGATGTAAGCATTGCCGGCGCCATCCTTCACAATGATTAGTTTTTCTTTCACGCTGGAAAACGCCGTCGGTGCACTCATTTTATACGACGGCAGGTAACTGATCATGTTCCAACCTTTGAGTAGTGGAACAGGCGTGGTTTGATCGATCTCTTGTCCGCAGATATTTAATTGCACATCATCTTTCATATAAATATAATATCCCTGCAAAACATCCAGCGCACCCAGGGTATTGATATTATATTCGGGAACGTACGCACCGTAAAATGCATCCTGCAAAATAATAACATCATCAACAATCGGTTTCATCAGCAGCTCGGCATCCATATCATCTGCTACAATCCGCGTGGAGAAAAGATTCCAGCCCTTATCAAGCATAATATTCTGACACACAATGTCCGGTACTTCAAACATGCTTAATACCATATATGAATTCGGGCTATATTTACCGGTGCCTGCCGAATACGCAACTTCGACATTATCCCATTCCATGTGTTCACTGACCCTGTAAATTCGATACGCCAGCACTTCGCCACCAACCAGGCCTTCAAGCTCCGGTGTCTGGTCGTTGTCACCCCAGGCAATTAGTAGCAGATTTTCACCTTTCCATTGCGCCCACCCACAACAAATTCCTGCTTGCGTAAAAATACCGATATAATCATCTATCTTTAACGCTTCGCCCTTAATATTTGGCTGAATACTTTTCGGAAGGACGACTGACACTTTGTGCCCGGTATTTTCAACGAAGGCCCAATAATCAGGCAAACCTGCCTGAGCGACTACTTGAAACGTTGCATCGCTTCTATCATTCAGATGCTCTGACACAGCCGGAATACTTACCTGAATCAGGCACTGATTCCCGACATGTTGAATTTCCGGTGTCCATTCCGCCACGCCGGTATTATCGAATTCACCAAGGTTCCACCACGTGACACCATTGTCACTGGTAAATAATATTTTTACTTTGCTGGCCTGGCTCTCGGTGTCCCAGGTAATAGTACTGGGATCACCGACATAAATAATTTCTCCGCCATTGGGCGCCGTGACTTCAATATGATGAACCGGAGAATCGGTCAGCACCATTTCCCCAAAATGATCCGCAGTTTCGTACGCGGGCCCGGTATAGCGCCAGCCTGTTTGGTGATCGCGCCAATACACACCGTCATGATAGGTATCATTATCCTGATCGTTATACCAAATATTCCAGCCAATCACATCCCCGTCACTCAAATCCCGTTGCTGATCAGGAAAAGAATCGTAAACATTGAACACAGCTTCACATATCCAATTCCCGTCATCACCAGTCGAGACGGCCGTAATAAAATCGTCTTCATCATAAATACTGCTGCCAAAACCGTAAACCGTACGAATGTTATCGACCGACACACGCCACTGTTGGGCTTTGATGTTATCATCTTCAAAAGATCCACCGTCATGATTACCATCCGTAAAAAATTCGATGGACTCATCTTCCCAGGGGCGAAACAATGACAACGTCGGATTGCTGTTATCCACCGGTCCGTGTATATCATCAATAATTTTAACAGCCACGTACAATTTGTTGGTTTGCTCTTTCCAGACAGCTTTCCAGATGACCGTATTATCCGCAAGATCAGTCCAGACAGCATCCCAGTCGTAAGGGACACCACCATAAAGCAGTGTATCGCCTGCAACCATTTCCCACAACGCTTCATCGAAAATACCATCGATTTTCGGGACAGGCGTGCCGGGCATAAGTTTTTGCGCATGATAAACGAAATCCGTCTCCCCCATCACAATTTTAAATGGCTCATTATTTACATCGCGCACAGCATCATTCTCAAGGCTCACCACACGGATGTAGCAATTATCTGAAATGTGCTGTGCTTCTGGTGTCCAAAACACCGAACCATCATTCGTAGCACTGGGAACAATCGTTGACCAATTTTTGCCCCCGTTCCTTGAAAATTCCAACTTCACCGTACCCCAAATAAATTTTCTATCCCAGGTTATGTTTCCGCCAATATTTGCTTCCCACATATCGCCCGCCGCGGGGGAGATTAACTCAAGACTTCCCGATAATGTCACATCACCGGTAATATTCACGTTATCAAAAAATGCGGCATCGTTGTAGGATCCCAGTCCGATACGCCCTGTGGGGAACGTATTGTCATTAACATTGATAATTTGAGTATTGTCATACCAAATTTTCAAATTTTGTCCCTGACGTTTCACCTGTACTTGTTTAAATTCATTATCTTTAATGGTAACGCCATTATAACTGGCAATGACAGAGGTTGTGCCATTAATGATTCGATAAAGCTTGTTTTCACCCGCACCACTGCTTAAATTCAACCAGTAACAATTAAACTTGTCCAAATATCCAAAAATGACAACGATATCTGCAAATTCATTCGCATTCAAATCCTCATCACTTTTAATTTTAGCCGTCATCGTAAAATCCGCGAACAAGTAATTTTGTATTAAAGAGTATTCGCCGTTGCCGTACTTTGTACGATCCAGATAATAGGCATAATTACTCCCGGCAATGTGTTTCACCGACCAGGCGCTTTCAGTAAGCGGCAGCCAGCCCGTTGCATTTTCATCATCGAAGTTATCAGAAAATGCCAGTTGCGCGTTTTGAACGACATCCGAACCATCAGATTGTCCTGATGCCCGGATGCTTTTAGCAGAGAGACAGCATAGAGAAAAGATACAAATGCAGAGAAACTGATAGTAGCGATGACTGAATATCATATTACAACCTCCTGTTAAGTGATTAAAAGAATGTTGAATTGTGATGAATCAGATTCTGTACGTTTTCTGTTTTCATGTTTTCAATTTTTAAAAATTATAACGCATGGAGATTGGCAGTACGCAGGACAAAAGGTGAAAAAACATCTGCTGGGGATCCGGCTTTATTCAAAACAAGAAAATTGGCATTTCTATAATTTGCACATACGTCGAAATACGAATTTCAATCATTGTGCTAATTTTCACAATATTGAAAGCATAATATTTTGTTCTGAGAGGCTTTTAAGTTTTGTTTTAGTAATTTTTAATTTAAAAGCGGGAAAAAAAATCGGTGTTGTCATGAAATGAATTTACATAAATATTGCAGAAAAGTCAATTACTAAAATTTCCAGGGGAATTGTTTTTTATAATTATTTTAAATTTGACTTTATCAAATTTCCATTTATTAGATTGGTGTCGCCACCAGACGCGAAGCCACGAAGTTTCACAAAGATTTTCATTATTGTTTTTCCTAATGGATTATGTTTCATGTTAATTATTAAGCAAAATCAGAAATATTTAGTTATGGTAATTTGACTCGCTTCTTTTTTTGTGTTTCTTTGTGTCTGGAGACTTCGTGGCTACAAAAATAAAAAAGGGATATACCATCTCAGGCATATCCCTTCAATTTTAACATCTGAATTTATATTATGATGACGATGGATCCCGTTCACGCTTTAATTCAAGAATTTCATCACGAAGCCGGGCGGCATCTTCAAATCGTTCTTCTTTGACTGCTTTGTTTAATTGAATATTTAACTCTTCCATCCGATCGACACCAGCCAATCGTTCTTCGGCATCTTCGGTATCCTGATCGTGAATAGCAGCACGCTTCATCACGCTTTCTTCAACGAAAATCGGCGCCTGCATCCGTAACGCCAGCGCAATCGCATCGCTGGGACGAGCATCAACGTCGAGGCTATCGGTCTCGGATTTTATACTAATTGTTGCATAGTATGTATTTTCGCGTAAATCTGTCACAATGATACGCATCACGCTTACATCCATTGATTCCAACAGATTTTTCATTAAATCATGGGTCAACGGGCGCGGCGGGCTGATTTTCTCCAGTTGCAGGGCAATGGCCTGTGCTTCCGTCGATCCAACCACAATGGGTAACCACCGATTATGGATATCATCTTTCAAAATTACCACGAATCGGTTAGTGGTCGTATCGAACGTGACTCTATCGACTCTCACGGCAATCATCATTAGAACGAGTCCTCCTCAATTTCACAGGCTGCTTCCCCTTTGCAGACAGTTTGTGTATTAGTTAATCTTATTATATAAAAATTATCGTCAAGTGTCAAGGAAAATTTTGAAAAAAAATCTTCACAACTTCGGTGTTTCATAATGGTTATTGACATTCGAGGGTGATTAATAATGGGGCAATATCAACAATCGAATTAACCTTCCCAATGAGATTTTCACTATATTGTCCCCACACCAACAGCGGGACAGGATTCATCGTGTGAGATTTTATAGACAAGTCTTCAAAATTGCCGTGATCACTTGTTACCAATACTGTATTCTCCTGCAAATCGATTTCTGAGACCGCAGTAAGAATAAATTGTTCCAGGTCCAAAATAATATCGACGGCGGATTGAAAATTCTGATTGTGGCCAGCTCGATCGGTTTTAAAATATTCATACATGCAAAAGTCATAGTGTGTAGCGCATGTGGCCAGCACTTCACCTGCCCTGAAAGGCGTCCATTGCGGCACCTCGTAACCTTTTTCAATCAAATCGCGATTCGTAAAATCATGAAACACCGCCTGTTCATCGCGCAACTCATCGAAACTCTTGTACTGCAATCCAGCCGTCCAGACGGCAACACTCGTTACGGAAAGCCTGCGAATCAGTTGTTCCGGTCCAATCTCAAAAACGAGCGGATGATACGCATTTAGAAACGCCGCCTTCTTCCCGGCATCCGTAAATCTACGGAGTAATGATTTTTCGGCGATGACCTGTCGTAATTTTTCATTGGGAAATCCACTGAGATGCCGGCCAAGCATTTGCTGGGCGTTCTCTCCGGTCAATAATGATGTTTGACCGGTGGCGCTTTGGGGAATACCGGGAACATCCAAAATGGCATCAATTGCTTTGATTTGGCCGTTAAAAGGGATAGGTTTTGTACGTGGCCGATCAATAAAGGAATTGAACAATTGCAATTGTGAATTCGTGCACGGATTATGCTCCGGATCATGAACACCAATTCCGATGCCGTCGACAAAAATAAGCAGGATTGCCATCTCAATAAATCTTTCGTAAACTGACGTCAGTATAATAATGCGTGAGAATATCACGATAGGAGATGTCGTCAAGCGCCATCATGGCTGCGCCGGTTTGGCACATGCCAACGCCATGTCCCCAGCCGGCGCCGTTTATTTCGAACTCTGCCGGCACATTGCCCGCGCCTGTCACGATAAAGCAAGAACTATACAGGGGTGTTACCGACAATGCTTTGCGGATCGGCAAATCATTTTCCACGATGATCGTGCCATTGGCGCCAATAATCCGCATCCGCTTCATCCGGCCGGAGGGGGCACGTTCAGCCGCACGAATCGCCAAAATGTCGCCGACATCCTGTCCCGTATTTTTGCGTACATTTTCCCGGATTTCTGCCTGACTGAGTGTTACTTTCCAACGGAAATATTTTTTTGTGTATTCCAGGAACGACGGTACTTCACCTGAACCAGCGGCAGCATTACAGTAAACTTTTGGACTGTCGAACATCCATCGCACCAGGTTTTCTTCATTCTGAAGAAAATCGTCGGGAATATTGTACGCCGTAGCCGGCACATCAAACCTACCGCGCAAGTATGAGCGGGGAGTGCCTTGCCAGATATTTTCATTACTTTCGGTATGTCCGCCGCACACCGAATGATAGAAGGTTTCGCACACGTCGTTTCCACTCATGATTACGTAGCCTGCGGTTTCCCGGGTTGCATAATCCGTTCGTTTGGATGTGCGTGACACACCACTGTACACCTGGCAATGCACATCGTCGCACAGGTCAAATGGATCGGTGGGATGCTGCGTTTCAATTTTCGAGACGGTGAAACTGCGCGCGCAAATCGCCTGCGCTTTCAGCGCTTCCAGTGGGAATTCTGAATTCATTTCCGATGCCACCACGCTGCTAATATACGCCTCCATCGGAATTTCATTGACCACAGTCAACGCGCCTTCGGCATCGACAACGAGATTGATCGCCGGCGTGTACGTTCGGTTGGAGGTATTTTCGTAGTGGAATCCGGCGCCAACATTCACGTCCATAGAAATTTGCCCCCTGGCAATTTGCAGATAGCCTTCGGCTTCAACGGATTCCGCCGTGCGTTGATTTTTTAGCACCACCGTCCCGGCTGGCAATTGCTCCATGAACGATCGCACCCGCGTTTGCAGAGCCGACGGGAGATTTTGCTGCGCTGTCTGCGCATCGGCGGCGGTTTGAAACGCCGGTTCAAGATAAAGATAATAGATGAAACTTCGTTCCAATTGCCCGGTGCGGACATGCAATTGTTGCCGCGGCCGGATCACCGACGCGAGATTCATCTGCATCAATCGGCTGGCTTCCTGCTCCGCGCGATCTTTCGCATCGTACGAGTCTGCCAACAACCGGAAAACCATGGTTGCCGGGCGTGCATTGCTGATCGTTGCCACAAAATTATCGCCGACATTTCCCACACGCTGCAACGATCCATCGTTCAGACGCACACTCAGCTCATCCTGCGCCTGAAACGTGATGCGTTGCTGATGCTCTACAATTCCTACCCGGATCGTTAGCGATGTAGAAGACGGCGCCGGTTCCTTTACCGGAACGATGCTACAGCCGCTGATCAACATCAACAGGATAGCATATGGGACAAGCTTGTGAAATCTATTATAGATCATGGTTCGGTGTTTCATCATAGGGTTACTCGCTCTCAAGAAACTGTATAATTGATAATGAACAATTGTTAATTGAGAATGACAATTAAAAACTGCCAATTTGAATTAACAATTATCAATTGATAATTGAGTTTCTTTTGCTAAATTAGATTCAATGTTTTATCGAATTTCGATCATAATTCAAATGACGCATTTAGTACCCCAGTTCCCGCAACGTCCCTTCCTTGTCGCGCCATTTCTCTTTGACGCTCACATGCAATTCCAAATACACTTCGCGTTCAAGAAAATGTTCAATACTATGCCGGGCGGTTTGACCGACTTTTTTCAGGGCGGCGCCTTTTTTGCCGATCAGGATACCCTTTTGCGACAGGCGCTCCACAAAAATCGTGGCGCGGATAAAATCCTTGGCGCCACTCCGCTCCTTGAATTCATCCACGACAACAGTGGTGGAATAGGGAATTTCATCACCATATTGTTGAAATACTTTTTCCCGGATCAGTTCCGCCACAAAAAACCGTTCCGGCTGTTCGGTCAGCATATCGGGCGGATAGTACGGCGGATTTTTCGGGAGCAGATTGAACAGCGCTTCCTTTAATACCGTCAATCCATCGTTATTTAATGCCGAGATAGGAATGATGTCGGCAAAGTCGTGGAGTTTACGATACGCATCGATCTGCGGCAATATTCGGGCTTTGCCAATGGCATCGACTTTATTGATCACTAGCAGGATCGGCTTTTTGCTGGCGATGAGCTGATCCAGAATCGTGCGGTCGATCGCTGTAGCCGAATCCTTTGCCTCGACCATGAATAAGATAATATCCGCGTCATCCACTGCGCGGTGCACGGTTTTGACCATCAGCTCCTGCAGTTTGTATTTCGGCGTCATTAAGCCGGGCGTATCAAGAAATACGATCTGATAATTTGGCTCATTGAGAATGCCAAGAATCTGGTGCCGCGTTGTCTGCGCTTTGGGTGTGACAATCGACAACTTGATTTGCAGCAATTGGTTCATCAATGTGGATTTGCCAACATTTGGTTGGCCGACCAAAGCGACATAGCCGCTGTGGTAGTTGGTGTAGTCTGTTAAGGTTATGTTTTCCATGTTGCTTTCTTTTCTTAATTGTTACTCAATGTTTGTCAGCCAGACCGTTTCGTTTTCATGGTTGACATCTATTTTGATTGTGTTGCTTGCCAATTGATTGTCGAGTGATTAATACTACAACATTAAGTTAATCAAACAATATCGCGTTGGGGAAAATTCAAAAATCTAAACTGAGCCATGAATTGCTCGTATCTTCGACTATTTTGGCATTGGAATCTGAAATTTGGTTATTATTTGGAATTTACTATTTAATAATTTGGAATTTTCGATCTGCGAAGCTGCCAACTTAACGTTGTAAAATTCGATATTCGAATTTAAATCATCCATTTTTCTTCTCCGTACGGCGCTGCATCGTCCATCACTTTGTTTCCTCCGCCGCCGTTTAATTTTTCCAACTGCCATTTTTTCGGATTCTTTTAAATGTATTGGCTGATGTTATAGAATTCACGATCATTTCGAATAATGTGTTCCCAATAATTGCGCTGCAATAATTTTTTATTGAATGGTTGCCAATTTTTTGTTTTAACGCCCCGTATATATTCAACGGTAACGATGGATTAAAACGCGCCAACCATATCCCCCACTATTTTTCCCTTTGGGGAGGGCGTTTCGCCGTTCGTTGGGGTAACGATTGATGAATTCGTTGGGCCAACCGTTGGGGCGACGATTTCCAATATGGAATGGAAATGGTTAGGCATGATGATAAATTCGTGTAATCGGATATTGGGAAAACGCCGGGGTAATGCGATCCATTCGTGTTCCACCATTGCTCCCGCATCATTTAATTTCATCTCCCCATTTATGATGTCGCCAAACAGGCATTTCCGATATTGGGTACAAATTGTTATAAAATACTTCCCTGGCTGGGAATAATCGTATCCTTTCAAACGGATTGATTTTCTGTCGGGGTAACCCTTGTGGTTACCCGCTTTGGGATTATATTTCATCGGCCTGTACCCTTTTATAATCACTTATAAATCTATCCTAGTACTAGTTGTTTATTTAATTTTGATGTAGTGTAACGGCATGCGTTAGTGGCAGCAAGGCGGGACGCGGACAAGGCTCCGCCAACGGGATATTGCTGATGTGTTGAAAACTGCCAAAAAACGCGGCGGCTCCCTGCTGTCCACTGCACGCTGTGTTAACCCGCAAAAGCGCCACTAAATGCGACGATCTCAAGACTCTCTGTTGTCACCATAATCCTTTGGTTTCCATAAAGAATCATTTCTTATAATTTAACGCAACAGCTCCCGACAGAAATGTTTTAGACCCGACAAGATTTAATGTAAGGTTCTTGCCCGATTCGAACAAGCGGGGACCTTTTCTCGCAATGATCGGGTGAACGACAAAGTGATACTCGTCGATGAGATTCCATTGGGCAACTTGCGATGCGATGTTCAGGCTACCAATGGAAATATTCTTTCCTGGCTGTTGTTTTAACTTCATAATCTCATCTCGAAGATTTGAGTGAAGGAGCGTCGTGTTGTTCCACTCTACGCGCTTCATCGTCGTTGAAAAGACAATCTTTGGTATGGAATCGAATGTACGTGCGAATTCGTTGGTCGCTTTCGTTTCCGATTGATTCTCTGAGACATCGTGCCAGTACGGATACATCAAGTGATACGTGTTGCGTCCGAGAATTTCAACGCCTGAATCACGCAAGAGCCCAGTGAAGTACTCGTGCAATTCGTCGTCAGCACCGATCATCTCTTCGTGGCCACAGTAGCCGTCTATCGTGATATTAATTGCAAAAACAACTTTTCTCATTTGTTGTTCTTCTGACATTATTTTACTCATCTATTTTCTTTGTGCATTATTGATGTCTGCGGGCTAACTCATTTTATATCTATGCTGTTCTTACCGAAATTCTAAATAAATCCATCAACTTAGGATTCTGAATTAAATAAATTGTTCAACTTTTACAAAATTAAAAGTATGTCATTCCTGTCCCGCCAAATTCCGGCGGGACAGGAATC
>JAFGDW010000274.1 GCA_016931935.1 Candidatus Zhuqueibacterota bacterium | reverse complement strand
TCCTGTGAATCCGTGAAATCCTGTCTAAAATATGTTTTAACATTTTCTGCCAAAAAATGTCAGAAAATAATTTCTCAGTTACTAACTGACTACCTTTGAAATCAATATTTTCAGATCAACCTTTTTCACAGAGCAAAGTGCACAGCGCATAGCTTGTCGCAGTTCGTGGTCTCAGAATCGGCTATGCGCCGTGCATTACGCTCCATGCAATTGTCACATTGGATCCGAATAAAAAAACACGTCATCCAGATAACCACCCTGACAACGGCGATTATTAAACGTCAAAAAGTATATGTATCGAATCATGTCCAGATTCCGGCCACGCCAGGTCGCGTCTGGAATCATTAATTCATCATTAACATAAATACTGAACACCCCAAGATCGCAATCGAACACCAACCGAATGAGATACCAGGTCGCAGGGCTAATATCACAAATATATTGCCAGTTCTGTGTATGATCGTAATATTGCAGTGAATCCCCACGGATGGATACTGAGGGCCCAAGATGCGCATCATCGGGAGTGCCGCTGTACATCCGCACACCAAAGAAATCTTCGGACGTTTCCACACGCCACACAAATTCAAACACGCCTACTGATTTTGGAAATTTTAACGTTGCTGCCAAATAATTACTGCTTTCATCCGAATTATCAATAAATTTGCAACAGTTCCCCGCTGATCCATAAAAAACATTATTTACGATACGAATGTCACTCGCCTGCCCACCATAACGCCACAATGAATCGGGCGGTGAATAAATCCCGATTGGATACCCATCGAAATGATCCTGCAACAAAATGGATGTTCCTTTTGTCAGAAAATTCCAGACCGGACCGGCGGTTTCTGCACCGTACATATCCCGAGCAATAATTTGCCAGTAGTAGCGGGTGTCGAAATTTAAAAGTGGTAAGTGCAGAGAAGTTTCTTTATAATCGACCAGTAACGTTTGTGCAGGTGGATTCTGAGTATCCAGTAGTATTCGATAAGTCACAGTTTGAAATGTATCGGGATCGCCACCGGTCCAGGTCAGCACGACATCATTAATCGGAACAAACAGACTGCCATCTTCGGGGGTTGAGTAAGTCGGCATGTTTGGCGGTGTGTTTTGTTCCGAGCGGGTTGTAAACGACCATAGCGGCGAGACCGTACTTTCACCATGATTATCCGTGGCAATCACCTGCCAATAGTACGTCGTGGAAAATTTTAGTGAATCCGGACGATAAAAAGGCTGCGTCAAATCGGCAACAATCAGACGTGGTGATGGGACACCGGCTTCCAGAAATACGTCATATGTAACAATATCGCCGGGATTGGGATCGCTCCCTTCCCAGCGAAGGTCAATTAGCACATCTATGTTTGTGGAATCAGTCGTCGGAAATAATACATTCGGAATGTGGGGCGGACTATTAACGTCGTTGTATGGATTTTGTTGGGTACATTGATTAAGAAAGATCAGAATCAGAAGTGCAATCAGAAGGGCGCCTAAGTTGTTTCTCCACTGGTGCATAAAAATCCCATGTATTTTAATTTGCACGGATACCCGCCGCGCTGGTAAATGCATTTGTTCCAATGCGAACAATGCGATGAACACGTAATGTCATCACGATCAAAATAATTAATGGTTTGTTTTTTTAAATCCGATCGTTTTAAGACCCCATCAATTTTTACATCGTTCACCAGTCGCTGGGTTATTGTGTGAATCGTCTTTGCGGAAAGCAACTTCTGCAAATCACCACTCCGTACAAACGTCCGCATATGATCCTGATAATGAATATTGCCCCAATATTCCAGCGTGATATCCAGCAAATCTCTGCACACCATCTGAAATGCACGGATTTCCATGATCTCTTCCGGCTTGCGCATCATATTCAAAACAAGCCGTGGTTGGAGAAAATCGAGTGATATTTCCGAATGAAGACGGGAATATTCATACAGTTCGTATTTCAATTCCTGGTAATCTTCTGAATTATTAGATTCAAACGTTCTTCTTATCAGGGAGAACATATGCGGATCGCGCCGAAAGATATCCCGCAATTTTTTAAACTGACATAGTTTTAAAAACGCATAGTTTTCCTGAAGTGACATCGGATTGGGATTCGCGATAATTATGCGCTCATCTGCCGTAAGAAACAGGTCGATAGCCTCGCGCGATGTGCCGGATTCGAGATCGATCAGAATAAAATCCGCGTCAATGCTTCGTAAATTGCTGATCAGATGTGAACATTGACTGAAACAATATTCGGTCATTCCCAGAATACCGGTTGCACCGCTTATCAACCGTAAATTTTTAAACGATGTCAGTTGCAATATCGCGTTAATATCCGCAACCTGACGGGAAAGAAAATCCTTCAGACTATGTTGTGGTGTTTTAACGCGTAACATTGAATTCATGCTTGGACTACGGAAATCAGCATCCACAATCACTGCACGTTTATTGACCTTCACAAGCGAAAGCCCCAGCAAAACGGTGAACATTGTTTTCCCAACCCCACCTTTGCCGCCACCGACCGTGATGACGCGTGGTTTCCCGGTTTCCTCACAAAAATCGGGCAAGAACACACCATCAGATGCTACGGAGGAAAGAACCGTAGCGTCTTGCTCATTCATCATCTTGCACGCCCCTCAACTAAACAAATTAGTGAATGCAAAAAGTACACCAAATACTAACATCGGCTACTAGTTTTTTAAAATTAATCATTTTTCTATAATTACACGTGTTAAGCGAAATTAAAATAAGTGTTGCAAAAAAATATTTTTTTTAATAACTGGTCAATTCCTGTTTCGCCTGTACAATATTCGTTTTTACTGTACAATAGTTGATCGGGCTAATAGCATGATGTATTTACTTACGTGCCACGCACTTTCAAAATGCGTGGCACGTTTATGCGTTAGACCAAAAAATAAAAATAAATTGCATCTGCACGTCAAAGTTCGTATATTGAACACCACGAATTTATTGTGTTCGCATCAGAATCATAAATTAGGCGAATTTTTCATCTTAATACATATTTCAGTAAAGGATTGTACACATGGTAAATCAGGTAATATCACTGACACGAAAACCGGAGCAGGCAAGTCCATTACATGATAAATTGGAGCCACTCGGTTTTGAGTTTAGCGCGGTGAATTATGCGTTCTGGCAAGCGCGGGGAGATGGCCTGACAATAACATTCTACAAAAGTGGTAAGCTGGTGATACAAGGAAGTACTGCCCAACAATTTGCTAATGATTTTCTGGAAGATACACAAACCACGCATGGACTGGAATCAGTGGCTGGGCTTAAAGAGTGGATTGGGTCTGATGAGTCGGGGAAAGGTGATTTCTTTGGCCCGCTTGTGGTTGCTGCGGTTCATGTGGATAAAAGCACAGCGAAAGAGCTGACAATGATGGGAGTTCAGGACTGTAAATCGATGACTGATGCCCGGGTGATTGAATTGGCGGTGCAGGTTGCAAAATACTATCCGCATACGGTTGTGTGTCTGGATCCCGAATCGTATAATATTTCCTACCAGAAATTTAAAAATGTGAACCTTTTATTGGCGAACAGTCATGCCCGGGCAATTGATGAATTGATTTCAAAGACCAATTGTAATGTGGTGCTCGCTGATCAGTTCGGAAATGAAAAATTATTGAATGATGCGTTAAAAACACAGTATCCGAAACTGAAGTTGATACAACAACACCGGGCTGAAACAAATCCTGCCGTTGCCGCTGCATCTGTACTGGCGCGAGCTAAGTTTTTGCACTTTATGCAGGAATTGTCACACACATTTCAAATGAATTTTCCCAAAGGCGCCACGCACGTCATCGACGCGGGTCAACAATTCATTCGAATGCACGGGCACAATCAATTGCACCGGGTCGCTAAATTACATTTTAAAACCGTTCAGAAATTACGTGGTTAAATCGCATTACCTGCAATTTTTTATCCGCTGGCTTGAATTTCGTATATTGAAACACACCCGTCCGTTACTTGCCAGTTTCAAAATTACGCATCGTTGTAACCTGCAATGTCGTACCTGCCCGTTCTGGCGTAATCCGTTGCCAGACATCAGTTATGAAAATGCTATTGCTGTAATGCATAAGTTGCATAGGGATGGCATTCGGCTGCTTATTTTTGAGGGTGGCGAACCGATGATCTGGAAAGATGGGGATTATCGCCTGACTGATTTGGTAATCTATGCCCGAAAAAAATTCTTGCGCGTGGGAATTACTACCAATGGCATGTTGCCACCGGATGTGCCAGCAGACATGATTTGGGTGAGTCTCGATGGCTGGGGCGATGTGCACGATCAAAATCGTGGAAAATCGTTCGGGCGAGTGATGACGAACATTCAAAATTCACAGCATCCACACATGTATGTTAACCTGACAATAAACCGTTTGAACGTTGACCATATTGCTGAATTTATCCGGAATATTGGCACAACGATTCGAGGCATTACCATTCAATTCTATTATCCGTTTCCCGGGTCTGATGATTTGAGTCTATCGTCGGATCAGCGGGTTGCTGTTTTGGAGCAATTAATAGAATTAAAACGTGGTGGCGCCCCGCTGCTTAATTCATTTTCAACATTAAGCGATTTGAAAGCCAATACCTGGCGTTGTCACCCGTGGCTCATTGCCAGCGCCGAGCCGGATGGAAAAATAAGTAAAGGCTGCTATCTGAAAAATCGAGCAGCGATTTCCTGCCATGATTGCGGCTTTGCAGCGCACACGGAAATTTCCAAAGCGTTTGATTTAAATATTGGCGCGATATTGGCAGGACACCGAATTTTTCAATTTCGGATTTTATGACTCGCCACCTTTTTCTCAGCAGATTTTGGCTTTGATTCAAATACGCCAAGCAACTATATTTTTAAAACGATGTCTGACAGGATACACGGGATATAGCAGGACATTAGCGGATGATAATCCTGTGCGCCAAAGGGCGCATCTGCCTATGGCATGATTTATCATCCTGTTATCAGGTTGATCCCGTCTAAATTACTTTTTGTGTGAGCTGAGTGAAGGGATGAAGCATTTTCCCATGTCTGTAACAAAAAAACGGCAACACCCGAAACCAGGTACTGCCGTCATCTTCATGACCCGAATTATTACTGCAAATAAAATTTAGCTTTTTCAGCGAATTCACTGTCCGGGAATCGTTCGAGTAGTTGTTCGAAGTTTTGATACGCATTGTCCGCATCACCGATTTTCAGATAACACCGGCCCAGCATTAACAGCGCGTCGTCCAGTTTCCATGAATGCTGATAGTTTTGTACTTGCTTGAACGCCTGAATAGCCGCTTCATAATCGTGTGTGCTAAAATAGCTTTCACCGATCCAGTAATAAAAGTTGCTGGCCATTTTATTGTTCGGATTATCATTTAACAATTGTTGTAACCGCGAAATCGCTGTGGGATAATCTTTAGCATTGAATGCATTCAATGCTGCCATGTAATCATCCGCTGTTTCCCCGGTTAATTCAATCGAATTAGAAGCGTCGCTTAATACGGCTTGTGTATGGATCGCCTCAGCCGCATATTGCTGATGTTGCATTGCTTCCAATTGGGTTTCCAGTTCAACAATTCGTGCTGATTTTGTGGTACTTTCTTCACGCAGTTGGTTGATTTCCGTGTCTTTCTCCGCAATTTGCTCGCGTAAAACATTGATGCGCGATTTCAGTTCAGGAATGACGTACGAATCGTCGAAGGTTTCGGTTTTGTTGTTTTCAATCAATGCGATCGTTTTCTCTTCGGTTGTTTCGTTTTCTTGCTTAAATTTGGGCTTTGATTTGCCAAAATGATATGTAACACCGGTTTGAAAACTGAAATAACTATCCCCCATGCCCATTACAACACCTTCAAAATCATCCCCGAATGAATAATGAAAGTCACTTGTTAACAGGAACGATAAATTGGATTTGAATGGCATTAAAAGACCAGCACCCCCGATAACAACTCCATCATTGAATCGATCGGAATTTTCAATTGTGAAGCTCATACCACCAACACCCAGGTGAACAAACGGTTGCAACTTTTCCATTAAAAACGGAAAGTACATCGCGGATAATTCCACAGGGATAAAAGAAGTCACCAGCCCACCGCCCGGTGAATTGACACCAAATTGTCCGAAACCGGTTTGTACTTTGAAATTCCAACGCGGCGAGAATCGATACATACCGTAAATCCCCAGATTGGGTGAAATGAGTGATTCCGAAATACCAATATCCCCGACAAAATAATTGACGCCGGCATTTACTCCCAACCCAAAATTACTTTTATCTGCCCACAGGGGTTGTACCACAAACAGCAGGCCCAGAGCGATGATCAACAATCGTTTCATGGTTTTCTCCGATCTAATTATTTTCAAATAAAATCACATTATAATATCGGATAGAAAATATTAAAACTTTACCTGAAGGTCGTTGTAGCAACATGCGGCGTTTAGCCGGACAAACAAAACGGAAAGTTTAAAATGATACTCCATGTTCGGAATAATTAGAGGAAACAAAATCTTGCAATTAAATAACAGAATAATTATATTGCGCTATGGCACGACAAAAATTTCGACGAATTAATGAAGCGAATGAATTACCAAATGTTTACGATGAATCCGGCGCTCAATTTCGAGGACGATGGAAGCAGGATATTTTTGGTAATGACAGAAAACTTACCCTGGAATTGGGATGTGGCAAGGGAGAATTTTCTTTGGAGATGGCACGGCGCTACCCGGACCGGAATTTTATCGGTATAGACTATAAAGGGTACGTGTTGTGGAAAGCGGGTTCAGTGGCGCTGAATGATGCGTTGGACAATGTAAAATTTCTACGTATGCGAATTCAAAATATCCGGGATTTTTTTTCCGACGGGGAAGTGGATGAAATTTGGTTCGTGTTTCCCGATCCATTTCCGAAGAACCGCCATGAAAAAAATCGGTTGTTCTATCCTGATTTTTTGCCACTGTATCAAGCAATTTTAAAACCACAGGGCAGTGTTCATTTCAAAACCGATAGCGGCTTTTTGTTTGATTATGCCAGTGAAGTTTTACATTCACAGCAGATTTCGATTGACGATTCCCTGTCCTATCATGAACGTGGAGGAACACATGATTTTCATATCGCTACGACCTATGAACGAAAATTTTTATCCAAAGATAATCCGATAAATTATTTGCGGTTTCGATTTGTTTAGAAGGCGTAGTATAAAAAGTAGTTTTTGACACATTTTGTAGAAACGACCCAGTCCCAATGGTTTGATGTCATCTTCACAAATTCGCAAATCCCTTGTTGCAGATGAAGGAGATGGGCTGTATCAAAAGTCAAAATTCGTATAATTTCTTTATGCTGAGCGAAGTCGAAGCATGTTGTTTTATCGTAAGTTATCATCCTTTGACTACGTTCAGGATGAAGCCTGACAAGACTTTTGATACAGCCCCTGACAAAATTGGGGACTTCAAAATTTCCTACACTTTGTAAAGAATTTTGATACGTCCCTGTTTAATTAAGAATCATGAAAGATAGTCCTGCAAGTACTCGTAGTCCGGCATCAACTCGCCTTTATAAACAATCACTGCTTTTTTTATCTCCGCTGGCAAACCAGACTTCTCCAGGGATTTGCTGAAATCAGCACGCAGAATTGCCGGAATGAAAGGTTTTAGTTGCTTGCTAAAAAATGTGGAGGCATCGTTCGGGATTTCCGCTGGTAAATTATCGACCGCCAACACGACGATGCCGTTGCCGCAGTGGCCATCTTCAATATGCTGGTTTAATGGATTGATTCGGTAAGCCGGTTGGCTGCTGCTGGTTACCTTCACATTACATTCGACTGATCCGCCGACATCACACGTAATATCAGCAATCCCGGCTAATTTACTCGTGCCGCTTGTCGCGACTCGCTTTAAGCCCTCCCATGTGACAAATCGCGGATAGCGATCATCCCAATAAATGGCATTAACAAGAATGGTCAGGTGCGGCAGATATTGCTCGAATTGGCTTTCAAATCGTTCTGGTTGATTGAAATAATCATCCTTATTAAACGCCGCACCATCTTTGCGACGTACAAGGTGCTCTTCTTTGAATACTGTCAAATAGACGTGCTGATTGTCGATGTTTGCTCTACTGGCCAATCCAGGTAACTCCTCCGGCTCAATTCGAATGACGGGCAAACACTCCATGATCGTTTGCACTCCGGTGGATACATTGCCATACCCTAGAATACCAATTACAACCGGAGTCAGGGAGGCAGGCAAGCCATGTTTGGAAATTTCTGCACCAACCTCACGCATGTGCAATTCCGCCTCCTGCAAGGAGTGATAATGAATTGCTTGTTTGCAATTAATAAATGCTGTATCGATGCCATGGCATCGCCAATGTTCCCCCATCAACCATAAAATGTTAATTGCGCCGACATCCCCGGCATAGCGACCAAAAAAGATCAACCGGTGATCATTTTCGTCGGTTATTTTTTCATAATCAATCAGTGTGCAGTTGCCGGACATGATTCGTCGGAGCAAGGGCATGTTTTCATGTTGGCCTTTAATTGTGTGTGAAAAAAACAGATAGGTTTTATTGTCCAGTATTTTTGAAATTGGTATTTCCTTGACGCCAAGGATGATGTCGCCCGGCATCATATCATTTACCGGGGTCGCCCCAGCCTGTTCGTATTCAAGCATTTGAAAAAAACGCTTATTGGAGTGCTCAACAAAAACGGGTATGGTATGATTTTCAACCAGCCAAATCACATCAGCGGGAACAAGCGGTGTTCGGCGTTCCCATTTATTTTTATTCTCGGCGCGAATAAGTAATGATTTCACAAGTCACCTCACAGAATTGAAATTCGTTTCCATTTTCAATTAAAAATCAGAATTCGATTCAGAACAATCCTTACGGCGTTCCGTGAGTTTGATGTTGTATGATTCCAATTCCTGCAACACTGGTTCATAAATTTGGGCATGAACAGGAATGTGCACGCCTGTCAGATTTATCTTTCGCTCAAGAATAAGTTTGGTCGCGATCGCAGCCGGTAATCCAACCGTTCTCGCCATGGAGCTATCACCATTGGGAATACCAAAATCAATCAGCGTTGAGGTGATACATTCCTGCGTCCCATTATTATAATCGGCGATAAATTCATGATGTTGAAGTAACAAATCCACTTCGCCGGGCTGATATACGAGTTTTTGTTGAAGAATGTAGGCAAACATATCAAAAGTTGTTCCTGTTTGCAGGGGAATGTCTGTTTCATCAAGCAGCCCCAGCCAATGAAGTTTTTTAATGGTTACGCACCAGACTGGAATCCCCAAAAATGCAGCGACATCATAAATTAGATCTTTCCCAGTACTCCCGATTAGTAATGCAATTGTATCGGCAGTGGATAATTTTGAGAAATCAAATTGTTCAGCCCGATTGAGCAGGCCAAGTTTTTTGAAATACTGCCACGATTCACAATGGCCAATATTACGCAGTGTTCCCCGGTACATGGATTTCACTGTGGGAATATCGTAGATGTCTATGTAAGGCAGCGCATCACGGTTTACATAGGCTTCAAATGTGCCGGCGCCGGGTATGTCTACAAGCCAATAATGCTCAAATAGATGTTCGCCGGGAATTTCAACCGCATTTCCGTTTTGCAAATATCGGCCGTTATTTCCGGCCGCCAACATGACACCGGACGGACTCCATGAAAATTTATATCCCAATGGATTATTATTATGCGCCGGGGCAGGTAATCCACCACAGTACGAAAAAAACTTTATAATTTGGCCGCCCCTGGCTTTAACATCATGAATAACCCGCATCGCCGCCATATGATCGATACCCGGATCAACACCAATTTCATTGAGAAACAGTACGCCATTTTTTTTGGCGTCCGTGTGCAGCGCTTGCATTTCCGGTTTTACGTATGATGCTGTCACCATGTGCTTTTTGTGCGTCAGGCAAATTTTGGCAACTTTGAGATGGAAGGTCCATGGAAGCAGGCTAACCACGATATCAGTTTGAGCTACAGCAGCGTTCAGTGCGTTATCGTCATCAACATTGAGCTGGATAGCAGAACCGTTGGGATGCTTGTGAATCAGTTTTTGGGCGTCTTGCAGATAAAGGCTGGCCACGGTGACGTACGTATCCTGCTGAGCCAGGATGTACTCCACCAACGGGTGGGCAACAAAACCAGCCCCGAGGACAAGTACTTTGCTCATGAATGCTCTCCTTAATCATGGGACACATGTCCCAAACCATCGCCGATAATCAGTCGGCAATGACTTCGATAATCTCAATATATTAATTTTCTGATCACAATCAAGAGAAAAATAAAGGCTGTATCAAAAGTTAATTTGAGCTTCATCCTGAGCGTAGTCGAAGGATGATAACATATCAAAAACAATATGCTTCGACTTCGCTCAGCATGAAGATTGTTTGAAATCCTGACTTTTGATACAGCCTTAAACCGGAGTGAAGTGTTTTTATCAGTTGATATTTTTGTCGGAGTTCCAGTGTTCTTCTGGCTTCACTTTTTAAAACGTAAACGAAATACCCAGTTTTACAGACGGTCCCTTGAGTTTAACCTCAGGATACGGAATGTATTTGTTTTCAATCGTTATTTCTTCTGTCTCGTCTTTTTTATTACCGTCATCGTCAGTTGTTTTTTCACCGGTCTCCACTGTGTACTTCCATTTTTTGAAGTTCATACCGATGTAATTCATTTCGCCAAAAAGATTAAATTTACCAAGCGCAAGCCTTGCGCCAATTGTTCCCATCCATTCAAAACCAATGGCCGAGACGTGGTCGTCCTTATCATCACTGAGCGCATTGATCATGCCATCCTGGGCATCCTGTTGGGCGAATGCCATGCCGAGGCCAAGACCCGGATAAATGTAGAAAAATTCAGGCACAATCCCGAAATGATGGGCATAGGAAAAATCGAAGAAAAATGCATTGATTTCATCATCAAATTTAGCCATGCCCAGACCAAATAGCCAGTCGTTATCGCGAACGTAATCGTAGTAGCCAAAATGCAGCCGCGCGAGCGTGGCGGTTTCAATATCCTTTTTATTTCGGTAATCAATATAAACTTCATGTTCGCCTGTGTATTTGTTATCCACTGTTACGTGGAATGAATCGGCATTGGCCACACCTTCGGCGGGAGCAATGCTATAATCGAAGCCGATTTTCCAGCCACATTGCCAGCGACTGGTTTCTTTAAGCTGCATGCCTTGTTCAATTAAATAGCGGCCTTTAATAATTTTAGCGCGGGCAAATTTTTCCTGAGCGCTGGTGACGTAAATTACACCACGTTTGATTTCTTCAGCGCCGTACACTTCACCCGTTGCCGGATCACGAAATTCGTCCCCCTTGGTAATGACGTTGAACGTAGTGCCGCGCTTTACTCCGACTTCCCGTCCAAGATTGATGACCACTTCCCCCCAGGATTTTTTAATGATCGAGGCTTCCAAAGCAACTGTTTCTTTGACTTCACGAATCAGATGTCCCGGTCTGACGCGGCTATAATCGCCAATCAAACGGGCGCGGGCGTTGTTTTTTTCAGCGCTCACAATTCGCAGCATGCCGATTCGCTTCGTGTTAGAGGTAATCGCCGTTTTTATTCCCTGATCCAATTCTTGTTTGGAAATATCCAGCACTTCAAAATTCATCCCAACCTTAACGCCCAAATCGGTACCGCGGTCGATGATTGTATAGGCTTGGTCGACTGTTTGTAAATAGGCCTGAATCGCAAAGTATTTGAAAAATGCATCCACGACATGGCCTGTCACTTCATCGATGGCTTCGGACAGGGCGATCCGCCGGCTACTCCCGCGACTGCTGCCCTGCGCCTCAGCGGCTTCGATGTACTCACCCGTACCGACATCTAATAGTTTGATCGATGCGGTGATTGCAGCGACGTAATATGCATCAGCGGTTTTCTTGCCATTTTTATCGTATTCCGCCTTGTGAAATTCAACAGCGCTTTGTGAAAAATTACCTACAATAAATTTGTTGGCGCCGAGCAATTTTCCGACTTCCACGATTGTGTTTTCATCAATCGCACCGGTTTGATGAAGCCCCTGCTCCTGAAAAATTTTATCGAGATTCGCCCGGTCGATCACATTGAAACGATGCGACTGGATGACCCGTGTGGTGATTTTGTCCATCAGTGCGTTTTGATACGATCCGGCATCGGCCCCTTGCCAGCCGCTGAATGGTAATATGGCAATATTTTCCTGAACGATGGGCTGTGCAGCTATATTGTAAGTGAATATAATTAAAAACAAGCAAGTGAAATATAGACAATATTTTTTCATAGAACCTCCCCATAGTTTGTTGCGTGAGGATGTTAGTGCTTTAAGATTAGTTATGTTGAAAACAGAGCAAGTGCTGTGATATTTGAAAGTTAATAATCAAGGAATGTCGGTTGCCGAACTGTTGTTTTTATCGGTTAAAACGTAACGATCAAAATAATTGACGTTATAAAAAAAGAAAATGCCAAGCAGGATGACAAGAAAAAGGACGAAAATATTTTCACGAATACGTTTTTTCATGGTTTATATTCTACTCTGAATAGGTCTCTGGTAAAATTTTAAATATATTTTCAATTTCAATTTTCATTTTTCGTTTTTCGATTGCTTTTATCATGTCCACCAGTCGTTGATTTACCGGGACCGGAATATGCAAAGAATTCGCCTTTTGCACAATGTAGCCATTAAAAAAGTCAATTTCAGTTTTCTTGCCCCGTTCCAATGATTGTAATGAAGATGATTTAACTCGCCGAAACCTGAAACCAAGTGAAATAATAATCAGGTGCTTGCGAATCAACGGCCAGGAAATCGGGCCATTACGATCAGCGCTGGACAAGAGCAGTGAATATGGATCGATGCGCTCAGCAATTTTTTCAAGTTTAATCCCGTTGCAGTCCGCAACCTGAACGGCTTCAGCGAAAACTTTTAAAAATATTGTGCGGGCAATTTTGATTTTCAGTAATTCACCGACACGCAGTCCGGTAATGGCGCCGAGTGTGGTAATGCATGAATTAACGATAAGTTTGGTATAGAGGTTTCCATAAATATTACTGCTGATGTGGGTAGGGAAAATTTTTTCTAACAAACCGCGCAGCACAAACATACGGTGGGTGATTTCTCCGGAAAGTTCGCCGATCACAAAGGAGCCATCGGATGTCAATTCCATACGTCCGGGACCGAGCATTGATGCACCCCAGTTGACGACGCAACCAATGGTTCGTTGTTCGCCGACGATGTCGGCAATCTGATCTTCGCACATGCCATTTTGAAGTGAAACTACCATGGTATCATCTTGTAGGAACGGACGTATTGCCCGTGCAGCAGGGATTACATCATAGGCCTTGGTAGCGATAAAAACAATGTCGGGGCGATCGGAAATTTGGGAAATGTCAAGTAACGTATCGGGATAGGTGATCAGATTACCCTTAATTCCTTCCACCCGCAATCCATTATTTTCAATGGCATCGACCACGTCCCGATGCTTGCACACCAATTCTACTTGTAACTTTTCATTTGTTAGCGATGCAGCTATAACACCACCTACCGCACCCGCCCCGATAATCACAATCTTCATACCCCCTCCCGGATTATTCGAATGTGATATTCGTAACGCGTCGTGCGCCCAGGTATCGTGATTTGTAGTATGAATCTGATAATCTGGAAATTGTCACGCCATACGAAGAGCTGGCATGAGCAAAATACGAATCGATCAAATATATGCCGACATGACTGGGACCGGCTGCTCCTTGATTTATATCAAAGAAAACCAAATCACCGAGTTTAAGTTCGAATGGGGAAACCGGAACAAACGTATTATACAGTTGTTCCGTACTGCGGGGCATTGATCGTGAAAACGCCTCTTCAAATACAAGCTGAACGAATCCCGAGCAATCAATTCCGGATGTGGATGTGCCACCATATTCGTACGGTGTTCCGAGAAGCCTGCGGATATAACTTGTAAAATTTCTAACAGCCAGCGTGCGATACGTGTCGTCCACATTTCGCAAAACCTGCTCCATATTTTCGTGTTGTTCGGTATCAATATATCCGGGGCGTTGCATTGAAAGCGGCTGAGCACAATTGACAAGAATTATACCAAGTAAAATAAACCAGCGAAATTGATTTCTGTTCATGTACTCATCTCCTCCGTATCACGTGCTCGAACTTTAAAATTAGAATATTTTTAGCTAAATGTCAATGATTTTTTTATATAGCTTTGATTTTTCGTATCTATTCAGCCCTGAAACTTTTAAAAAGCAGACAGGATCACCCAGTTGCCTGAGCCTGTCGAAGGCAACACTCGTACAGGAGATTGGGGTTATGTCGACTTCGACAGGCTCAGCCGACGGTTTGTTGCAGGCTGAATAGTAACGATTTTTCATACATTAAGGATCAGCCATTTTCGATGCAAAGCGATGTAGTCGTGTGAATTGAAAAAAAAGCTGTTGACCTTTTCACTGAAAATATTATATTGAAGTAACTAAATATGTCAATGTTTCTGAAATAGATGCGCTGATTACTCTATTTGAGCTTTTATTACAAAATGTACCAATTAATTATTAAAATGAATTAGTGTCAGTCCGGAAATGGTTGATTTTGTAACGCAACCATCTTGATTGCAAGTTAAATATTGAAGTTATATAAGAAATTACGACAAGCTGGAAGCTTATCGTAATTTCCCGGACAGACACGAATTAGTACTATTACATGTCTGGCTAACGAAACTATCTCGATATGATTCTGAATTATACACATTGAGGAAGAACAATGGCAAAGAATAATTATACCTATTTCATTATGGCAATTTCCGGCGTGGTTATTCCGGCGCTTGAAATTGTTGGCATCAGATCGTTGGGGCCGTATTATGGAATTAGTTTGTATTTGGGAGCAGTATTAGTTACAATTACGCTAGCAGCATTGAGCACAGGTTATTTAATAGGGGGAAGATGGGCAGATAAAAATCCACAAATGGAAATTATCAGTTATAGTTTAATTATCGTGGGTATATTGATAATTCTTATCCCATTATTGCGGAATCCGATTCTTTACGTCATTGAACCGCTGGGGATACAACTTACGCTATTCATTGGCGCCAGTCTGCTTTTGTTTCCTTCGTTTATGTTAATCGGTGCGATAGAGCTTTTCGTTATAAAAGTGGTCATCAATAACTCGCCTTCTATTGGCAAATCCATCGGTGGACTACTGGCCACTCTAACATTAGCGAGCATCATTGGTGTACTGGTTACCTTGTTTTTGCTTATACCATATTTGGGTATTGAAAAATCTGCCATCAGCCTTGGTCTGCTATTATGTGCGATCGGTATTATACCGTTGCTATTCAAAAAAGTATTAAGTATGAAGCTCTCAATATTAATTTTACTAATTGTTAGCAGTGTCGCTGGACTAACATGGCACTCAACAATAAATGCCGAAACACCTGACAAATTGGTATTCAAAATGCAAAGTCCCGATAGCGAAATTAGCATCGTGGATCAGGATATCCAGCGGATGCTGATTGTAAACGGTAATTTACAGGCAACCATAAACAAAGAAACATTAGACTCGATGCATCCGCACGTTGTTGTAATGAATACTATTCAGTATTGCTTTCGAAGGCCTGGGAAGGGCTTACTCATTGGTTTGGGAGCCGGTTCAATTTCGAAAAATTTCACAGCAGCCGGCTGGCGCATGGACGCTGTTGAACGTGATCCTGGAATTGTTAAAGTGGCACAGCGCTATTTTGATGTTCAACCGGGGGATTGCCGAATGCATGTAGTGAATGGCCGTGAATTTTTAATGAATACAAATGATAAATATAATCTGATCGTCATTAATGATCTTGGTTGCAGTCCGTTCGCGTCACAATTAATTACCAGTGAAGCGTGTGACTTAATCTCAGCCAGGCTTGATAGCAACGGTGTTTTGGCGATAAATGTGCTAACGAACGGTTGGCACAGCAAAATCGTCCGCCATATGGCAGCCACATTAGGTCGGCATTTTACCAATGTAAAGGCTCTGCCATTGCATGAACCGCCAACGATTTTGGGTAATGTTATTTTATTGGCGGCGAATCGTGAATTGACTTTTCCTGAAGAATGGCTGGGGAATCCGAAAGATTATGTTGATATTGATCCATACGAACATTGGGTCGCTCTTCAGCAGAATCATGCATGGGACAATCAATTTATGCCGGATACGAGTGAAGTGGCTGTTATAGCAGATGATTTAAATCGAAGTGACATCTGGCTGGAATCAATTAATTATCAGGCGTGGGATAAACTGCACGCTTATTTTACAGAGAAAGGTTTAAGCTGGTAATTAAACTGTTATAGCGCTTTAATTGGCCCGGTTTTCTGTATATCAACTTCAAATCCATCAAGTTTTGCTGGAATTTGCGGAAGTTCTTGTTTGCTTTTTGTTGCTAGCACCCGGAGGCACAAAGCCCCATTATCAGTCTCGCCAATCCCTACGCCAACCACGCCGGCAATGGACATGAGTGATTCTTTATGATGCTCCAACACTTGCTTTATTTGACTCATATCGCTTGTACTATGTTTTCCCATAATATTTTCCTTTCAAATAAAAACACCTGCCTGATTATCATAGACAGGTGCTGTCAAATTTACGTTCCTTATTTAGTGACTGCTATTGCCCAACCATCGTAGCGCCCATAAAATCGAGCACTTCATCTATTGGATTGGCAATTGCTGTTGAAGTGCTACCCGCGAATAATAAACCAATTGCATGTGGATTTGTGGCAACATCTTCAACCATTAATGAGCCAGAGTCACCGCCAGCGAGGAATTTACTACGCTTGTTAGCAATGACAATCTGTCCGGTATATGTTTTTGTAAAGGCATCTCCGCCGGCGCATTCGTCTTCATAAGCCACGCTAATTGTTGCATTCAAGGCAGAAACTGTGCTGCGGGTTAAACCTGTAGTGCGACCACTCTTTTTTACAGCCTGTCCGATATATGCACTAACAGTACTTGATGAAATCGTACCAATTTCAAGAATTGATCCATCTGTTTGCACCATGCCTGGCATTATCTGAGCAATTGCTGCATCAACATTCGAATTAAAAGGAATACTGCTTTTAACCACCAGAGTCGCGACATTTTGGGCATTGGCTGCATTACAATTTACATCAATCAAGCCAGGCTGAATGATATAATCACCTGTAGTGGCAGTTTTATTGTTACCACCAGAAACAATATCAGCCTCGAAAACATGATAATTACTAAGAATGTATTTAGAACCGCCAATTTGGATTAATGAACCAAGCGTACCACCACAGCAATAGCCATTTGCCAAATCGTAACGCCAGCCGCCTGAGGTACCTAATTGAATTGGCGGGGTTTGAATTCCGGTATGACTTGTTGATGGTGCAGGTTTCTTAAATGGACGGATTACTCCGGTATATTCAACAATGACCGGTATCCTTTCGATGCTGCTCGGCAAAGGTTGCCCTTTTTCCAATTCTGCTTTTTTTGTAACGATATCAAGCTTTGATTTTGAAAAAACAAGAATTGCCGGCGTTCCTTCAGGGGTCAATCCGGTGGCAGTACCAATAATATCCGGATACGACATTAATTCAGCCGTGTGTAAATCCTGAACCCGCATAACAGCCTGGATTAGTGGATTTGCTTTGCTAAGAGTCGTAACAGGTTGTGCAGATTCCGGCTCCGGCGCAGACGTTGGAACAGTCCGTTGGCAACCCATCCATAACATCGCTGAAACAAGAAAAACGGTCACCACAGAGAGAGAAATAATTTTGAACAAAATCCCGGTAGATTTGTTCATAAAACCTCCTCAAATAAGTAAGGAATAGTGAATTAGAATGTTAATAAAAAAACTAAAATTTCTTAAAATGTCAAGATAAATTTGGAAACCAATTTATTTTTTCATGAATTATTACTTCACATTTCAGTTTAAACCAATCTGGTTTACAATGGTATATTATATGACTGCATGCAAAAAAATGTTTCAGTACGCTAACCTGTATGATTACCGGACACTACGTATGGCACAACTGACCTGTTTTTGACTATTAAGTTGGCTTATTTCGGACAGTGTTATACGATGATATACTTTTACAATGCTGAAATAATAGCAATACCTGTAAAATCAAGGATGGCTGCCTATAAGCGGCCTCTGGCACGATTTTAGCTCAATACATAGGTGTCGAAAGCAGAACAGAACAATTTTACATATATTGATTCATATTTTTCCTCCCTCCTTAGAAAGGCTCAGGGCGTTAGGCTTTGAGCCTTTTTTATATTTGCTTTTAATTATGAAATTTTCTATATTGTCCGCATGATAGCCCGACAGCGCATTCTGAAAAATCTGGTGGATCTGGTAACCGGTACGTTTATCTCCCGCATTGTGGGATTCCTGCGTGAGTTGGTCACCGCTGCGTTTTATGGGACAAACAAGTCGATGGACCTGTTTGTCATTGCGTTTACCATTCCGACATTTTTCCGGCAATTTCTCGGCGAGGATGTGGTCGAACGCGCGTTTATGCCTCCATTCAAAAAACTCATCAGCCAACAAAAACTTAATCAAGCATGGCGATTGTTGTCATCATGCTTAAATATCATGACAGTTTCGTTGCTCGTGTTCATGGGGTTCTGTTATCTGATTGCTCCATTTCTTGTCCGGGTAATTGCGCCCGGGCTCGAAACCCAGTTTATGCATCAGGCTGTGATTATGACGTATTGGTTGCTGCCATTTATGGTGCTCATCGGCCTGGCTGCTTTCGTTGGCGGAGTTCTCAATTTTTTTGAAATGAACCGAATTTATTCGTTCGCGCCGGTTATGTTGAGCATCGGGGTTATTATTGGTATTTACGGATTTCAGAATTTACTTGGAATTTACGCGCTCGCTGCCGGCTTTTTAATTGGCGGGCTGTTGACATTCCTCGTACAGATTCCATTTTTGTGGGCGCGCGAAATTCGCCAGACGCAAGCCCGGTATTATGGCACGATCGATTTTCATAACCGTGAGTTTCGAACAGTTGGTCGCGAAAGTGGATTTATTGTTCTCAAGGCGCTGTTGGATAAATCCGTGGAAATTGTCGGTCGTATGCTGGCGTCGTTTCTTGTATCGGGAAGTATCGCTTCGTTGTGGTTTGCTCAACGTTTATTTCAAATGCCAGTTGCTATTCTCGGATTGGCGATCAGCCGGTCATTGATTCCGTTTCTCACCGAAAAAAAAGCATTGACTCATGATAACGCGTTTCTTTACGGTATCAAATCCGGTATCCGCCTGAATTACTTGTTAATGATTCCAACCACCACGATTATGATTGTCACATCCAGCTCCATTATTAGTATTGTTTACCAGCGTGGCTCGTTCGACGAAACCAGCACAAGCCTTACCAGTCTGGCGTTTCTATGTTATGTTCTTGGTTTATTGGGGCTGAGTTTGAATTCATTTTTTGCCAGAATTTTCTCTATTTTTCAGAAAAATAAAGTACCGCTCTATATTTCGGTTTTCAGCGCCATTATGACAATTATACTGAATTTTGTGCTTGTGAAAACACCATTAAAACATGGGGGAATTGCGCTGTCATCATCCATCGCGTTCTCGGTAAACAGTATCGTTTTATATTACTTTCTGCACAAAGAACTAAAAGGGCAACTTTCAGCAAAAACCGTCATTACCGAATTTTTGATAACACTTGTATATGGAATAATTGCCGGCGGATTGACCTGGTTTATCTTCCATACCCCATTGGTTATTTCGGTCTCCCAATCAATAAAACCCGTTTTCCTGATGCACTGTATTCACTTTTTAATCGCAACGATTCTTGTCATTACAATTTTCGGATTGCTGATTGTTATTTTAGGTCCGGTGGAACTCAAGGAACAAGTGCAGCGTGTTTATAAGCGAACACCTTAATTCGCCTTGACATTTTTAAAATAATTATGTATCTTTTGATCCACTTAATGAGGAAATTCGCATGAAAACACCGATAAAACTGACTATACTCGCTACTATTTTATTACTGTGTACGGGTTGTGATCTCGCAACAAAATGGCTAGCAGCCGGACAGTTAAAATATTCCCAGGCTGTTGAAATTTTACCCAATGTCCTTGAACTAAGATATACGGAAAATACAGCGATCGCGTTCAGCATGTTACGTTCTGTGGATCAACCGCTTCGTAGCATTATTATTTATACATCATCGATTTTGGCATTTGTGGTGTTGGGAATCGTTAGTTGGCAATTCAGAAAAGAATCCATCCTGTGGTTGACAGCGCTGACATTAATATTTTCCGGTGCGATTGGTAATTTGGTGGATCGACTTATGAACGGGTATGTGGTGGATTTTATCCATGTTCATTATAAAACCCAGTTTAGTTGGCCAATTTTTAATGTTGCGGATTCAGTTATTACAATTGGCGCCATTGTGCTGGCGATCCTGATGATGCTACGACAGGCGGATGAGAAAAAAGAGTTGGTTGCTGCGAAATCGGAAACAACGGAGACGATATCATGAATTTAGCCGACCTGCCGACATTTCACGAACAGGATATCGATAAGTTGAAAGCGCAACTAGCCGCGCTATGTGATGATTCCCAGATCAGCAAATTTGAAGCGGATGATATTGTCGAATTACTGGAAGACGGCGAATCAGTTGAATGGATTGTTGAACAGTTGCAGGCGGACGCGCCCAACCTGGATATCGCCCGCACAAATAAACTGTTGACGGATATTAGATTAATTGTGGGACCGGAAGAAGACGAAGATGCGGATGAAATTATCGAGACGGAACCGGCTATCGCTGAAGAAGAAATCACAGAAGTGCCATCCGAATCGGTGGATTTTTCAGGTATCGATTTTTCACAGCTTGATATGTCCCAGCTTGGCGCGATGTTGCCGGAAGGAATGAAACTGCCCAAGAATTTTGATATGAATCAGTTACAGAAGATGATGGATTCTCCACAGGGCAAATTCATGACCGATTTTACTGCATTTTGTCAGGAACAGGGCGTGGACATGGCGTCAATGAATGATCCCGACCAGATACAGCAACTCGAAACACAATGGAAAAAGACGCCCCGTCCGACTTTCGATGGCAAAACACCCGCAGAAATGCTGGCAGCAGATCCGACGCTAATGCCTACAAAAGTGGAAACTTACCGGCGTGAAGAACCGCGGATTGGCCGTAACGATCCCTGCCCATGCGGCAGCGGCAAGAAATATAAGAAATGCTGTGGGCGAGGGAAATAGGTGTTGATGAAGTGGTAGTTATAAATAACCTATTCGGGTATCCACTCAAAAAAAGATGGTAAGTACAAAAAATGGTTTTTCTGACAACTTGATTGTACGTCGCATAGTGCATAGCGCAGAGAGCATAGCGATATCTAATTTGGCTATGTTCCCGCTTTGGGGGATCCATGCATTTTGCATCTTCAGTTTACCATCGAATAATGAATAGATACCTATTCGGTAATTTATTTTAAGACTTTACCGTATCCACTCAATATTGGATGGTGTTGTTGGCTTCGACTTTCGCACACCGTTGCCTTCGACACCGTTCGTGCCGCGAACAGCGTCGATACGCCGCTGCGAGACGGCAAGCTCAGGCAACGGGCAAGATTATTCACTGTGGTTTTCGAATAGGTTCTTAGGCAACGTCCAAGAAAAATTGTAATCGATCTCGGCAGGCTCTAAATAGATGAGCCACACTCGAATAAAGAATGTGGCTTTTAATAACTATTCACTATTTTCTATTCACTTGTTTCCCATCATCTCCTTAACCAAATACCCGGCGCCCGCAAATTTTTCGGTTATAAACAACACATACCGAATATCCACAGAAATGGTTCGCTGTAAATCGTAATCATACTGCCAGTCGCTGGACATCGCTTCATAATTACCGTCAAATGCCAAACCAATCAGCTCGCCCTTCGCATTCATCACAGCGCTGCCACTGTTGCCGCCGGTAATATCGCAGCGGTGCGTAAAATTCACGCAGATGTCGTTGAGTTGCGGATTCGTCCATATACCGTAATCTTTAGCATCATACAGTTCCTGGAGTTTTGGCGGCATATTGAATGGGACAACGCCGGTATTCTTTTCGATCACTCCTTTTAGCGTGGTGAATGGTTTGTAGCAAACAGCGTCGGCGGGTTTGTAGCCAGCAACGTTGCCGTAGGTGAATCGCATCGTGCCGTTGGCATCGGGATAGAGAGCGGTGCCTTTCCAGGCATACAATGCATCGATGTATCGCCGGCGCAGGTTGGTAATATTTGCTGCAAATTTTTCCTGACGTTTATGGTAAGCATCACGCGCGCTATACATGCGTGCCGCCAGCGTAAATAGCGGTTCGCCCAACGCTTCCAGTTCAGCAGATGATTTGTCGTACAATGCTTCCGCGAACTCCGAATTATCCAGTTTGGTGGAGTCGTAGGCGGATGCCACGAAGCCATCAATATGTGCAACGATATCGTCAAGTTCAGAAAGCCGTTGGTCATCGGGGAGGGCAGCGACTTGTTTCAACATTCGCGTCAGCATGGCACGATCGGCTGGTTCGTAATAGCCATAATAATGTAGGTGCAACTTTTCTTTGGCTTTTTCAATATTGCGTTCGGAAAATTCCGGATTACGTAAACTATCGGGTTTCTCCCGTTCGCGAACCGCGCCATAAATCGAAACGGCGATTTCCGGGAGCGTACCACTGAAACGGAGCATTTGCAAGACGTCATCCTGCGCTTTGGTCATTTCCAGTGTATCGTACAGCGCTTGAATTTGTGAAAGTACCGCTCCATATTTTTGTTTTAGATCAGGATTTTCGTTTATAAAGTTTGTTAACTCAGATTCAAACTCAATTTTCCGCTCCAGGAAATTGGTTTTTGTCATGCTTTCAATTCGTCCCTGAAAATTTTTCATGGTGTTTTCCAGCCCGGCTTTTAAGCGGGCGACGCGAATCTGGCCTTCTTTGGAATCACGTGTTACGTCATCCAACAGCGTAAGAATTTCTTTATATTCATGGACGATTTCCGGATAGCTATAATTTAAATTCCATCGCAGCGAACTGGATGTTCGGAATCGCGTGGTGCTGCCGGGAAAGCCAAGAATAAACGTGAAATCGCCATCCTTCACATCCTGTTTGGCGACCTTTAAGTACGATTTGGGTGCCACCGGAACGTTATCGGGACTGTACCTGGCGCCCGAGCCATCCGGCGCCATGTAAGCGCGCAGAAAGGTGAAATCGCCGCAGTGGCGTGGCCACATCCAGTTATCGATCTCGTCGCCATAATTGCCAATCGACCGCGGCGGCGCGTACACAACGCGTACATCCTGATAGCGTTTGTAGACAAATAAAATGTATTGTTTTCCGTTGTACATGTCAGCAATCCGGGCGTAGACATCATCCCGATCGCCTTCGATAGCCTCGGTTGTGGCTTTGATTGTTTCTTTGATGATTCTGTCCCGCTCGACCGGATCGTCGATGGCGCCGGCGCTTTTTAAAATATCGTCGGTAATATCCTTCATCTCTTGCAGCACATACGCGTTCATGCCAATGGCTTCCAACTCGTTGGCCCTGGTTTTCGCGAGAAATCCATCGGTGATGTAATCGTGTTCTTCTGACGATGCCCGTTGCAACGCGCCAAATGCACAGTGATGATTGGTGACAATCAATCCTTCCGGGGAAACAAAGGAAGCGCTGCAACCGCCCAGCCAAACAATTGCGTCAGTAATCGAAGGCTTGTCAGGATTATAAATATCGGATGGTTTTAATTTCAACCCGTATTGTTTCAGGTTCAATTGGTCGAGTTGTGATAACAGCCACATGCCTTCTTCGGCATGGATTAGAAACGGACAGAGAGAGATGAACAGTAACAGCGCAGCGATACATCGCTTCACGGATTCCTCCTTGGGATAATTGGTTGAATGATTCTATATTTATAATTGTTTACTGGTTGATTCGCAATATGCAGGTGTTACCGATGCGATCGCTTCAAGCGATGGCATCGGTTTAGTGAGTTTACTTCCTCTATATAAGCCCGAATATCTTATAATACGATCTTCAACGAATAAATTCAAGTAATTATTTTAAGTGTTTAAATTGAGATATTGCTCATAATGCGATGGGCATCGTTTTGAGCGATGCAATCGCTGAACGACGGCGCTCCAAATAATGCAAATGCATATTTCATTCACCATTAAATCACGACTCTGAATTTTGATGTTTTCAAAAGTAACAATACATTTCCCTTGATTTATTCGCATATTTTATGTAATGTTTGTATATTTGGTTGATAAATAAAAGCCTATCCTAAATAATAAAGATTGATTAAATTATTTACCGCACGAGCGATGCCATCTTTTTAAGCGAAAAGACCTGAACTATAATAATTGAAAGTGATAGAACAATGAATGAGGCGGATACCTGTCGTACTTACATCGTTCCCAAACTCCAACACGCTGGATGGGAGAATGAACCTCATCGTATCAATGAACAAGTCACGTTTACGGATGGCCGGATCATTGTTTTAGGCAATAAAATACGGAGGGGGAAGCAAAAACGCGCGGATTATATTCTTCGGTATACTCGTGATTTTCCAATTGCTGTAGTGGAAGCGAAGGCCAGTTACAAAACGCCTGGCGCTGGATTGCAGCAGGCAAAAGAATATGCCAATATTTTGGGATTAGAGTTCGCCTACTCCTCAAATGGCGCAGGCATTATTGAGTTTAATTTTTCGACCGGACTTGAAAGCGAATTAGTTACTTTTCCAACACCAGTGGAGCTCATGGCGCGTTTGCAAAAAACAGAAAAACTGGATGATGCAAAAACCGAACATCTGCTCACACCTTTAAACATTCATAACGGAAAAATCCCGCGCTATTATCAGGAAATCGCGATTAACCGAATCGTTCAGAATGTGCTTAACGGGAAGCGCCGAATACTGGTGACGATGGCAACAGGGACAGGGAAAACAATTGTTGCCTATCAGGTGTGCTGGAAATTATGGCAAAGCCGCTGGAATCGCACTGGAGAATACAGACGACCTAAAATTCTCTATCTGGCAGATCGTAATATTCTGGTGGATGATCCCAAAGACAAAACATTTGTGCCGTTTGGCGAGGCTCGCCACAAAATTGAAAACGGCGAAGTTGTTAAAAGTAGGGAGATGTATTTCGCGATTTACCAGTCAATCGCTGAAGATGAACGCCGCCCGGGTTTGTATAGGAAATTCTCTCAAGATTTTTTTGATTTGATCATTATCGATGAATGCCATCGTGGGAGTGCAAGCTCGGATGGCAATTGGCGGGAAATCCTCGACTATTTTAAACCAGCCATTCAGTTGGGAATGACGGCGACGCCGCTGCGGGATGACAATCGTGACACCTATGCCTACTTCGGCAATCCTGTTTATACGTACAGTTTACGGCAAGGCATCGCCGATGGCTTTCTTGCGCCCTATCGTGTGCACCGGATCGTAACTACGGTGGATGCTACTGGATGGCGGCCATCAAAAGGTGAGCTTGATCGATATGGCAGGGAAATTCCGGATGAGGAATATCATACTAAAGATTTTGAACGAACCATTGCATTGCGCGCCCGAACAAAAGCCATTGCTAATCATATCACCACATTTTTGAAAGCGAATAATCGTTTTGATAAAACCATCGTGTTCTGTGTGGATCAGGAACATGCTGATGAAATGCGTCGTGCGCTGAATAATTTGAACAGCGATCTGGTTCAGGAACATCCCAATTATGTTTGCCGGGTGACATCGGATGAAGGCGGTATTGGTCGCAAGCATTTGAGTGATTTTCAGGAATTGGAAACAATAGCTCCGGTTATTTTAACAACCTCTCAATTGCTGACCACAGGCGTGGACGCGCCAATGGTCAAAAATGTCTGTCTGGTGCGTATTATTGGTTCAATGTCCGAGTTTAAACAAATAATCGGCCGCGGCACGCGGGTTCGGGATGACTATGGAAAATACTATTTTAATATTCTGGACTATACTGGTTCCGCCACACAGCATTTTGCCGATCCAGAATTTGATGGCGAGCCGGAACTAGTCGCTGAAATCGAACTGGATGATGATGGCAATATAATAGACGAAGAAATTATTGAAGAACATCCCGATGATGATGAATTGGATGACGTGAAAATCGATGATGATGAAATTGAAGATGATGAGGAAATCATTATCGATGTTGAACCACCAATAATTATCGATCCACCACCACCGCCTCCGCCCAGAAAACTTTACATCGATGGCGGGCACGTTGAAATAGCTGTCCATGCAATACATGATCTGGATGCATCCGGGAAAAAACTCCGTGTTGTGGAATACATGGAACTTGCCGCAGAATCCATTAAAAAAATATTCCCGACTGCTGCGGAATTGCGCTATCATTGGGCGCAGGTCGATGAGCGGAACGAAATTATTGAAATGCTGGCCGAAAAGGGCATTGATTTTGATGAACTCATAAAAGCAGCCAAACAGCCGGATGCTGATCCGTTTGATCTGCTCTGCTATCTTGCATATAATGCGCCGTTACGCACCCGTCGTGAGCGCGCCGAACGATTGCGACAAAATAAAACGGATTTTTTTGATAAGTATGGTAAAGAAGCCAGGACAATTCTACATGAATTGCTGGATAAGTACACGGATTTTGGATTCGCACAATTCAAGATTCCAGATATTTTTAAAGTACCGCCAATTTCCAATCATGGCAATATCTCTGAGATTATCAACCTGTTTGGCGGTGTTGATCCGTTAAAAGAAGCAATTGCAGATTTACAAAAATATTTATATGCTTCATAAGGAGTAGCGGGAATAGTGATACCATCGCTTGAATAGCAAGCCGGAAAGGAATACATGCCTCAAAAGAAAATGAAAAAGCAGCAACTACAGCAAACAACCGCCCAAAAGCTCGGCTCGGTGATAAAATCTGCCCGTGATATTATGCGCAAGGATAAAGGATTGAACGGTGATCTCGACCGACTCCCGATGCTGACCTGGATCATGTTCCTCAAATTTATGGATGATATGGAAAAGCTGCGCGAACAAGCGTCGCGGCTGGATTCGAACATAAAATATCTACCGGCGATTGAACCGCCATACCGCTGGCGCGACTGGGCCAATCAGGAAAAGGGCATGACCGGGCCGGAATTAATATCATTTGTCAATCAGGATGAAGCAATACGGACTGACGGTACACGAGGCCCTGGTTTGTTTGCCTATCTACGTAATTTGCAGTCTGTCAATGGACGGGATCGTCGGGATGTAATCGCAACGGTGTTCCGCGGTGTGATCAATCGCATGGTCAACGGCTATTTGTTGCGCGATGTAATTGATAAGGTGAATGCCATCCATTTCGACTCATCCGAAGAGATTCATACCCTGGGACATTTTTATGAATCCATGCTGCGGGAAATGCGTGACTCGGCTGGCGACTCCGGCGAATTTTACACACCGCGTGCTGTCGTGCGATTTATGGTAGAAGCGACAGCGCCGCAATTGGGAGAAACCGTGCTCGATCCGGCGTGCGGCACCGGTGGTTTTCTGGTGGAAACCTACACGCATCTGGAGAAACAGGCCAATTCAGTGGAGAAGCGGGAAATTTTACAGACGCGCTCTATCGTAGGACAGGAAGCAAAGCCACTGCCGTACATGCTCTGCCAAATGAATCTATTGTTGCATGGCCTGGAATTCCCCGACATTGGCTATGGAAATTCATTAACTGTGAAGGTAACCGAAATTGGCGACCGCGACCGGGTAGATGTCATATTAACCAATCCGCCGTTTGGCGGCGAGGAAGAAACTGGCATCAAAAATAACTTTCCTGCGGATAAACAAACCGCAGAAACGGCGTTGTTGTTTTTACAATTGATTATGCGTAAATTGAAACGCCCGGGACATGGTTCCGTACAGGGCGGACGCGCTGCGGTTGTTGTCCCTAATGGCATGTTGTTTGGCGACGGCGTTTGCGCGCGTATTAAGGAAGAGCTGCTGACCAAATTTAAGCTGCATACCATTGTCCGGTTGCCCAATGGTGTGTTCTCACCATACACATCCATACCCACGAATTTGCTGTTCTTTGACCGCTCTGGCGCCACCAGCGATATCTGGTATTATGAAATTCCCCTGCCCGAAGGCCGGAAGCAATATACCAAAACCAAGCCCATGCAATTTGAAGAATTTGCTGACTGCCTGGAATGGTTTAAAAAGGAAGACCGCGAAGAAAATGGCCACGCCTGGCGTATTGATTTCCGGCAACTGTACAATAAAGCCAAAGCGGAGGCGCAGCCATTTTGGGATAACGCCGAAACCGCCCGTCAGCAAGGCCGCAAATTAAGCGCGGAATTAAAAGCGCTGCGCAAGGAAATCGATGAAAAGAAAAAAGAAATTGCCACGCTTGCGGATAAAAATGAACAACAAAAACAGGAAGAAAATTTAAACCAATTGCAAACTGAAGAACGCAACCGTGCTACTGAAATTACAAACCAGACGGAATTGGAAAAGAAGGAGCAGGCCGCTGGCGATGCCATTTACTGGCCGATTTATAATCTGGATATTAAGAATCCCAACAGCGCGGAGACGTTGGAGCATTTGCCCCCGGAGCAGTTGATTGAAGATATTTTAGAAGAAGAGCAACAGATTATAAAACTCATTCAGGATATTAAAAGCGATATAAATTTGGGCTATGAAAATGAATAAAAATTGGACAACAATCAAGCTTGGCGATGTTCTATATCTTGATATTGATCGTGTCGAACTTAATCCTGCTGAAACGTACGAAATGGTCGGTGTTTATAGCTTTGGGCGTGGTTTATTTCATCGCGAACCTGTCAATGGGCAAAATACAAGCTATAAATATTTCTATCGGCTTAAACCAGACCATATTGTAATGAGCCAACTGTTTGGTTGGGAAGGCGCTTTAGCATTAAGTTCGGACCAGTTTGCCGGGAAATTTGTCTCTCCTCAGTTTCCTACTTTTAAAACACGGGAAGATCGTTTGGATAGAAATTACTTGGGGTGGTTTATAAAGCAGCCAGTTTTTTGGCAAGAATTAGGGAAACGAACGAAAGGGATGGGGGATCGTCGTAGAACGTTAAATCCTGATGCATTGTTTGATTGTAAGTTGCCAATTCCAATTTTAGAAGAGCAGAAAAGAATTTCTGACAAAATTACAAAAATAGCGGTGAAAATTGAAAAAGCCAAACTATCTAAATTGCAGGCAAAGTCAAAGTTTATATCACTAAAAAAGTCCTTGATTAATAACTTAATAAAAAATAATATAACTAGAAAACATCTTAAAGAGATAATTTCTCAGGACTCAAGTCTTTCTTACGGAGTATTAGTTCCAGGGCCGCATATCGATAATGGAATACCGTTTGTGAGAGTTCAAGATTTAGATATTTCTAATCCATCTGATATGCCTGTGAAAAGAATATCTCCTCATGTTGAAAATAAATATCAAAAAACACGGTTAAAAGGCGATGAAGTTCTGATCGCAGTAGTTGGAAGTATTGGTAAAATTGGTATCGTACCAAAATCTTGGAAAGGGGCCAATATCGCCCGAGCAGTTTGTAGAATTGAGCCAGGGCCGGAAGTTGATAAATCATTTTTAGCAACAATCCTTCAATCCGATGAATGTCAAAAATATTTTAGGGATTCAACACGGACTTTAGCTCAACCAACTCTTAATATTGGGCAACTTGCAGAAGTTCAAATCCCTGTACCATCGATTGACGAACAAATCACTATAATGCAAAAATATAATAAAATGAGACAGCGCATAGAAGCATTAGAAAAAATGCAAAATAAAACTGAAATTGAAATAAATGCACTTTTATCAACTATATTAGATAAAGCATTCAAAGGAGAACTATAAAAAGTTCATTGAGTGTTTGTTGGTAAATGGGGATGTGAATTTGTGCGGAGGACAACAACTGTGAACAGCAACACGCATGCGGGGAATTTGGATTATGAGCACTTTATCATATATCATGATGAAAGCGGCATTTATAAGAAAGACCGGTTCTTTTTAACGGGTTTGTTACTAATCAAATCTGAAAAGAAAGCTGACATTGTTCACCGTTTGAATAAATCACGTGATGAAGAAAATTACCATCGGGAAATTCATTTCACCAAAATAAAAGGCTTTTTGCCCAAATTTCATGTCGCGAAAAACTGGCTACGCAGCGCCGAACGGCTGATTGCCAGTGGCGATATGTATTTCACCTGCCAAATAGTTGACACCCACCATCGTGATTTTAAACATCAACATTTTTCCGAACGTTTCCACGCCTACAACCGCTTGACTGCGATGGCGGTAACTTCCGGGATTGCCTGGCACCTTAAACACAAAACTGCTGTTTCGCTGCACATGGTGTCCGACGAAAAATCCCGCCGCGCCGAAGGAGCAACTATCACTCTGTCCACGGATAATTTTGAACGTTACTTGCCGCGGCGTATTCAAACAGACTCCAGTCGTGCATCTTTCCCGCAACGATTTCATTTCAATAGGGAAGTCGAAATTCTGCCGTCGAATGGCGCAACTCCGAATCATCAACTGATTCAACTCACCGATGTCATTTTGGGTTGTATCAATCAATGTATCAATCCCAGTACGAACAGAGCAAAATCAGCATTAGCGGAAATAGTGCTTTGCTGGATTGATGATATTTGTAAAAAACCGTGGGAGCAAACAAATGGAATGCATCGGAAGCTAAATGTATTTATGTTTCCATTTGGTGACCTTGCCAGACATTTACTTTTACGGGAGCACGTTGAAAGCGGACGAGGGCAGTTGAGTTTTTTTTGACCTTTCGATATAACGCCATGATATTTTCCATGAACAAATCAATGATGACGAATTTAATCAAGTGTATGGTCATGTGTCCCACCCCATTCGCGCAAAAAGTGAGCAGCAGAAGATTGCCGTGCGGGTGATCAGTCAGTTTGGGGAGGAGAGTACGAAGGTGGTGGGGATTAAATAGCAAATATAGCGATTCTATAGATATAGGCGATGAAATCGCTAAAGGAAAACCAACTCCATCAAGTAACTTGATTTTGTAGAAAAAACTTACCTATTAGCTACATAACAAATAAAATGATGAGCCAGCGATGAGTGCAATCCTGACATTAAATGTGAATCAGATAAAGACGTTAATTAAACAATGCAATCCGGATGAGAAGCTAGAAATCATCCGCCATCTGGAACGTAAGACCATCGCATCCCGAGGGCAGTAATTGTTAGCAACATTAAAGACCGATGAGTTTACTTTGGATGATATCACACGTGACGTGGAAGACGTCAGGCAGAGACGTTATGAAAAAAACAAGTAGAATTGTAATCGATACGAATATCTGGATCAGCTATCTCATCGGTCAAACACTTACATATTTAACGGAAAACATCCACAATCGCCAAATAATAATTTGGTTCAGCGATGAAATTATTGGCTGAACTGCTTGAAGTGCTTCATCGTCCCCATTTTCAAAATATTTTTCGCGCGCTACTATTTAAGAACTCAGTTCGCTGATTGATGCCAATGTCGAATATATTTGGATTTCAAAGCACGTCCAGTTATGTTGTGATGAAAAGGAAAATTTTCCCCTTGATCCATGCCTTGCAGGAAAAACCGATTATTATGTGCAACCACAAGAACATTGTTCAATATTGGTTCCAATAGAAAACCAGGTTATAGTCGCAGCAAAACCATGCCCGCTTTTCAGTGTCAGGTCGAATTCAGGTACAGATTCATCTTGACAAAACGACTATAAAATTGTATAATCTTTGCAGGATATACTGTTGAGAGATAACTTTCCTTTGAAGCGATATAATCGACATTATTTAATGCCCCACTCGTACCTGAGTAGAATACTCGTCCTTTGCTAACAATCGAGCTTTCCTGGTTTTCTATATAATGAATCTTTACCCAGAGGATATCGTGTGCAATATTAAATTAGCCATGATGTACGGAGCTTTTTGCCTGTGTCTCGTGCTAATAGACACCCGGACACTGGCAAATGAGCAAAGCCAAAAGGTATGGCGACAGACAACACAATCCGATTTCCTGAACGGCAATTTGGACAGCGTGGTTGTCACCCGGCTGGTGGATGGCGAAGTGCAATTGCCGCATCCATTTGTGCGCGCAAGCGAAGATACGGTTGATAATTCATTGCTTCGGTTTGCCGTATTTAATCAGGCTGGCGAATATCTGACACTTGCAATCCAGGATCGCCAATTATTCGCCGCGAAACATGCAGCCGATGGCTCGCTTCTGATTGACCGGTTCCGGGTGGATGCTGATACCACCATCTTTAGTGTTGCGACATCGGCTGCGTGCTTTAACGATCAGACAAACGGATTTGCAATTTTATGGTCAGCTCAACTCAATCCAAGCCGTGAACGCGTGTACTACAATTTTATCCAATTTTACGATGCCTCCGGTGCGCCAATCGGGAGTCATCAACTAGTTAATGAAAATGTAATGATTCAGGCCAGCGGAGTTTCCGTGCTGTTTGATGATTTCGGAACATGGTGGGTATTCTGGGAACAGGGTAACTGGGACAAGGGCGCCGTGTACTTACAAAAATTCACGGGTTCGGGAGAGAAGCTCGGAACAAACCGGTTACTCAATCCGGAAAATTATTCCAAACATGAGTATTTCCCGATCGCCGCCAAAAACAGCCGTGGCGAATTTGTCGTCGCATGGACGGCCATTGTCGATCAGGAGCCTAGCAGTAATTATGAGGATGCCTACCTGCGATTTTTTAACAAAGATGGCACGCCCAAAGGCCCGCCAATTCGCGTCGATGATGATCCGGGCGAAGGCCAGCAGCGAATTACCGATATCTGTTTCGACCGCCATGATAATCTGCTCCTGGCATGGATTGACCGGCGCGGCAATCCCGATGGCAATTTTGCACGGGTATATGCGCAGCTATTCAGTGCGGATGGTGTGGCGCTGAATCGGAATCACATGATTGCTGATATTGATCCGTATCAATCCGGCGGTCTGAACGATGTGGATATTATGCTATTGGCTGACGATTTGTTCCAGCTTTCATGGGAGGCCTGGCATATGGGGGACGGTCCGTCAAAATTCGAGATTATTATGAATCAGTGGCGCGTTGTACCGGTGCGGGATGGCGCGTTTACCTCCACAGTATTTGATGCCGGCCCCGGGGGAGCTGATTTTTCGGAATTGAGCCGGGTGCTATCAGGTGATCCCAATACAACGCATCTGCAATTTCAATTGAGAAGCAGTTCAACTCCCGGAAGTATCCATGCTGCGCAATGGTATGGTCCGACATCCAATGCTGATTTCTACACATCGGAAACCGGCCAGATAACCAACCCTGTTCATGATGGCGATCGCTATATTCAGTACAAGGCAAATCTTGCTACCGACATTCCTGGTGCAACACCCGGAATGGATGAAGTGGCGCTCTGGTTTTCCACGCTCGATTCAATTGCGCCGCAAACTCCCATCGGACTGGCCATTCAGCGTGATGTCCGCCAGATTCGTCTTGACTGGACAGCGAATATTGAATCTGATTTGAAATCCTATAAACTGTACCGCAGCGCAGGTGAGGCTGATTTTGACAGGTATTGGACAAAAGAAATACCAGGTACTGCGACAGGTTATGTAGATACAGACGTGCTGCCGGGATTTGTGTATGCATATGCGATTGCGGCGGTCGACTCCAATTCAAATGAAAGCGCTTTATCCGAAACCGTTTCAGGAAAACCATTTGGAGATCATATCTATGTCGATGAAATCGCTGCAGCAGGTGGAAATGGTTCGGTTCAGCGGCCATTTGCAACTATCACCACCGGACTCACCGCGGCGCAGTTTGGCGACACCGTAAATGTCCGCCCGGGAGAATATTCCGAAATGATAACTATTGGCCCGGGCATCGCATTGGTTGGCTCCGGCGCTAATGTGACAAAAATACACGGCATGACAAATGAATACCGGTTCGTAGAATGTGCAGATTCGAGCATGATTAAGGGGTTCACCATCATCAACCATTTCGATGGAAGTGCCATCCGCTGTGAGCAAACATCGCCGCTCATTACAGAAAATGTGCTCATCAATTATGGCGGCGAGTATGCTATCGGTATTGAACATTTGTATAGTTCTCCCCAAATTACCAAAAATATTATTTCAGGCTTTGGCGTTGGCATCCGGGATTTTTTGAGTATTGTGGATACGACATCGCCGGGATATATTCAGAACAATATTATCATAGAATCTAACAATTATGCGATTCAGCTTGAATTCAGTTTGACAGCGGTTATTAATAATACCATTGTCCAGGAGACCGGCCGGGGGATTTCTTTAGGTTACACAGAGGGCGTTATACCCGTAATGAGCAACATCGTTCACATCACAAATGATTCACGTGGTGAGGGTATAATTGGAGATCAGGATGCGATTGTTTGCACCTACAATAATGTGGTTGCCGCGAATGCCTATAACGGGTTTCAACCAGGCCTCGGTTGCATTTCTGAAGAACCGCATTTCCGGCAGGAGCGGCCTAACGATTTTCGGCTGCTGCCCGGATCGCCGGGAATTAATGCCGGCAATCCGGCGCCAGAATTTAACGACCGGGATGGTAGCCGCAATGATATGGGCGCGTTTGGCGGACCGGACCCAATTCCGGGCGAGTCGGACATTGAATATTCGACAATGGCAGTGATTAGCAGTGCATCTGGTTTTCCCGGTGACACAATATCTGTTTCCATTATACTGAGTGATCTGCGCGGCCTGCAGGAGGCCCGGTTCGATGTTTCATTCGACGGACAGCTACTTGAAGCAATTCATGTCGCTACCGGCGAAGCGACAGAAACGTTCGCGCTCGATTGGCAGGCAGGTTCGGATGCTATCCATATAGCGCTTACAAATGCAACCGAACTGCTTTCGGGAAGCGGAACAATTACCACGATTCAATTTGCTGTTAATGCTGCTTGCCATGCCGGTGAAGCCAGCCCGCTCAGTTTGGATAATCTGAACCTTACCAGCAGCAGCGGAAAACCATTCCGAATCTTGCAAGTAACCGATGGCGCGTTTGTCGTGCACCTGGGCAGCAGCGGCGGCCGCTACGTGTTTGTGGATAATCGAAATTCCGGCGATGAAGATGGTAGCCGCTACTTTCCATACCGAAGGATTAGCGCGGCAATTGCGCATGCAACATCTGGGGATACTGTGCTGGTCGCCGCCGGGGATTATAATGAAACGATTGTCATGCGGGAGAATGTTTACGTGAAGGGTATGGGTGCGCTGGTTACACGACTCTTTGGCGAAGAACACACTGTTGTTGTTTTTAACAGTATTACCGAATCCGGCATTTCAGGTTTAACGCTCGATGCAGGTGATGGCGGATTCCCAACCATCGTGTGTAATAATGCTGCGCCGCTAATAGCTAAAAACAGAATAATGTGCGGTGGCGGTTCCGGCATCGGAATTGATTGTAATTCCGCTAATCCTGAGATTTCCAATAATCTATTTGAAAGTGATATTGATGGCATCTGGATCGCCTGCGATAATGCAAGTCCCCATATTCACCATAACATATTCGAAGGCAACGAACTTATTTTTACAGCGCTGGAGTGCCGGCGTAATGCAGCGCCGCTGATCGAGCAGAATATTTTTAACAGTCCGCAATACGGTGAATTTACAATTTATGCCAGAGATGCCAGTCCGCGTCTTTTGCGAAATATCTTCCGCTGTGTTTCTGTAACCGGCGCGGTCATTTATGGTGAGAATTCACAGGGACTGGACATCTATAATAATACGTTCCAATTGAGCAACGGTGAGATGTGCTACGGAATTCAGCTTAAAACCTGCGCCGATGCGGCCATTATCAATAATACGTTTTATACCATTCAAGGTACAGCGATTATTTATGACCAGGAATCGTCCCTGACCAATATGAATAATATTTTTGCCGGCGCCGATTTCAATCCCGTCCATTCAACCTCACAATCGCCAATGGATTATTGTGCGATTTGGGATTATGAGACAGCATTCACCGGCATAACGCCGGGGATTGGTAATATTGTTGCCGATCCACAATTCGTAAATCCTGCCAGTCAAAATTACCATCTGCTGCCGACATCGCCATGCATCGATACCGGAAATCCGGCGACCGGGTACGATGATCTCGATGGCAGCCGCAATGACATGGGCGCATATGGCGGCCCATTTGCCGATTCGTCCGGAGCTGCGATTCAACAAGCTGTATTATCCATTGGCTCGACGGACGCCAATCCCGGACAGGTCGTTACGCTGCCGCTGGAAAGCCAGAACGTTAATGGTGTGGCGGAAATTAAATTGACCCTTCAATACGATCCGGCAGTCATGACCATTCAGGATGTCAGAACCACCGCGCTGACGAAAAGCTTTTCCCTGACCACCGATTTTACCGGTACGGACAGCGCTACTATTTCCCTCATCAGCCCTGTGGCAATCCACACCGATCAGGGCGCGTTGGTAGATGTCTGTTTTAAAGTGCATGCCGAATCGGATACGGGCACAACCAGCCCGGTGGATATTAAGCACGCCACGCTCTGCGGTGATGTATCGCAGGCGATATCGATTCAACAGATCACCGGCGGTCATATTTCCATTATTGGGAAAGGACTGGACGTTCAGGCAGCGAACCATGACGGTGTACCCAACGACTTTCAATTATCGGCGAACTATCCCAATCCATTTAATGCGGTCACGCATTTTCGTTACGGCGTCCCGGCACATGGCGCTAATGTGCGCGTTACTATTCGAGTTTATAACATTCTCGGTCAGTTGACTCGCGAGCTTGTTAACGGAAATCAGGCGCCCGGTTATCACACTGTCACATGGGATGGTACAGGACAACGAAGCAATTATGCACCGAGTGGCATTTACATGTGTGTTTTAGAAGCTAATGAGATAAGGCGTGTTCATAAAATCTTGTTGTTGAAGTGAGCATCCACGGCGATTCCATCGTTTGCAGCGATGGGATCGTCTTGATTCAAACGAGCATTTAAATTAATTTGCTCTCCACTCTCCTCAAACTCCCCCAAACTGTCAATATCGTTATAACTCAATTTAAAAATCTTGATATGAATGTACACCAGGTAGGCGACCAATGCGTAGGTAAGAAACACTTTAAGCAGATAGCTGATATGAAAGGTGTGTTGCGTCCAGAACGTGACGAAGAAATCGAGTGTGAGTAACAATGAAAACAACAGCAGCACATTTTTTGCCCCGAGTTTGATCGCCAGGAACGATGCTAAAAACAGTCCGGCAATTGTCACTCCGGGAATCGCCGAATACCAAAGTGAAACGGGCACGCTGTAGAAAATAATATTCAATATGCTCCCGGTGATGGATGTGGCGGCCATCAGAGATATGCTGGTGATAATCGATGCGGCGGGATTAATTCGGAAAAAAACAGTCAATATGAAATAGAAAATCGTATCAATCCCGAATCCGATCCAGCCAGTGACGAGTCCCCCTATTAACGAAAATGTAAACAGGATTGCAATGTTCAACGGCGTCAATTCGACTGTCAGTTTGGGATATTGCCGTTTGAATAAAATCGAAAAGAAGATGAACTGTGTTAATAAAAATGCAATCAAATTAAATATAGATGTCAAAATTTTGGCGTTGTCAATTGGGAACACCACAATGCTAAGAAATACGCCGATGATCCCACCGGCAAGGCACGTTGGAATAACATTCATGATGAATAAGCGTTTATTGACCAGGAACCATTTGAATGTACCGAGCCCCATGCCGTATGCTTGAATCAGTAATCCAAAATGAACGGCAGTTGCGGGCGCAATGTTTAATTTGGTTAAGATAGGGAAGTAGACAATGCCTGCAGCCGCGGGTGTGGTGTTGGCCACGGTGGCGGCGATGATACCTAAAAACGGCATGTAAAAGTATTTATTAATGAAATCATCAGAAAAGTGGTGAAAGCAGGCAAGCCATGCAACTGCGATAAAAAAAGCAATTATAAATAGACTTCGATATTTTGTTACCATAAAGGCAGTTTCGGATTATATGGAATAAATTTATTTTCATTTCTGTTATCGGCTAATTTATTCAATTAATAATCACGTAAATGAAATGTAATAAATAACTGAAGCGGAAAATGGGTGGGTTTAAAACGAAGGATATAGAGATATTTCTGCAAAAAGAAAAACGCCATGCTGCAATGACATGGCGTTTTCAAATAGAAAAAACTATCCTTTCAACACATGCACGATATCGGTAATCATTTTTTTCGCGTCACCAAACACCATCATGGTTTTTTCGTCGAAGAACAGCTCGTTGGCTTCACCGGCGAAACCGGCGCCGAGTGAGCGTTTGATAATCATAATGGTACGGGCCTGATCGGCATTGAGGATGGGCATACCGTACAGGGGGCTGTCTTTTTTGTACCGTGCAGCAGGATTCACAACGTCATTCGCGCCGACAATGAACGCGACATCGGTGTTCTGGAAGTCGTCATTAATTTCATCCATTTCCAGCAAATAGTCGTAGGGCACGTTGGCCTCGGCGAGCAATACGTTCATGTGACCGGGCATGCGTCCGGCAACCGGGTGAATGGCGTAACGTACTTTAATGCCTTGATTCTGCAAAATGGTGGCCATTTCCTGAAGAATGTGTTGCGCCTGTGCGACGGCGAGTCCATAGCCGGGGATAATAATGACCGAGCTGGCTTTTTCCAGCATGAACGCTGCGTCATCAGCCGTGTAACGAACCACGGTGCGTTGTTCTTTTTCACCGCTGACAGCACCTTCTTCAGAACCCACAGCAGCGAATAATACATTTGCCAATGATCGATTCATGGCCACACACATAATGTTTGTAAGAATCAAACCGGAGGCGCCGACCAGCGCACCAGAAATAATCAGCACGTAATTGGAAAGCACAAATCCAGTGGCCGCCGCGGCGAGTCCCGAATATGAGTTTAGCAGGGAAACAACTACTGGCATATCCGCACCGCCGATGGGAATAACTGAAGTAATACCAAGCACCGTGGAAAGAACCACAATCGCAATCAAATACACCCAGGCCGGCATTCCGGCGATCACTACAATGCCAACAGTATCGAGTACGAACAGCGTGCCAAGTACGCCAATAAGGATTAATAGCAAGGCATTTATGAATTGCTGCCCGGCATACGTTATTGGTACCCCTTTCATGGTGCCATCGAGTTTCAGATAGGCGATCAGACTGCCGAAAAACGTCACGGTACCAATGAGAATACTAAGGACAACGGTAATGTAGAAATCAATTTTCGCTTCACCGGTAATGCTGGTGTATTCAGAAAATGCCACCAGCGTGGAAGCGCCGCCTCCAAAGCCGTTGAAAATAGCCACCATTTGTGGCATGGCGGTCATCTGCACTTTTTTCGCGGAAATTGCACCGACAGCCGCGCCTATCACCAAACCAACCAACACCCACACCGGATTAATTATTTTGAACGCTGTCATAACAACCGCCAGAAACATACCTAACATCGCCAGTTGATTACCCTGACGGGCGGTTTTGGGTGAGCTTAATTTTTTTAATCCCAAAATAAAAAGGATGGCGGCAATCAGATACACAATCTTGATAATAATATCGATTCCTGTCATTATTTGTCCCCTTCCTTTTTATCTTTCTTTTCCTGTTTGAACATTTCCAGCATGCGATCGGTCACCATAAATCCGCCAACCACATTGATAGTGGCAAATGTTACAGCGACGGTCGCTAAAATCGTACTAATTGCATTATGTCCCGCGCCGGCGCTGATCAGCGAGCCTACCAGTGTAATGCCGGAAATCGCGTTTGATCCGGACATCAGCGGTGTGTGTAATAGTGGCGGCACTTTGGTAATCACTTCAATTCCGATGAAAATCGCCAATACGAATATATAAATTGAGACCAGAATGGGGGCATCCATAGTTTCCTCCTTTATTGAACCAGATTTTTAACAACATCATTGATAATCGCGCCATCACGTACAACGCAGGCGCCATTGGTGATCTCGTCTTCGAAATTTAAAATAAATTCAGGCGCCAGGTATAAATGTTTGAACAAGTTGGTGATGTTCTTGGAATACATCTGGCTGGCGTGATATGCAACGCTGGCTGGCAAATTCACAACGCCGATGACAGTGACTCCATGGGCTTCGACCTGTTCGTTGGCGGCGGTCAGTTCACAATTGCCGCCCTGTTCGGCTGCCAAATCGATAATAACGGCGCCTGGTTGCATCTGTTCGACCATGGCTCTGGTTATTAATATCGGGGCGCGTTTACCGAAAATCTGTGCGGTGGTGATTACCACATCCATCCGTGGCAGGCGTTTGCCAATGGCATCTTGTTCGGCTTTGAGAAACGCATCCGATTGTTGTTTGGCATATCCACCAGCGGTTTCCACATCTTCCTCGGGCAGTTGCATTTCCACAAAACTAGCGCCAAGACTCTCGATTTGTTCTTTCACGGCCGGCCGGGGATCGAATGCTTCCACTTTTGCGCCGAGCCGCTTGGCGGTAGCGATCGCTTGTAGGCCGGCCACTCCGGCGCCCAGAATAAGCACATTGGCCGGGGTGATTGAACCGGCGGCAGTCATGAGCAACGGGAATATCTTGCTGAGTTTTTCCGCAGCAATGATGACCGCTTTATAGCCAGCAATCGTGGCCATGGAACTTAGGGCATCCATACTTTGCGCGCGGGTGATACGCGGGACAAATTCCATCGCAAAGCAGGTTATTTTCTTCCTGACCATTTTTTCGACAGCGTCTTTATTTTCTTGTGGCATCAGAAAGCCGACGTAAGTAGTGCCATTTTTTAGTAAATCAGCCTCATGTTTTTTGGTTGTCGGGTTAAAGGTTGGAGCGTTAACTTTCATGATAAGATCGGCATTGGTGTATAATTTAGCAGCATCATCAATTATAGAAGCTCCGGCATCCTGGTAAGCGGTATCAGCAAATCCGGCGCCGACGCCGGCCCCGGATTCTACCAAAACTTCATGACCGTCCCGGATTAAGCCTGCAATCATTGGGGGAATGAGTGCGACGCGTGTCTCACCGGCACGTATTTCTTTGGGAATTCCTATTTTCAATGTGTACCTCCATCATTTGAGATATGGATGAGTGTATTCGTACTTTTGTAATGATATGGTTAAAATGTCGACTTCATGCACATGTAGTTGGAATGTTACAATATTTAAGTTGTAACTATTCAGTTGATCGTTGCCTGAGCTTGTCGAAGGCAACAATTCTAACTATTCTTGTCTCTCTGTCGGCTTCGACAAGTTCAGCCGACGGTTGAATCTGAATAGATACTTTAAGTTTACTATGTTATTTAGTTAGCAGTGCGGAAAGTAATCACTATTGATACCAAAAATAATTGATATAGTCATTATTTAACATAACTATTTGTTTTTAATATCTCAACTTTTTAATCAGTCACAAAATAACAACAAAAAATGAAAATTCTAAATAAATTATGAATTGCAATAATTAATAAAATCCATGTCAAAAAATCAAGGTCTTTCTTATACCTATCTCGATAATGTAAGTTCATTGAATTTATTACGAAATTAAAATTTAATAAATTACTAAAATAGTTGACTGAAATGGAGACTATTCTTATTTTATCTCAATAATTTGAAAGGAGTGAACAAAATGAAAAAGGCGATATTTTGTCTGCTAATTATTTTTATTGGATGTGCACCTAACATCATGTTTATTCCAAAATCGCAATCTGAATTTGTTATTGACTTCGCTAAATATACGGAAAAGGGCTTTATGTTTTCCCCTTATCAATATTTAGGGAAATATGAATCTATCGGAATGATAACAATAACAGTCATGCCTGAAGCAAGTTTGCTTAGACATAGAGATGAAAGATTTAATGGTAACGTGTATAAAACTGAATGGGAATTTACTCCGATCAATTTAGACGCTTCCATCGAACAATTTTATAAAAAAGCAGTTGATATGGGAGCAAATGGAGTTTGTGACCTAAAAATAATATCAGAATCAAAATCATATATTTTGAAAACGCCAGTAACTATTCCAGGTGTGACTATTTCAGGATTTGCAATAAAACGTCTTGAAGTTCAATAAGAGTGATTTTAAATAGTGATTTCTATTAGTGTATCGTTTCAATATTTACTATTATTCCTTGATACCAAATTCAGTTTTACATTTTTTAAAATTTTTCTCAAGACGCTTGAGAACGACATCGGCTATATTTTTTTTATATATCTCAGGATGGTTATAGTAAAGCTTTAGCCAGTTATAAGCGTTTTGAAAATCGTTTTTAATTAGAAAAGCCGTTGTAAGTTTATCAATCCAAAACGGAATTAATAAATTTTCACTGCCTTTTCCAGAATCAATAGTTTTCATTAATTTTAAACAATATGGTTCAACGTTTTTGATAACTTTGGCCGGATCGCTTTTTATACATGACAATGATTCCTGAGCTTTTTTTTCTAATGTGTTCAAATCCTTCTCATCTAAATTAATTCTCTCTTTTTCAATTAAGCCAGTGGGAATTAGATCACATCGACACTTTTTTTTACAAGCAGTTTTACCGCTTCCCGGAAGTCCCAGTATTTTCCATTTTTCATAAGATTGCGGTTCCATGTTGTGACGTTCTATACAGTCCGGGCACATTTCATTGTCAGAAATACCAACCCATTCCCAAAGTTTTGCATTTTCAAACGCCTGACTTAATCCGTGATAATTTTTATTTTCATTCTCAGAATCAATATCTGCTTTAAATCGTTCCCGAAATTCCCCAAATATCTCCCCGCCTGTTTCCAAATCAGTGTTGAGCTTTTCTCTAATTTGCGTTTCTGATAAACCCGAATCTTTTAATTTATTAATTAATTGTTCTAATGTCAGTATCTCATTTTGGTTACGTTTCTTAAACCTGTCAAAAAAGCCCATTGTAGTATCTCCCGGAGCAAAATATTTGGAAATGACATTCTAAATATTACATTAAATTTCTTATAATCGTTTTTTAGAATTAAATAAATTAATTTGAAATAAGCAAGCAGTTTGGTGATTCCTGAATTTCATAGCTATTACTGAGAAGTTTTGCAATTTCTGACAAATCGACTTTTTCGGGAATATTATCTTTGCTTTTATCTTCATACCCGCGTACCCGGCCTTTTGTTGTTAAGATGAATTTTATAGCCCATAGGTCGCCATTGTCCAGCGCTTCAAAAAGTTTTGATTCTGCTGTGTCGATTAGTATTTCGGTTTCATCGGTGAATGCTTGCTTTGTAGTTAACCAATTTTCAATATATCGTTTAGCTGTTCGCCAATTACAGCCTAATTTTTTAGCCACTTCATTTACTATTCCCCGGCTTCCTTCAATGGCCTTTAAAACTTGATTGATGTCAAAGTCTTTCATTGTTTACCCCTTCATACTTTTGTCATTTAAAGGGAATATTACTCATTTACAATAAACCGGAATAAAACCATTTTCGATACAAAAATCAGTACGGTCGATAATTTTTTTAATTATGTTTTTCCGAACTTTTTTAACGGTCGATTCACTAACCAAAATATCACACATCGGACAGTATGCAACAAAGTAATTATTTTTTTTCTCAAATAAAATTTCAACATCAATTGTAATTGATTTTCTATGAATCAAAAACTTTTTTGTTTTCATTTTTGCAAGCTCATTTTCTGTCTGATTTATATTTTGATACCATCACTAATTTGCTATATAGTATGGTATAGCTATAGAATGATTAACTTTTGACAGTTGCAGTAAAAATTAAAAATATTGGCTTAAGTAATTAATAAATTGGATAGTAGGCTCTTTTTAATGTCTTAACTTTTGACAGTTATGGTTTACTAAAAAACGAACGATAGCTTAACTTTTGACAGTTGTATAGCTTAACTTTTGACAGTTGAAAAATGCTATTTAGAATTACCCGGAAATTTATGATTGACTCTTGGTGTTCTTTTTTTTTCAATAAACTTATCAGTTCCAAAATCTTTCCAACGTTCAGAAATTGAATAAAGGGTTTCAATTTTCGCATAACCGATCCCTGGTCGTGCGATGTCAATAAAACCGAATTTAATCAACTGGTCAAGTGCACGGCTGAATGTTTTTTCAGAAATACCATATTTCTCTTTAGCTTCTCGGTATGTGAAAACTATTTTACCGTTGTTTAATATAGCAGTTATTGAGCGCTTGCCTGATTTAATTTTACATATTTGACGCTTACCCAAAAAACGAATTAAAACATCTTTCGAATTTCCGGTTAGTTTTAAATATGCAATTGATTCCATTAGCTGACGATCTATAACAATTACACTGGACTTTATTACATCTCTCTTTTCATCCATCGCTATCCTGCCCGTTGAATGTATTTTGCTATTAATTGACTTATTTATTCTGAAATCGTTTGTTGAGACGGGTTTTTATTCGAAAAAAGGGCATTTAAACTGCTCTTTCCTTTTCGGTTTGGATTTCTTCCCATTCGGTACGGAAAAAGAACGCAATCCGGGATAACACAATTTTTGACTTCTGTCGTACTTCCACATGAACAGTCAAGACATTTCAAACGAATTGCTTTTAATGGTGTTGAATTAGTCATTTGTTACCCCTTCCATGTTTATCCTGTTTGTGTCCATTTACAATAAAGTTTTCTGCTTCCTGGTCAATGTCTGCCTGAGTTTTTACTGGATTGCTTAACATCCATTTATCAAGCTCTGTCCGGGAGAAATATATTTTCTTCCCTTGCGGTTTAGAAAATGGTATTTTTCGATAATGAGTCATTTTATAAATCGTGGATTTTGATAATGAAAGGTATTTTGCGGCTTCTGGTAGTGTTAAAATTTCAGGAACAATCCGTTCCCGGAGAAGATTCTCAAGACGTTTTTCAAATGATTCCATTGTTTAATATCTCCAATTACATAAAATAAAAATGCCAGTATATGAAAATTACTGGCATAAGATAATAAACTATGAATTGAGTATTTAATAGTAAAAAAAAATATTGGGGGGGAGAAAAAAACGAAATTAAAATTGATTAACTAATTAATTTTTATTGTAGATGTCACGGACAGTTTCTGCGGCACGGTGAAATTTTACTTTCTTAACAACGACTTGAATTGTAGGAAAATGGCAATTTCTTTTTTCATTGTCTAATTCATTTGTAAATTTACTAACAAAGTCAAATAATCGTTCATTCGTTTCATTGATAGTGTTACTTTTTAAAATTGTAACTATTTCCCGTATTACTTTTTTCAAAGATTTTGCTCCCTTATGAAAATCAGTTTTATTTACTTTTGGGATATACGTTGAGATATTTTTAATTTCATTTGGAGTTTTTTCACCTAATACTTTTTCAAAGTAGGTTATTCGTTCGCTAAGACGCTGCGCGGAATATTCGGTTTTAATTTCATTATCAAGGTTGTCGTTCGCCCAGCTACCATAGTACTTAGTTACAAAATCTACAATGCTTTTTACTATTCGATCACACGCTCTAATTCTACCTTTGGGTTTGAATGATAAACCTGAAAAGGATGTGCCTTTGTTCCATTCTAACAATGTATTATCAAAAGCAGTTACTATCCATTTACCTGCATTTTTATACCAAATTTTGTAAAATTCTTTTTCTCTTCCAGCAAGATAATCCATGTTCAACGCTCACTAATTTTTTAAATTTATTTTGGGCAGTGCATCCATGACAGCCCGTTTTTTTTCGTCCACTACTTTTGCGTAAATTTGCGTTGTGTTAATGTTTTTATGTCCTAATAATTTTGAGACAGTGTAAAGATCACCGGATTCGGTCAAGGCTAATGTTGCGAACGTATGCCGGGCAGTGTGAAAGGTAACGTGCTTACTAATTCCGGCATTGTCACACCATTTTTTCATAACAATTGCAATCCACTGTCGACTTGGCAATTTAAAAATAGGTGCATTCGGCATGTTTAAAATATTATTTCGGTTCAACAAAGTTTTTGCTGTCGGTGATAGGTGTAAATATTCCACGCTTTTTGTCTTTTCCTGCCTAAATTCTATTCGATCACCATCAATATTTTGCCGCGTTAATTTCCGTACATCGGACATTCTCAAACCCGTATAACAAGAAAATAGAAATGCCCGTTTGACTTCAGGATCGTCACACGGTGCATCTGCAAGTTTTTGTATTTCAATTTGAGTTAAGAATGACCGTTTGACTTCATATTTTTTTATATGTGCAATTTGATTTCCCGGACTTGAAAGTATAATTTTATCTTTTACAGCTTGTTTTAAGGCAGCCTTAACAATGAGAAAATAGGTGTGTGCTGTATTATTACCTATCTTTGAAAGTAAATAATTCTTGAATTCATTAAGCCATTGTTCCGTTATTTTTGAAAAAGTAATTGTATCGCCTGCAAAATTTTTCAAGTGTACACTTGTACTATACCATGCCCGGCCTTTTTTATCTTTTTCAGAAACTAATTTTTCAAAATATTCAATGAAATTTGCTTTGTTTTTAAACTGTGGAATAAATCCATGTGCTGAATTTTGAATTTCTAATTGTTTTTTAGCCCGAATACTTTCAGCTAATTTCAAAACTTCTTTATTCGCTTCCCGGTCGCCCGTCAAATATAGTTTTAGAAAATCATAGTCCCGTTTTCCATCGTAATAAATATCAAGGTATAGGCTTACTTTACCGTCAGACACTTTTCGTTTTCTAAGTTTAACTCCCATAATCTACCTTGCAATAAAAAAGGCGTTACAAGTAACAAAATAAGCCGGGCAGTGCTTAAATTGTACATGCAACGCCGATAAAAAAATCCTATGGATGTCTGCCCGTTCATCCATGAATACTCCATATAAATTTTAAATTTATATTCGAATTAAATATGTCATAAAAAGTAATCCTTATTACTTTTCCCAATATACGAAACGAGTCACAAAATAGCAACAAAAAGTTGGAATTTAATGGTATAAAATGAGAAAATAAAAAATAAGCCCATTGTACTAATATACTAATTTTACTTGTATTAATTTAGTTCTTATTTTCCGTTATTTTCCTATTTACAATATAATTGATATTGTCAAGTAAAAAAATGCGAGTGGATGAACTGCTTGTTTAATTGGCTAAGAGCTTTGGAGTCATGCTACTTGTCAGAATATTGATGATATTTTTTTCGCGATTTTAACGTTCTACCCTTTGTGAAGCATTTGGAGGCGTGAACGTAGCAATTTTTCAGATAGATTGTGTGGAAATTTGGATAGGAAATTTTACATTTTGGATTAAGAAAGGTTTGCAGATCACAGCATAAGGGGGATATTATGACGAAATCTTGCAAAAACCGCCATGCATGTCGTACTGTACAATTTGGTTTATGAAAACATTTCAGCAGCAATTTGCAGCAACTTATCAATCGCCCGCAGTGAGTATTGCTTATATGATTGTACCCGGCTGAGTGAACCTGCTCGCAATGTCCAGATCACAAGATATTTTTGAATTTCGTACAGGTGATAGAATAACATACGGATATTGGCCTCGGTATTGCGTTCATGTTGCTCGCCATATCCGCGCCAGAACGCTGGCACATTAAAGCCACAGTAATCGAGCACGGCGAATTCAATTTCCGGATCGCCCCATAACGCTCTGTCCCAATCCAGAATGCCGGTGATTTTGCTGTTGTTATCGATAAGAATATTTTGTCCCCAAATATCCATATGCAGTAGCGATGCTGAAACATCACGCTTGAAAATCGGCTGATGTAATTCCAATGCCTGGCGTGCACAATCGGCTTCACGGAAATCATACACATTGCATTTTGTGATATCGTCTACCAATTTGTTCCACATCACATGAAATGCATCCTTCCATGTAGATGCCGGCTTCATGCACTTGTGTTCACCAAGATATCCGTATTGAGTCGTTGTGCAATGGGTATGCAACTCCTTCAGATAGCGCCCCACTTGCTCATAGACTTTATCCTGATCCGCAGGCGATACATACGATTCCGACAGTGGCGTTCCCGTCAGATGCTCCATGATCAGGAAATCACGATTGATAAGTGTGCGTGAATTGTCGTATACAAGAATCGCCGGAACAGGCAGGGATGTTCGTTCACGAATTAATTGGTGAAGTCCTGGTTCTTGCGCCATCATTCCCCGTTCGTAAAATAGAAATCCCGTAATGGGCGGTGGCGCGATACGAAGAATAACGGCTTCATTGCGTCCCATTCGGTCAATCAGGCACCGATAGGTTTCGTTGAATTTGCCGGTCGGAATTCGTTTGAAAGAAGCAGTCCCTTTAAATCCATGGGCATTCAGAAGTTGTTGTAATTGGTCGACATCCATCCGTTTTTCCCTATGGCTTATTATCTATGAGCTTAATATTCAATTCACATCAGTCCTTCAATTTAAAATTCTTCTACGAGATGATAAAGAAATCTGTTATTGCATAGAGTAATTGTCTTAAGCAATTGCCAGTTCCAATATTTTTATTAGCGTTAATTCCGGCAGCACAACCGGATTGCCTTTCATACTGCTGGCGAATTTTGCTTTCTCAACAATATCCGGCACATCGGATTGTGATATCCCGTAAACAGATAGCGGTGGTACATGCAAATGATTGCACAAATCGTTTATCCAGTTAACGCCATCATTAATTGTGCTGGTATGGTCTCCCGTTAAAATTTGAGACAATTCTTCAAATCGCTTCAGTGAATTCATATAGTTATTATGTTTTATGTGCTTAATATTAGCTTCCATCACAAATGGCAGCAGGCGAGCGCACACCGCACCATGTGGCGCCGGAAACATGCCGCCAATGGGTCCAGCGAATCCATGAACTGCGCCCAGTCCGGCATTCGCCAACGCCAGGCCACCGAACAGGCTGACCAGCGCCATATTCTCCCGAGCATCCACATCCTGACTGTTATCAAACACTGTGCGCAACGAGCAGGCCGCGCGATTCAATCCTTCACGACAAATGGCATCCGTAACAGGATTGGCTTTCCGGGAAACGAATGGTTCCAGCACCTGAGTAAGGGCATCGAGTCCGGTGCTGGCAGTGACCTCCGGGGACATAGAATATGTTAATTCCGGATCGATGACAGCTAACGTCGGCAACATACGCGGATGCCGAAGGCTGACCTTCACACGATGCTCCGGTGAAGCGATGACCGCATTGCGCGTAACTTCAGTACCAGTACCCGCCGTGGTGGGAATCGCGATGAACGGAATCGGATTGTTGATTAAGTGTTGTCCTTTGCCAATAACTTCAAGATAATCGAGAATGTCTCCACCATTGGTCAGCAGTGCAGAGATAGCTTTGGCTGTATCCAGCGCACTGCCGCCGCCAATGCCGATAACCAGGTTGCAGCCACAACTGCGGGCACGCGCAAGTCCTTCGGTGACCGTTTGTACGTCGGGCTCGCCATGCACTTGAAATGTTTGTACCGAAACACAGGGATTAGGGAATTGATCGAGCAAAACCTGTGCACGATCGGCATTGCTGCCCGTAACAACCAGAATTTTGTTGCCCATATCCATGGCGATTGCGGGCACTTGTTTAATAGTTCCGTTTCCAAATATAATACGTGTAGCAGTAGCAAATTCGAACAGCATATTTAATCCCATCCATTTTCGTCAGGAAATACGTTGTTATATTTAATGCTGGAGCGCGGCTCAGCCATCATGTCGGCGACCGTATCGCGCCAGACTGCGTAGTGAGTGGTGTCTTTATGTTTGGCCGGATCGTCTTTGGTTCGGTAAACTTCCACCAGCACGAATCTCATGGGATCATCCTGCTGCTGAATTACATCAAATCGGGCAATCCCCGGTTCCTTAACGCTTTTACGCGCGTTTTCCAGCGAAGCGGCTTTAAACGCCTCCACATAATCGGGTTTTACGTGAACGAATACATGGACGATTAGCATTTTTTCTCCTGAGATGATAATAAAGATTTATTGGGGCCACGGATTGACACGGATGAAACACGGATTCTATTAAAAATATTATTATTCGTTTAAAATCAGTGTTTATCTGTGGCTAAAAATTTTTAATATATTTTCAAATGATATAAAATTTCATCAAATACGCCCAAACTAAAAACCGCTAATTATGCGAATGGAAATTTATTAAGTCTTATAAAAACAATGCGCCGAAGGACGCATCTGCCTATGGCATGATTGGTGAAAATTCGTGATAAAGTTCTTTTTAAAGTGAATTTATCGAATTTAATATCGCTATTTCAATTTACCCCCATCTCCGTAAGCAAATAATCAACATCTTCATACTCATCCAAAATCCACAAAATATAGCGGATGTCCACGCCGATCGAGCGACTGTAATTTTCACTCCAGGCATAATCGTTTATTGTGGCCTCATACGTGCGGTCGAAATTGAGACCGACAAGCTCACCGTGAGCGTTGAATACGGGACTGCCGGAATTACCGCCGGTGGTGTCAGTATCGTATAAAATGCAACAAGGCACACTGGAGAGTTTCGGTTGAACGTATTTACCAAACTTCTTTTCATGAATTAAATCTAGCAATCTGGACGGCGAATTAAACGGCTCCTGCCCGGTGTCTTTTTCCAAAATACCAGTAACAGTTGTGATGGGCTGGCACCAGACAGCATCGTTGGGGGAATAGCCATTGATCTGTCCGAATGTCAAGCGCAACGTGCCATTAGCGTCCGGAATGAATTTCTGTTTCAGAAATTCTGCTTTCACATCATACAATTTCGCATATAATTGGTCGGTGGCGCCTTTGCGCGATTTGCTCTCATTGTCAATTGCAGCATATAGCGGATACAGATGCCGTGCCAGTTGCACGAACGGATCGCTGCATTGGGTCAACTGCTCGGGCGTTTTGATGAAAAGAGTGCGCACAGTATCAGCATTTGTTAATGTTGTATTGTGATATATTGTATCAAGAAATTCGTCGATAGATGGGTAAGCTTCCATGATGGAATCAATCGGAGCGATGTGCTGATCAGGTAACAGGGTAGTCGCTTTGGCAATTAATGCGTTAAAAATTTGTTGATCGGTAGGCTGGTAAAAATCATGCAGGCTTTGTTCCAGTTTCTGTTTAGTTTGTCCGAAATTTCGTTCGGTATAGTCTGCTTTCCGTTCGACATCCGGTTTTTGTCGCTCCACTGCTGCTTCATACAATGTATAAGCGATATTTAACAGCGTAACGTTCTTGTTAAGATAGTGCAGGATCATCGTTCTGTCCGTGTGGGTGCGAACATTACTGTAAATATCAGCCAATTCTGTTTGTACTGTTCCGTACTGTGCTGCCCTGTTCGCATCGTCCATAATATATTTTTGCAAGGCGGCTTCCTCTTTGCGCCGACGAGCGATCAGGTGTTCGCGATTTATTCCCTTCAATTTTCCGCGATAATTTTTCATAGTGTTTGACAGGCTTTTGATGCGTGATGCATGCTTCAGGGCGATCGTCCGGTCGGACTGTCCCATTGCATTCATCATATCGATTTGCCATTGATACCAATCAACTACAAACGGCATTCGCACCTCCTGTTCATACGCGGGAAAATCAGACGTCTGATGTCGATACGTTCGACCAGGATATCCGATTAGAAACACCAGATCACCAGTGTTGACACCATCCGGTTGAATCGTGAGCCGAGTTTTGGGATGATACGGCACATTGGTCGGCGCATAATCGGCTGGTGTTCCATCCGGAGCCACGTAGGCGCGCATTAGCGAAAAATCCCCGGAATGGCGTGGCCACATCCAATTGTCGATTTCGCCACCGAATTCACCAATTGAGCGCGGTGGTGCATATACAAGTCGAACGTCCTTCAAATAAATGTATACAAACAGCACATACGTTTTGCCGATAAACATTTCAGCTATTTCTGCACGATGCCCCGGATAGTCATGCTCTACCCGAGTAATAATTTCATTCCGTCGTTTGTCAATCGCTCGTGTCCGTTCTGCCATTCTCATTGTTTCAGTGACTGCACTCAACACATCTGCTGTGACATCGCGATACCATTTGGTAATTCGGACAGCATAACCTGCTGCCGGAAATTCTTCTGTGCGATTTGATGCAACGTAACCACTAGTGATATAATCATGCCCATTTGTGCTTGCCATTTGAACCGTACGGAACGCACAGTGGTGATTTGTGAGAATCAAGCCATCGTCAGATATAAATGAACCTGTACAGCCGTTCACTTTGCAGATGCCATCAATCAGGCTGATACCATCAGGATTGTAGATGGCGTCGGCGGATATTTCAAATCCATGTTGGTGCAGATCAAGGGTGTGGATGTCGTTCAGCGGAAACATGCCTTCGACTGCGAAACAAGGAACAGAGAATGTGAAGAGTAACATTATTGGCAGCAGATACTTCATGCGATACCTTGACAATGCGTGTCTAATTGATTTCAGGAACAGACCATATTCGTATTTATTTGGGAATTAAATTGAATGGGTTGACAATTGCAGATTGAGATTTGCTATTTGGGAAGTTATAAATTGAAACCCGGCTATCCAGGTTACATATTTCAACAGATTAAATAGCTATGCAGGTTTATACAAGCAATTGTCAATTCCTCATTTAATATTTCATCAATGTGGTAAATTTATTGTGTACTATTTAACCTTAATATTCAGAAGGAACCGCATTATTAATGTGTTCAGTATTAGTTTGATAAAATGTGATCCCAACACGCTGAATGTGCTCGATGACATCCGGATCACTTATATCATTAAAAATCGATAAATCAAATGTGTAAGGCAACAGCAACTCGTCGATTTTATGCATGATTTTGTACAATACGTTCAGCGTTAAATTTTCATCGCCATAAAGCGTCAGATCAATATCCGATCCATTTTTATAATTACCCTTCGCGCGTGAACCGTACAGCACTGCTTTTTTTACCTGCGGAAAAGTTGCAAGCACTGCCTGAATTTTTTGGATGGTGGTTTCTTTCAAGCCAAACCGCACTGTCATTGTATCTTCCCTTTTAATGCGTCGAGTTTGGTTCGTAGTGTTACATATTCCGAAAAATATTGATTAATGATGTCCGCAGCCACGGCCTCAGCGGTGTCTTCGTTGTATGTATGACTTGTCAGTCGTCTGCTTGTCACCATTGCCATCCAGGTTTCACCGTCTTCGATTAATCCACGTTTAAATCCCAGCCGGAAGGCATCCATACTGCCATGGATGTTGGTTTCTCCCTGGGCTTCAAAATAGTCTTTCAATGTATGAGTCCACTCTAAAAAGAGCTTAACCACGAATTTCACTAATTTTCACCAATCATGCCATAGGCAGATGCGTCCTTCGGCGCATTG